>NZ_RQSI01000002.1:0-242658 GCF_003856955.1 Novosphingobium sp. LASN5T
GCGCCGCCCGCCGCCAGCACGGTGCCGGCCGCCGCGCCCGCGCCGAGCTGCGGCCCGCCCGAGACGATCCCGTTGGCGATGCCGGGGCCGAAGATCGACAGGCCGAGCAGCGACAGCGCGCCGAGCGCGATCGCCAGAACCTGCCGCGCGTCGGGTTCGGGACCGACCGTCGCCGTGAACGTGCTGAACAGGGTCGTGCCGATCCCGGTGATGACCGCGAGCACCAGCACCTTGATCCCGCTGGAGACGATATGGCCGAGCACTTTTTCGGCCATGAACGCGGTGCGGTTCCAGAAGGCGAAGGGCAGCAGGACGAATCCGGCCAGCGTCACCAGCTTGAACTCGATCAGGGTGATGAATATCTGGATGGCGATAATGAAGAAGGCGAGGACGACGATCAGATAGGCGAGCAGCAGCACGGCGATGATCGCGAGATTGGCGAACACCGACCAGAGGCTGTTATAGGCCTCCATCGCGTCGATCAGTGGCTGCGCCGCATCGAGACCCTTTGCAGCGATCGTGCCGGGCTTCATGAACTCCGCGAGGCTGAGGGCATCGCCACTCGCCTTGAGCCCCAGCCCCGCGAAGCTGTCGAACAGGATCGTCGCCAGTGTCTGGAAATTGCCGATGATGAAGGCGAAGGCGCCGATATAGAGGGTTTTCTTGACCAGCCGCTGGATCACGTCCTCATCGGCGCCCCAGGCCCAGAACAGCCCGGCGATGGTCACGTCGATCGCGATAAGGGTCGAGGACAGGAAGCCGACCTCGCCGCCGAGCAGGCCAAAGCCGCTGTCGATGTAGCTGGTGAAGGTGTCGAGGAAGGTATCGACGATCCCGGTGTCACTCACGGCGCGGTGCTCCCGGCCTGATCGGCGGGGACAAAGGGGCCGGGAAGCTCCGGCCGGATCGCCTCGTCAGCCCGGCTGCCGTCGCTGTCATATGCGGCGGGAAGCGCAGGATGCTCGCCCGGCGCGGGCGCGTCGGCATCCTTGCCGAAGAAGCGGCGGCGCTTTTCCGCCCATGCCGCCTCGCAGCCGGAATCCGGCATGGTGAGCGTGGCGCAGCGTTCCAGTTCGCGCGCCAGCCGCTTCTCCTGCTCTCCTTCTTCAAGGACGGGCAGGACGGCTTCAAGCTGCGGTTCATGCGGTTCGCGCGAGCCCGCGAGCGCCACGGCCAGCATGATGCCGCCGAGCGCGGCGACACCGGCGATCTTTGCATTGCGCGACATGCGGCTTCTCCTGTCAGTCGCGGCCGAAGAAGCGGCGGAAGCGTTCGCGCCCCTCCGCCTCGATCGCGGCCTGCCGCGCGGCGTCGAGCGACTGCGCCCGTCCCTGCGCCGCGACGGCGGCGGTGAGGTCGGCGAGCTGCTGCGATTGCAGGGCGAGAAGCTGGTTGCCCGCCTGCGCGGCCTGGAGCGCGCCGGTCGCCGACTGACTGGCCGAGACCAGGCTGTTCATCGTGGTGCGCGCGCCCTCGATATTACCGACGACGCCGGCCTGCACCTGCAAGGAGTCCTGGAACGCGCCGACGCTGTCCTCCCAGCGCGCGTTCGCATTGGCGATCATCTGGGCGTTGGTGCCGGTGAGCGCGGTGCCCTTGTAACGGTCGGTGAAGGCGCTCTGGATGTCCCGGACATCGTAGGCGATGCGCTGGGCCTGCCTAAGCAGCTGCTGCGTCTGCCGGACCTGCTGCTGGAGAACGTCGACCGTCGAGAGCGGCAGCGAAGCGAGATTGCGCGCCTCGTTGATGAGGCTCGTCGCCTGCTGCTGAATTTGCTGAATCTGGTTGTTGATCTGCTGGAGCGACCGGGCGGCGGTCAGCACGTTTTGGGCGTAATTGGTCGGGTCATAGACGATCCCGCCGAACTGGGCGTGCGCGGGCGTCGCGGCGGTGGTGCCGATCATGCCGGACGTGGCGATCGCGCCGGCCAGCATGGCGCGGCGCAGGATGGTGGCTTTCATGGGATCATGTCCTTCAAGGCAAGGGGGAGCTGGCCGGTATCTTCCCGGTTTCCGGCCAGCGGATCGGGTTGAGGTTCGGGAAGAAGCTCGACCGCCCAGGCGCAGCCGCGGTGACGCAGCCATTCGGCCGCGAAGGCAGGCGCGCCATGCGCCTCCACCAGCTCCGCGATCCGGCGCTGATCGGTCTTGGAAGAGGCGGCGGCGAAGGCCAGCGCGACCTCGCCAAGCCCCAGCTCGAACAGGCGGTTGCCGCGCCTTGACTGGCAGTAATAATCGCGCTTCGGCGTCGCCCGGCTCAGGATTTCGATCTGGCGGGCGTTGAGCCCGAACCGCTCGTAGATCACCGCGATCTGCGGTTCGACCGCGCGTTCGTTCGGCAGGAATATCCGGGTCGGACAGCTCTCGACGATGGCGGGCGCGATCGTGCTGCCCTCGATCTGCGCGAGCGACTGGGTGGCGAAGATGACGCTGGCGTTCTTCTTACGCAGCGTCACCAGCCATTCCGAAAGCTGTTTGGCGAACGCGGGCGATCCCAGCGCCAGCCAGCCCTCGTCGATGACGATGAGCGTCGGGCTGCCGTCGAGCCGCCCCGCGATGCGGTGAAACAGGTAGGACAGGACGGCCGGGGCCGCGCCGCTTTCCATCAAGCCTTCGGTCTCGAACACCTGAACGGTGGCCTCGCCAAGCCGCTCGGTCTCGGCATCGAGCAGCCGGCCCCATGCTCCGCCCACGCACCAGGGCGCGAGCGCCTGCTTGAGCTGCTGGCTCTGGAGCAGGACGGCAAGGCCCGTCAGGGTCCGTTCCGCGATCGGCGCGGTGGCGAGCGAGGTCAGCGCCGACCAGATATGCTCCTTGGCCTGCGGGTCGACGGTCACATTCTCGGATGCGAGGATCGCCGCCAGCCATTCGGCGGCCCAGGCGCGTTCGGCTGGGTCGTCAATATGGGCGAGCGGTTGGAGCTGCACGCCGTCCCCGGCCTCGTCGGCGAGCATCCCGCCGAGATCCTGCCAGTCGCCGCCCATACCGATCGCAGCCGCGCGGATGCTGCCGCCGAAATCGAAGGCGAAGACCTGCGCGTTCTCGTAGCGGCGAAATTGCATCGCCATCAGTGCAAGCAGCACCGACTTGCCGGAGCCGGTCGGCCCGACGATGAGGGTGTGCCCGACATCGCCGACATGAAGGGAAAACCGGAACGGGGTCGAGCCTTCGGTCTTGCCATAAAGCAAGGGGGGCGCACCGAAATGCTCGTCCCGTTCCGGCCCCGCCCATACTGCTGACAGGGGGATCAGGTGGGCGAGATTGATGGTGGAAATCGGAGGCTGGCGGACGTTGGCATAGGTGTGGCCGGGGAGGCTCCCAAGCCACGCCTCGATCGCGTTCATGCCCTCGGGGATCACGGTGAAGTCGCGACCCTGGATGACCTTTTCGACCAGCCGCAGCTTTTCAGCCGCAATGGCGGGATCGCGGTCCCACACCGTCACGCTGGCGGTGACATAGGCCATGCCGGCGTAGTCGGCGCCCAGCTCCTGCAAGGCAGTGTCGGCGTCGGCCGCCTTGTTCGAGGCATCGCTGTCGAGCAGCGTCGATGCCTCGTTGGTCATCACTTCCTTGAGGATCGCAGCAACGCTTTTGCGCTTGGCGAACCATTGGCGGCGGATGCGGGTCAGCAGCTTCGTCGCGTCGGTCTTGTCGAGCATGATCGCGCGGGTCGACCAGCGATACTCGAAGGCGAGCCGGTTCAGTTCGTCGAGCAGGCCGGGGAAGGTGACGCTCGGGAATCCCGTGATCGTCAGCGTGCGCAGATGATGGTCGCCGAGTTTCGGCTCCAGCCCGCCGGTCAGCGGCTCGTCGGCGAGCAGCGCGTCGAGATGCATCGGCGTTTCCGGCACGCGCACGCGCTGGCGCCGGGTCGAGATCGTGCTGTGCAGGTAAGTCAGCGTCTCGCCGTCATCGAGCCAGCAAACCTCGGGCACGAAGCCCTCGACCAGATTGAGCACCCGGTCGCTGCGATCGGTAAAGCTCTGGAGCAATTCCCACGGATCGACGCCCGTGCCGGAACGGCCTTCATAGAGCCAGGTTTCGGCGCGGGCGGCGTCCTCGGCCGGTGGCATCCAGAGGAGCGTCAGATAATAGTCGCTCTCGAAATGCGCGCCTTCTTCGCGAAACTGTTCGCGCCGCTCCATATCGACCAGCGCCGAGACCGGATCGGGAAAGTCCGATTCCGGATAGTCGAGCGCGGGCGTGCGCTGCGCTTCGACGAAGATTGCCCAGCCCGAGCCGAGACGGCGCAGCGCATTGTTGAGCCGCGCCGTGGTGGCGACCAGCTCGGCTGGCGTGGCGGAATCAAGGTCCGGTCCCCGAAAACGGGCGGTGCGCTGAAAGCTGCCGTCCTTGTTGAGAACGACGCTTGTCCCGACCAGCGCGGCCCAGGGCAGGAAGTCGGCGAGATGCGCGGCGCCGTTCCTGTATTCGCGCAAGCTCATCATGGCTGCATCCATGTCGGGTAGCGGAGGTGGCGGCGGGCCACGTCGACGAACTGGGGATCGCGCCGCGCGGCCCATACCGAGAGCGCATGGCCGATCGCCCATATCGCGAGGCCGGCGATCCAGAGGCGCAGGCCCAGCCCGATCGCGCCTGCCAGCGTCCCGTTGACGATGGCGAGCGAGCGCGGGGCGCCTCCGAGCAATATCGGCTCGGTCAGCGCCCGGTGGACCGGCGCGAAGTAGCCCGCGATGGGCTCGCCATGATCGGCCGCGCCGGTCATGCGACCATCGCTCCGCCACCGAAGGAAAAGAACGAGAGGAAGAAGCTCGACGCGGCGAACGCGATCGACAGACCGAACACGATCTGGATCATCCGCCGTGCCCCGCCCGACGTATCGCCGAAGGCCAGGGTCAGCCCGGTCACGATGATAATCATCACCGCGATGATCTTGGCGACCGGCCCCTCGATGCTTTCGAGGATAGACTGGAGCGGCGCCTCCCACGGCATCGACGATCCGCCCGCATGGGCGGGCATCGCGTAGAGCAGCCCGGCCGCGGTGATGCCGATATGGCCGAGGCGGTCGAGCACGGTGCCGCCGAGCAGGCGGCCCTTCATGGTCCTGAGAGGCGTGGCGTCGTTGGTCATGGCAGGTCTCCGGTCTGGGGGGTGGTGAGCGGCGTGAGGCGGTAGTCGCCGGTCGCGGCGTCGAGCCCTTCGACGCGGGCCAGCTCGGCGAGGCGGCGGCCGTGCCCGTCGCGGACGAGCACGGCGATCAGGTCGATGGTCTCGGCCAGCAGCGCGCGCGGGACCGTGACGACGGCCTCCTGAATGAGCTGCTCCATACGGCGCAGCGCGCCGAGCGCGGTTCCGGCGTGGATCGTGCCGATGCCGCCCGGATGGCCGGTGCCCCAGGCTTTGAGGAGATCGAGCGCCTCGGCGCCGCGCACCTCGCCGATCGGGATGCGATCAGGGCGCAGGCGCAGCGAGGACCGGACGAGATCGGACAGCGAGACGACGCCATCCTTCGTGCGCATGGCGACGAGGTTCGGCGCGGCGCATTGCAGCTCCCGCGTGTCCTCAATCAGGACGATACGGTCGGTGGTCTTGGCGACTTCCACCAGCAGCGCATTGACCAGCGTGGTCTTGCCACTGCCGGTGCCGCCCGCCACGAGGATGTTGGCGCGAGCGGCGACGCCATCGCGGCATGCCGCCGCCTCGGCCGCCGACATGATCCCGGCGGCCGCATAGTCGTCGAGCGTGAACACCGCGACGGCGGGCTTGCGGATGGCGAAGGCCGGGGCCGCGACGACGGGCGGCAGCAGCCCCTCGAACCGCTCGCCCCCTTCGGGCAGCTCGGCGGAGACGCGCGGGGACCGGGCATGAACCTCGACGCCGACATGATGCGCGACCAGGCGGACGATGCGCTCGCCGTCAGCGGCGGCCAGCGTCATGCCGGTGTCGCTGATGCCCTCGCCGAGCCGGTCGACCCACAGCCGTCCGTCCGGGTTCAGCATCACCTCGATCACGGCGGCATCGTCGAGCCAGGCCGCGATCGACGGCCCCAGCGCCGTGCGCAGCATCCGCGCGCCGCGCGTGTTCGCTTCGGATCGGATCGGCTGGACGGACAAGAAACGGCCCCTGAATTAGGCCGGGCGAACCGCCGCCCGGCGTCAGGGGCACATCAAGAGAGACAGGAAATCGCGCGAGGCAACAACTATGTCAGGGCGTAGTAGTGACGGCGGCAGATAAGTGCGCGTTGCGGTCTGACGCTTTCAGCACCGCTCTCCGCCCGCGCTATTTCGTGAAGATACCTGGCCGATTCGCGCATGGCCGGCCCCGGCTGGTTCGCTGCACTGTCATGTGTCGGTGGAGCCGCCGTCACGACCTGCAATATCCTCCGGTATTTCGTCGAGCAGGCTCTTGCCGCTGGCGTAGCGGCGGCCCAGCGTCTCGACAAAACCCTCATAGCGCTTGCGGCCCTTGACCTGGGCGGCCGCCTGATCCTCGTCGGGCAGCGGCGGCGTCACCGCCAGCCAGAAGCGGACGAAAAGCGCCAGTGCCTCGGTGGTGAGGCCGGTGTTGCGTTCGAGCCGCTGGACCTGCCGCGAAAGCCGGTCGAGCCTTCGGGCGAAGGCCGCCTCCATCCGGTCGGCGCCGTCCGGCGACATCCAGGAGGTGACGGCGGCTTCCACGATCGCCGAGCGCGAGATGCGGCGGCGGATCGCCAGCTCGCTGACCTGACGGGCCAGCTCGGGCGGAAAATAGACGTTGAGACGCACGCGCATGGGAATCTCCTACATTTCGATGCCGTCGTCGGGATCGAGCGACGCCTGCCGCGCGACGCCCTGCATCCGCCGCCGTGCCGCCGCCTGGCGCGCAGCATCCTCGGGTTCGTCCTCGACGATGGAAAACTCCTGCGCGGGCGGTGCGGGCGTCGTCTCCTTCACGATGGCGACATGATCGGGAAGCTCGGGCTCGCGGCGCAGCCCGCTGTTGGCGGCATCCTCCTGGCGCCGGATGATTGCCGCGATCTCGGCGGGATCGGCCGAAGCGGCGAGCCCCGTCCAGTCGTCGGGACGGATTTCCCGAGGTGGCGATGCGGCCGGATCGGGCGGCGGCATGATCCGCGCGGCGAGACGGGGATCGGCGTAGTAAGCAGCCTTCTTCGCGCGGATGGGCTGGACGCCCGACACCATGACGATTTCCTCGTCGGGCGGCAGCTGCATGACCTCGCCCTGGGTCAGAAGCTGGCGGGCGGTTTCGGAGCGCGAGACCATCAGATGCCCGAGCCAGGGCGAGAGCCTGTGCCCGGCGTAGTTCTTCATCGCGCGCATCTCAGTCTTGGTGCCGAGCGCCTTCGACACGCGCTCGCCCGTCTTCTCGTTGTTGGTCGCGAAGCTCACCCGAACATGGCAGTTATCGAGGATCGCATTGTCCTGCCCGTAGGCTTTCTCGATCTGATTGAGCGACTGCGCGATGAGGAAGGATTTCAGGCCATAGCCGGCCATGAACGCCAGCGCGCTCTCGAAAAAGTCCAGGCGCCCGAGCGCGGGAAACTCGTCGAGCATCAGCAGCAGGCGATGACGCCTGGCGCCGCTCGGCAGTTCCTCCGTCAGCCGCCGCCCGATCTGGTTGAGCATCAGGCGGATGAGCGGCTTGGTCCGCGAGATGTCGCTGGGGGGAATGACGAGGTAGAGCGTCGCCGGCTGCTCGCCCGATACGAGATCCATGACGCGCCAGTGGCAGGCGCGCGTGACCCGGGCGACGACGGGATCGCGGTAAAGCCCGAGAAACGACATGGCGGTCGAGAGCACGCCCGAGCGTTCGTTGTCGCTCTTGTTGAGCAGTTCGCGCGCGGCCGAGGCCACCACCGGATGCACGCCGGCTTCGCCGAGATGGGGCGTCGCCATCATCGCGGCCAGCGTCTGCTCGATCGTCCGCGCCGGGTCGGACAGGAAGGCGGCGACACCCGCCAGGGTCTTGTCGGGCTCGGCGTAGAGAACATGCAGGATCGCGCCGACCAGCAACGCGTGGCTGGTTTTCTCCCAGTGGTTGCGCTTCTCCAGGCTGCCTTCGGGATCGACCAGCACGTCGGCCACGTTCTGCACGTCGCGGACTTCCCACTGGCCGCGCCGCACCTCCAGCAGCGGGTTGTAGGCGTCCGACGCCGCGTTGGTCGGGTCGAACAGCAGCACGCGGCCATGCTGCGCGCGGAAGCCCGCGGTCAGCGTCCAGTTCTCGCCCTTGATGTCATGAACGATCGCCGATGCCGGCCAGGTCAGAAGCGAGGGGATCACGAGGCCGACGCCCTTGCCGCTGCGGGTCGGCGCATAGCACAGCACATGCTCGGGGCCGTCGTGGCGCAGATAGGCGCGGCCCAGCTTGCCGAGCACCACACCGTCGTCGCCGAGCAGCCCGGCCGCACGCACCTCGTCCTCGGTCGCCCAGCGCGCCGAGCCATAGGTTTCCGCGTTCTTCGCCTCGCGTGCGCGCCAGACCGACATGGCGATGGCGACAGCGACCGCCACGAAGCCGCCCGACGCGGCGATCCAGGCGCCGGTCTGGAAGATGGCGGGCGCATAGGCGTCGTAGCTGAACCACCACCAGAAGAAGGCGTAGGGCGGATAGACCGGCCAGCCGAGCGCCGTGAACCAGGGTTCGCCAAGCTCGGGCTGATACGCCAGCGCCGCCGCGGTCCATTGTGTGGCGCTCCAGATCGCGGCGACCACGATCAGGAAGACGGCGATGATCTGGCCCCAGAGGATTTTGGTAGCGGGCATGAGAGTCTCCTTCTTTCAGGGGGCGAGGCCGCGCTTGCGGCCCAATGACCATCCGATGCCGCCGCCGTTGCGGGCGATGCCCGCGATCTGGCGCCCGAGCTGGCGTTCAAGGTCGTTCGACCAGGGGACGAGCCGGAAGCCCAACCCGTCGTCGATCATCGCGAAGCGACCGGAGGCGAGCGCGAGGCGCTGGCGGCATGTGCCGGCGACCTTGTCGCCGGGATTGGTAGGCCGGTAGGCGAGCCCCGTCCGGCCCGCGATCTCGGCACCTGTCGCGTCCAGTTCGCGGCGGCGAAGCGTCTCGATCAGGTTGCCTTGCAGGACCACGCGGTTGCCGAAGCGGCGGGCCAGTCCTTCGCGCACGAGATGGTCGGTGCGCTGGTCGAGCGCCCGCTGCACCTCCGATCCGAAGCCGGCGGCCGTCACTCCACGGCCGCGCTCGATCAGACGATGATCGAGCCAGGTCGCGCCTCTCGCCTTCACCTGAGCCGCGAGGTCGAGATCGGATCGCGTCGCCAGGAACAGGGACGGCTTCGGATCGCCCGGCCGGCCGACGGCGCGCAGCTCAACGATGCCGCCGATATCCGGGCTGCGATCCAGCGCCTCGATGCCCGGAAGCCGGACATGGTGGGTGCGCCCGTCGATGCCGTCGATCACGGCATAGGCCGAGCCATGCAGCTCGTCGTGCAACCCCTTGTCGATCAACCGGCCGACGATGGGCTTTTGCGGCGCTGCGCTGACGATCTCGTAAGTGTCGAGCGGGCGCTGCAGGCCGCGACCGTTCAGCGCCTTGCCGATCGTGCGGATGATGTCGCCGCGCGTGCCCAGCTCGCGCAACCTGGCTTGCGCATCCGACGCCAGTGCCCACTGACCGGGCGCGGCCTCGGCTGCGAGCCCCATAGTTTCCAGATGCTGCAAGCGGCCGATCATCAGGCGGCGGACCTGGGGATCGTCGAGTCCGGGCTGCTGGGGGCGCAAGTCGATGACGCCGAGTGCGTCCGCCGTGCGATCGATCTCGGCGTCGAGCCTGGTCCAGCGTTCGGCCGTTACCTCGCGTTCGAGCGCGCGCTGGATTTCATGCTCCGGTTTCGGACCCAGCTCGGCCCAGGCCAGTTCTTCGGCGCGCGAGCGCAGATTGTGGCTGATATAGTCCCGGTTGATGACAAGGTCGGCGCCATGGTCATCGACGCCGCGCACCAGCAGATGGACATGCGGGTTGTCGGTGTTCCAGTGATCGACCGCGACCCATTCGAGCCTGGTGCCGAGATCGGCTTCCATCTGGCGAACGAGATCGCGGGTATATTCGCGAAGGTCCGACAGGTCCGCCGCATCCTCGGGCGAGACGATGATCCTGAAATGATGCCGGTCGTCCTTGCACCGATCGGCGAAGGCGCGATCGTCGGCGCCATCGCCATTGGCGTCGAACATCCGCGCGGGCGATCCGTCGCGGGTGACGCCCTCGCGCTTGAGATAGGCGATGTGCGCGGACAGCGGCGCCCTCGGCCGTCCATTCCGGTGGAAACGGGTGACAGGGACAATCTTGACCAGCACGCGCCGGCCCGATCCGAACAGGCGGCTGCGTGCGAAGGACGTGCGGCCACGGCCGAAGTTCGATTGCCCGCGCTGGCGCGATCCGCCCCAGCCGGCCGTTCGCCGGCCTCCGCCGCTGCGCGCGGCGACGCGGAGCACCTGGACGACAAGTCCTTGCGCCTTGCGGCCCTGGCCGGCTCCCCTGTTCCTGACCTTGCCCGGCCGGACGCGGAAATCCTCGTCCTCGCTCACGGCCGGGCCGCTTTCCGCCGAAAATGGCCCATAGTGCCATTCGGCGCTTTGATTTTGCTGGCTTTTTTCTTCCGAGCGGCACGCTCGCCGACCGACGTACCCGCGCCAAATCGTTGAAAGACATAGGCTTTCAGCGAATTTGGGGCGCGCTTTCTATCTTGCCGTCCCTTCCTTCGGCTTTTTCCTGCCCTTCCAGGCACTTCCACCTTCCAACCGGGCAATCTGAAAACGGGGGCGGTCATGGCGCGCCGCTCGCCTCTCGACGTGCAGCCACCGTGCAATTCGGCCGCGGCGGCGCTGCAACGGGATCGCCCGGCAGCGCGAACTTGAGGCGCCAGGTTCGCCACGCTTCGGCGACGGCGCCGGTGCCGGGGAACAGGTCGTCGAGCGTGTCGTCGGGACGCGCGGCGACCGTCTCGAACGCCCAATGAGCGACCACTTCGGGTTTCGCGCCGGTAAGCCCACGGCGCAGCGTGATCGGGCATTCGATCCAGTCACGCAGGACCAGCCGCTTGCTTACGACCGGCTTGCGCGCGGGCTTCACGATGACGGGTTCCCACGCATAAGCGACCGGCACGTTGCGCTTGAACGCGGCAAAGCCTTTCACCCAGGCCATCCACCGCGCGCCGGTCTCGCGCACGAGCGGCGCGAGCACGGCGACCGATTCCGGCGTCGCGGCGGCATGCAAAATCCAGCCGTCATAGTCTCGCTGGAGCCGCTCGATCAGCGCGGGATGATCGACCTCGCCCGCATAGTCGGGATGATCGCGATAGAGATGCGCGCAGCCGATATAGGGCGGATCGGCATAGGCGATCTTCACGGCTGCCTCCGCCCCGACAGCGCGACGAACAGGCTGTTCGCGGGCGGTTCGACCGCAGCGCGCATGTCAGCCGCGCGTTCGCCGGACGACGTTTCCGGTGCGGCCGGATCGCCGTTCGGCCGCGCCGCGAACAATGCAGCCCTGCGCCATGCAAAAGGATCGGACGGCGGTGCGGCAGCAAGCCGGCTGTCGTCCGCGCCGCCTATGATCGACGCGAGCTTTGCGAGATAGGCGCGCGTCTCGGCGGGCAGCGGACGGCCGCGCGATAGATATTCGTCGTAGCGGCCCGGCCCCGCATTATAGGCCGCCAGCATTGCCATCGCGTTGCCGTAGCGGTCGTGCATCGCGCGCAGGTAAGCCGCGCCCGCCATGATGTTGTCGCGCACATCATAGGGATCGCGTCCCAGCCCGTGGCGCGCGCGCAAGCTCGCCCAGGTGCCGGGCATGATCTGCATGAGGCCCATCGCCCCGGCCGTCGAGACCGCGCGGACATCGCCGTTGCTCTCGACGCGCATCACCGCCCATATCCAGCTTTCCGGGATGCCGAAGCGCCGCGCGGCGTCGGCGACGTGAACGGCATAGGGATGGCTGGCTGCCGTGCGTTCGGCCGGCGTGTCCTGTGCCCGCACAGCGTTCGGCCCGATGCCGGACGACAGCAGCAGGGCCGCGAGCAGGACGGCCAATCCGCCCCCGCTCTTACGCCAGCCTGCCAGCGTGCTCGCTGCGGTAAAGGGTGCGCGCGATGCGCCGGCCGTGGGCCGCCCCCGGATCAAGTCCGGGGCAGACTCTTGACCTTCGCTGCGCGCGCCGGTCAGCCTGCGACCGAGCGGGACGGAGGGATGCGGCTTTTCCGCGAACAAAGGGATGATGATCGAAACAGCCACCGATCAGCTCCGGTCGTCGCGCGGCCGGGGGCGCTTCCATGACAGCCGGAACGTCCGGCCATCGTCGTCGGCGCGGAACAGAACCGGCCGGAACGGCGCCCCGAAGAGCGGGCTGTCGATCTCCAGCGCGATGTAATTGCCCGCGCGTTCGCCGACCCGTTTCCATGCGCCGCCGACTTCCGGGCCGTCCTCGTCGTCGAGGTGGACGCGGTAATCGGGCGCGTTCTCGGCGTCGCCCGGATCGATCGCGACCAGCACGATCTGCTCGTCGACACCGAAATACCGGGCGCGCCCGGCATAGCCATTGGCGGTGGGTTCAAAGATATTCGTCGGCATGGCCAATCTCCTTGGCTTCGGGGGTGGAAGGCGATTGCGACGGCGCGCGCAGATGCAGCGGCGTCGCGCGGCCGATGACGGCGGACGCCGGCAGCGGGCCGAAATAGCGGCCGTCGAGGCTGTCGGGGACGGACGGGTTGAGCAGCAGCAGTTCGCCCGGTTGCAGTGTGCGGCAGCCCCGCCAGACCGGCAGCGGGCGGCCCCGGCCGTCACGCGCGCGGGCGCTGGCGACGGACTGGCTATCGACGCTCACCACGGCGCCGATGCGGCACACGCGCTGCCCGGCTTTCGCGGCGACATGCTTCAGCAGCGGCACGCCCTCGGGCAGATAGCCGCGCGCCGAAAGCCAGCGGGAAAGCCGCTTGGGCGGCGTGACGGCGACCAGCACACCGATAGCGGGATCGCGGTCGGGATGGATGCGGTAGAGCCCGATCGGCGCGCTGGCGCTGGCGTTCCAGATCACGCGCGGGAAAGGATCGGCGACGGCGATCGCGACGAACGCCGCGGCGAAGGCGGACGCGGCGGTGGCCGTCGCCATGACGTAGCGGCGGCGCGTCACCCTTCGATCTCCTTGCGGCGAAGCCAGGCGCGATGCCGCTCCAGCGTGTAAGGGCGCGGCTGGTGTCCCGCGGCGATGCGGTTGTGGACGTGGCGCCAGTGCTCGGGCGCCGCGTCGCAGGGATCGACGCCCGCCGTCTCCACCGCGTCGATCGCGGCGAGCACCTGCTGGACCTTGGGCCAGCTCTCGATGTGCAGGAGGATTTCGCCGCCCGGCCGCACGAACGGCAGCGTCGTATAAGGCTCGCCCGGCGTGACCGCGCGCACCACGTCGATGCGCGAGGCGATCGTGCCATAGTCGTTGGCGGTCCAGCGGACGAAGGCAAACACCGCGCCCGGCCGGAAGCTCATGACGCGCGTCCGGCGTGTGACGATGCGTTCCTGCGCGACGCGGCCGAAGCGTATCCAGTGCTCCAGCTTCTTTTCGATCCAGGTCAGTTCGACTTCGGTCAGCCGCGATCGCGATGCCAGCGCCGTTGGTTCTGTCGGCGTTCGGGCGGCCTGCGCCTGCTCCGCCGCGCGGCGGCGCAGCGCGGCTTCGAACCCGCTGAAGTCTATGCGCTGCGGATGCGCGGGATCGCTCATCGTTCGTCTCCGGTGATGTCGGGGGAGGTTCGCCCGAGCACGACGTCGAGCGCGGCTTCGGTGCGCAGGATGGCGCGGCCGATGGCTTCGGGGATTTGCGGGAGAACGGCGTCGCCGAACGCCTCGACGATCAGGCTGGCCGCAGCCGTCCGCTTTCCAGCGCCGATCGCAACGCGCGTGCCAGCCACCCAGGCGGAAAGCCCATCATCCAGCCGTAGGTGATGGGCAAGGCCGCCGTTCCAGTCAGCCCACGGCTCCGCAGCATCGCCGCCAGCGCGCGGGCGCCCGCCCATTTGTCCGGCGCGCGATCCGTCATCGCGCCGTCCATCACCGCGTCCATCGTCGGCGATTTCCGCCGATCGTAGGCCGGACTCCAGCCGTCCATCCGGCTGTCGCGCTTCGTCGGGGTGGGGAGGATTTCCGCCGCGTGGCGCAACAGGTTCGGCGTGTCGATCTGCGCCTTCGCGCCGTTCGCCCGGCGTCCCGTTTCGATCTCCTGCCGGCTCAATCTCCGTCCGCCGTTCGGTTTGACAGGCGTCGGCATCATGCCCGCGTGCCGGCTCGCATGGCCCTGCAACTGGCTGAGCACATCGCCCCGGCCGCCCTTGTCCGCATCCGATTTGCGCGGCGTCGCGAGGATCATGCGAAGCGGATATGTCGATCCTGCGCCGCCGCCCGCGCCGTCCCTCATCCCGTCCGTCGCCATCGGCGTCGGCAGCCTGTTCTCGCGAAACAGGTCGAACAGACCCGATTCCTTGAGGGCCGTCCGTGCGCCCGATCCACCCTCCAGCCGGATGCCGCCTTGCTGGGATTGCGATACCGGCGTCGGCAAGCTGGCCTGGGTCGTAGCCGATAAGCCAGGACCGCTTGCGGACATGGTTGGCGCCGACATTTTCAGCAGCCACCACCCACGGTTCGCAGGCGTAGCCGAGCGTTTCCAGGAGAAGGAGCAGCCGGTCAGCGCCGCGAGTTCGCAGATTAGCGCTGTTCTCAAAAGCGAACCAGCGAGGGCGGCACTCTCCGACCAGCCGGACGGCTTCGAGGTAGAGGCCCGACCGTTCGCCTTCGATCCCCCTGCCTTTGGTGTTGGCGCTGGAGATGTCCTGGCACGGCGGCGAACCGACGATGATGTCGGGCAGGAATCCAAGTTCAGAAACAAGTCGAGCTGCCGTGAGGGACCGGACATCCGCGTAGAGTCTGACATGGGGATTGTTCTCCGCGTAGAGGATGCGGCGCCATTCGACGATCTCGCAGGCGGCGACGGTGACGAATCCGGCGCGGTGCAGGCCGAGCGACCAGCCGCCCGCCGCGGCGCTGAACAGGTCGAGCGCGCGCATCATTCGCAAAGCCCGTATTCGCTGTCGCAGAGCAGGCCGTGCTCATCGGCGTCGCGCTGCTCCTGCGCGAGGAACAGGTCGTAGTTGCGGCCGCCCCGGCTGGTGCGCGACCACGCGATCGCCCTGTCGATCGTCGCACGTCCATGATCGGCGGGATCGCCGGGCACGGTCGGCGCGGGCAGCAGGGATGCCGGCGCTCCCGATATCGCGGTGCGCCGCGAAACGAGGCTGACCAGCCGTTCCCACTCCCGCACGCGATCGACTTCCGCGGGAAACCGCATGGCCCAGGCGCGCAGTTCGCGCTTCCTAACCATGATGCAGGTCGAGCAGCCGACCCGGCTCATCCCCATCGTGTAGAGCGGGTTATGCCGGAGTCCGTGGCGCTCGGAGATGGCGAAGGCGTCGGCCGCCGACCAGCGAAAGATGGGCCGGTAGAGCACCTTGCGGGCGCCGGAGGGATGCCGCACCGACTGGATCGGCGGCTTCTTCGCCCGCGCCGGGCTTTCGTCGGCGCGCTCGCCGATCCAGTCGATGACCGAGATCCCCGCATCGAGCAGCGGACGCTTGCGATGCATCATCGGGATCAGTTTGGTCTCGTCGGTGCAGAAGCGCGTTTTGGTGCCGGGAAACCGGCCGTGCAGCATCGCCATGTCGAGGAACGGGATGCCGGTGGGATGCAGCAGCTCGAGCGCGCGGTCGATCAGATGATCGGGAACCGGGGGCGAGACCAGGACGGGACATTCGCACGCGGCGAGCCATTGGCCTTTCGTGAGCCTGCCTGCCTGCCACGCGGCCCGGCGCTGGTTGCACGCGCCCTTATGGCGGGTCCGCCGCTTCTCCTTCGACCATTCCTCGCGCAGCATCGCGCGCTTGCGGGCGAAGGCCGCCGCGTCTGTGAGCCCCGGCACGTCGTTCGCCGAGACCGTCTCGATACACAGGCCGGTGCGTTGTCGCAGCCAGCCGTCGAGATACGCGATGTGGTCGAGCGTGATCGGGTTCTCGTGGCCGTTGTCTGCCGAGAGGAACCGCGGCGCGCGGTTGCCGAACGCGGCAAGCCCCCTGCGCTCGATCCGCTCGACCATCCGGCAAAGGACGGCCTGGCTGTCCTTGCCGCCCGAGATGCTGCCGAAGTGCTGGGCGGCGATCATGGCCGCGGTTCCGGCCCGCGCCGCGTAACACGGTGCCGGGATTGATCGCCGCACGCAAAAGGCGTAGTAGTATAGCGTAGGGGAGACGGCGGATTTACTGCCCGATACTTCGCGTCGTCTCGCGAATTATCCACAGCACCAAAGCGCGTTAGAAAGAATACGAAGTATTCTTTACTGTTAGCATAGTTAGAAGAGAGCCGATTCCGCGAGCGATTCCAGAAGCTTGTGCGGAGGTCCGGTTTTTTATAGGCCGAGTCAGCGGTTTTTAATCGGCCGAGTCCGGCGGTTTTCAATAGGCCGAGTCTCATGGCCGGTTATCCACAGCCAGCCCCATGACCCGCGCCGCCTTCTCGAACGGATCGGCGGGCACGGGCGCGAAGGTCAGCCGCTCGCGGCCGAACGCCCGCTCGATCGCCAGCGCGTAGCCCGGCAGCGACTGGCGCTGCACGATGGCGCGCAGCTCGAACGCGAACTGCTTCAAGGGCGAGAGCGCGCCGGATTTCAGGTGAAGGTGCGGGACGTCGAAGCTCCAGCCGCCTTCCTGCTGGCCGCCATGCTTGCGCACGATCCGGTAGAGCCAGCGTTCCAGCCCGCCCGTTAGGTCGAAATAGGCCCGGTCGATGGTGAGCACGAACGTGCGGTCGACGACGCCGGCATAGAACCAGTCCGGCAGGATCAGCTCCAGTCCAAGCGGACGGCCGTCGCCGTCGAGCCGTTCCTGCCACTCGTTGATCCACGAGAAGCGATGGCGTCGCCGCTGGTGCTGCTGGCGGATCGAGGTGGCGACCGTGGTGGATTGCAGCCGGTCGAGCGCGGCCTTCAGCCGGTCATAATGATCCTTGCCGGTGCCTCGTCCGGTGAATGTGAGGATTTCGTGCGGCGTCGTCGCCATCAGGCGCGAGGTCGGCAGCCCCGCGTCGCGCGCGGCGACGATCTGGCTCGCCGCCCATATCAGCACGTCGGCGTCCCATATGGTCGCCATGCCATGTTCGGGCACGGCCTCGACCGATATCCAGGTCGCGCCCATGCGGAAATCGATCGGCGTCACCCGCCTGCGCTTGGCGAGGCTGAAGAACGGCCAGGCCATGAGGTCCTGGGCATCGCGCGGCGCGATATCGCGCCCGAGCGAGGGGAACAGCGCGAGTTGGGCGCGCTCGCCGGAACGGGAGGCGGTGCGCGGCATCATCGGCGGCTCTGCGTGATCGCCGCATCCCGCTGCGGCATGAGATCGTTCTGGCCGGGGTCGGACGTGGAATATTTGGTGCCGAGGTCGGCCCAGGCGCGCAGGTCGTCGACCGAATAGACCACCCGTCCGCCGATCCGGCGATAGGCCGGGCCGCTCCCGAAATAGCGGTGCTTCTCAAGCGTGCGGCCGGAAAGGCCAAGGAAGCGCGCCGCCTCGGGGGTCCGCAGGTAGCGGGGCGGAAGGGTCACGGGCGGTCGGGACAAGGGGCGTCTCCTGCGAGGCGGGGTGGCAGGAGGCGATCATGGCGAAGTGCTCACGGCAGGGTGGGGAACGAAGATTCGCAGCTGCGCCGATGTGACCACCCCCCGGCCGCTGTCATGCGGCGGGCGCTATCAGCGGAAGCGCAGCAGCTTGCGGTAGTCGCCCTTCATCATGGCGGTGGCGTCGCGCACCAGGCGATAAGCGAAGGACCGGGCGTCCGAATTCTTGAAATCGGATGCCGAGAGATGCGCGGCCTCGTCCCTGCCGAGCGCGATCGCGATTTGGCGGTATGTCGCCCCGGCGAGGCGCAGATCGAGCGCGCGAAGCATCAGCTCGAGCCGGGCCGCGCGGATCGGGGTGAGCGGCCATCCGCGCGGCAATGGGCCGGTTCGCTTGCCCGACATGAGTCGATGGAAACGCAGCAGGCTGAGGATGCGCTTGATGAAGTCCTTGTCGAGCGGGACGATCGCGGCGAGCGGCCGGCCGGGCGTCGGATCGCGCAGCCACAGCCGATGCTCGCCGGCCGCGTCAGCGACGACGACATGCCGGCCGTCGATTCCGGCCTGGTCGGCGAGCAGCGCGCCCAGCGCCAGCGGATCGACCGCCTTGGCGCCGGTATATCCTTCCGGCGCAGCGTCGAGGATCACGGTGACGGCGGTGAGTTCCGGCCGCCAGATCACCGTGCCCGACAGCTCATCAGGCAGATAGGCGAAAGGACAACCCCCAGCGGCGGGCGAGCGTCGTTCGCTCGCTGGCCGGGGCGTTCGGGTTCAGTCGCGCCCGCTCTGCGCGATACTGGCGGTTGCGTTGCAGGAACGCGGCGGCGAATTCGGCCCGGCCCGGCGTGTCCGGCGCATTGCCGGCACGCCGCGCGCGCCCTTCGGGCGTCATTGGCATGGGATCATCCTCTCCAGCCGCTCATTGTGCGGAGTCTGGACCGCCGAGGATCGGGAGAAGCACTGCATCCCGACAGCGCGAAGGCCGCGCCAGGCGATGCCGGCCGCGCATCGGAATCCACGACCGGAAAAATCCATTTCGGTCTGAATGTTAACTTATTCGATGGCGCGCGGGCCGAGCAGATATGCGTAGCCCACTTCGGTCATCCAGCGCGCGCGGGCGAGATGGCTCTCATGCATCGCGCGGGCGCGTTCGGGTTCCGCGGCCGGATCGATCCCGAAGATATGCGCCGCCGCGTCGCGCCAGTCGGCGCCCTCGTCGTCGGTATCGAGCAGGCGGATATAGTCGGCGAGGTGATCCTCGTCATAGGCGGTGAGCCGCGGCGCGTCGGGCGCGCGATCCTTGAAATGCTTGCCGGTCATAACGCCCCCGTTCCTCCAGTCCCGTTAACCTTTTAGACCGAAACGGAGACGATTCTATACGCACGGCGGGCATGGCTTCGCGCGTCGTCCGCAATGGTCGGGTTCCAGGTCAGCAGCGGTTCGTCTGCGGTGCGCCCCCGCAAACTTCGCTCCTGACCCTGATCGGGGAGTTGGAAAACCGGAATATCTCGGTCCCTGTGACCTTTAGCCCGGAAGCCTGTTGTATACGTCACAGGCTCCCCGACCATGTGGTCAAGGATAGCGGCGCCGTCACGGCCGACGCCCAACCGGATATTCAGGGGTTTCCACGCCCCAGGCCGCCGCGTAGCGGCCCACGTCTTTCTTAGGACGGGGACGCCGTTCTGGCTACTGTCTCTTGCGAGCCGGGCGATGCCCGGCGAGCGCGCGCCATGACGGCCGCGCGGACCTATGGGCCGCGCGGCCGCCGCTGCTCCGGGCAGGACCTGCAGCCGGTTGTCGGTTGTCGGTTGTCGGTTCTCAATATCGGCCCGAGAAAGGCAAGAACGGCTGTTCTTTCCAGCTTCGGTCAACACGGCGGTAGGTCAGCCGCCGGCAGCGAAATGCGTTCCAGGTCCAAATCAGCGGCTCAAAGCCGTGCCACCAATCGGCGTCAATGTCGCCGCAACGCCCTTCAAAGCAAAGCTTATGGCGCGCGTCATAGAGTCGAAACTCCATCGGCAAACTGTCGCCCTCGTTCGTGCCGGCATAGGCGATGCTTCCTTCGGCATCTTCACCGACCCCGGCAAGGGAAGTGCCCATATGATCGGATGTGATAATCCAGCGCATGATATAATTCCTTGTGAGGGTGGCGCCCGCCGCAGGGACGGGCGCGAATGATGGGAAAGGGTGGCGACCTATGCGGCCGCCCGGCGATGCTGCCGCGCGGCAAGCCGCTTGCTGGCGGTGTGATAGTGGCCGTTGTCCAGTTCTATGCCGGTCCAGTCGCGCCCGAGTTGCTGGGCTGCCGCAAGGGTCGAACCGCTACCGCTGAATGGGTCCAGGACAAGGTCGCCCGGCTGCGTGAAAGCCTCGATCAATGGCGCCAGTGCTTCAACCGGCTTCTGCGTGGGGTGCAGGCGGTTCCCGCTGTAAGGAAAATCGAGCACATCGGGGATAGGCCGTGTCGGACGGACGGGATTGCCCTTTGCCAACAAATAGGCTTGCTCATGTTCATAGCGAAGGAAGCGGGCCGATGACGCATAACGCTTGCGGAAAACAAGATGGCCGACGATGCGGAAGCCTGCCGCCTTCCATGCATCCATGAACAAATCGACTTTGTTCCAGCCATAGAAGGAAACCGCAAAGCCGCCATCCTTCAAGACGCGGTGCATTTCCCGAAACGCCGGACGCAGCCACCGGCCGTTATCGTCATTGGCGACCTTGCGCCCCTGGCGGTCCCGGTAGCGGGTCACATAGGGCGGATCGGTCAGGATGAAATCCACCGTGCCGCTATCGAAAGCCTGCATCACTTCAATGCAATCACCGTTGAAGATCACATCGCGGGGAGCCTGTGCCTTGCTGGTCATATCTCAAATCCTTTGGTTCTGAAGTTCAGCGAAGCGGAATGCCGCGCCTGAACTTCTGCCCGGCGGCGAGCCAAGGGTAGCAACGGGGCAAGGGCGGCCGGGGCGGAGGGGAATCACCCGCCTGCACAAGCGAAGCGCGGAAGGTGGGGATACCGCCCCGGACGGTTCCACTTACCTTGACCGGCGCGAGGACTACGTCCTTAGCAACGATCGCGCCGCCTTGGCGGCGCGAAAAGCAAATGACAGCCGGGATTACCGGCGCGGCCTTCAGGCCGATCCCTGCTCGATCCCCCCAGACCGCTATCCTGCGAGGCACAAAAAAACCCGATGGCGTGGGGCGCCATCGGGTGCTGTCCGCCTTACAGGTCGCGGTAGGCTGCAACCTCATCGCTGAGGTAGGGGATGTATCCGTGGGCGCGTGCCAGTTCGCGCGCTTCCCACTTCCGTTCCCATTCCGGCTTGGCCTGCTCGGCGGCCATCTTCCGGTCGGCCCTGGCCTTGTTGATCCTGCGAATCTTTGCCCAATCCTTTTTCATGTCTGCCTCCTGTGTGCTGGCGTTGCTGATGCATCAGGCAGGCTTTGGCGGGCGACGCGGGCAAGCTGAAAAACGGAGGGTCCGCTTGCGGAAACCGTAGGCGCTGGCGCCGGTTTTCTGCTTGGTGGCTATGCCACTTCCCGCATGAGGCGCCCGGCAAAGCCAGATGCGCTAATCAGCAACCAGCCCGGGAGGGAGATGAACGGATTTTCGGGCAAAGCGGGATCGGCAAGGCTAGGGCCATAGTGGAAAACACGCCGGGCAAGGTAGGAATGGGGGCAGAAGTGGGACGCTTCCCCTGCACTTTGCGCGCATGGATGCCTCCGTCGACCAGGATGCGGAGTCCTGGGCTTACCGTTATCTGGCTGGGCGGGCGCCTGTAGCGAGTATGGCATCGTCCGGTGGCAGGCCGATGCAATGGCTGGTGCGGTTTCGCACGGCGCAGATCCTTTATGGAAAACTGGAAGCGCCCCGCCATTGCTGGCGGGACGCTTCCGCGGTCAGTCGACCTTCAGCTCGAACTTGCCCGTTGTCTCGGTCGAGACAAGCCGGAGATGAACGTCCGGCGCCAGGACCGGATTGAGTTTGAGCGAAGCGTAGGGCTTCTGGTCCTTGGTGGCCTTGAGCCAGCCCACACCGAATTCCACGCGTTCATCGTCGGCGGCAACGATGCGATAGTCGGGCGACTTGTCGCTTGCCTTGTCGCCGATCCGAAGGATTTCCACCTTCTCGCTGAGACCGAAAAAGCGGATTTCGCCGTGAAAGCCGCGATCGGTCGCTTTGAAGTTTCCGCAGATCATGTCGTCAGTCCTTTCTTGACTCGGGACCGCGCCCTTCGCGGCCTCGTGGCGTGTCGAAGATCGGGGACGTTCGGCTGCGCACCGCTTGCGGCCTATGGACGGCCAAAGGGCCGCTTTTTTGCTTCGCGCTGCAAAGCCGAAGGCGGCGGAAAAAAGCTGCCCGGCGCCGTTGCGCCGCCAGGTGGACACGATCAGATCAAGCCACGAGGGAGGCCGCGAGGGTCGGTCGGGCAGGCAGGACGGGAGACAATGCTGCACCCGGTATTTCAGCGGACCCAGCAGCGATGGCTGGGTTATGGCTTTCGCGTCGGCGTGGCAGGATTCACGGGCGAGCGAACAGCGCGGTGAATAGGCGCTCGGCTTCGGCCATGCCGTCGTCGGTCAGATGCACCGACTTTGCCTTGCGCGCAGGATCGGAGATCAGCCCGCGTTCGTGCAGTCGATCCATCGCGCTCCAGTCGAAGCCTTTCCAGGCCGTGCCGGTGGTGCTGAGGTTGAGCCATAGCAGGGCAAGCACCGCCTCGTCGATTCTGTCGGTGTCGGTGTCGGTGTCCGTCCGCGAGTCCATGCGCGGGAGGATAGCAAACCGGGCTGCACACGGCATCCACGATCCCGCCGTGAGCACTTATCTTTGCTACGCTACACTTCGCTATTTCCGCCTTGCGCCGCCGTGCGCCGAATCCCGCCGCCGTTGCTACGGGTCCGGCATGTATGCGCCCGAGGGCGATTTTGCTGGATTCCCGAGAGATGCGCGGCAGCTTGAGCAATATGGGACTCTCTCGCAAACGTCGCCGCCGCGCACCCCGCGGCTGGTCGGAAGGGCTGGAAGACCTGCACGATTACATGCAGCCGCAGCCGACGCGCGCGTCGGCGCGCAAGAATGCCGCCAGCGCGCCGATCGTCGTTACCGACGACTGGCCCGAGCAGGTTCCCATCGGCGATGCCGAGTTGCGCGTCATCGAAGGCGCTTTTCGTGAGGAGCTGGACGCCCTGTTCGGGCCGCTCCCCTAAAACGGCCAATGGAAAGGGGTTGAAATGTTCGTCAAAGTGACGTACATTGTAGCGGAAATGGATAAGTCAGGAGTCGGTCCCATGCCGCGCAAACAAGCCGTAGCGGAGTCCGCCAGAGCCAATCGCGTCGAGCGGCTCGGCTTCCGTATTGACGAAGAAACGAAGGATTTGATCGAGCGGGCAGCTCACCTCACGCGGCGCAAGGTCAGCGACTTTTGCGTGACAGCGCTAGCCGACACGGCGCGGCGAACGATCGCCGAGCATGAAACGCTCGTGCTGTCGGATCGCGACCGCGCGGCGTTCTTCGATGCGCTCATCAATCCGCCCGAGCCCAGCGAGCGGCTGATCCGCGCTCTCCAGGAGCACCGGCGCCGGGTTGCGTCCTGATCATGACGGCGCATGCGGATTTGCAGGTCGAGCCGCTGGGGCCGCATCACGACCGCGAGGGATTTTCCTGCGGCATCGACAGTCTCGATCGATATTTGCGGAGGCAGGCGGGCCAGGACATGCGCCGCCGCTCGGCTGGTGTGTTCGTTCTCGCCGAGCGTGCAAATCCCGGCGTGGTTCTCGGCTATTACACGCTTAGTCAGGCCAACATCGCGCAGGGCGACATTCCGGCAGCGGCGCGAAAGCATGTCCCGCGTTACCCGCTCGTCGCCGCGACGCTGATCGGCCAGCTCGCGGTGTCGCAAGCGAGGCAGGGCGAACGCCTTGGGGCGATCCTGATCGCCGATGCCGTCGAGCGCGTCTGGGCGACGGCCGCGACAGCTGGCTCGTCGATACTCGTCGTGGACGCCATCAATGATCGCGCGGCAGCCTTCTACGAAGGCAATGGCTTCGTGCGCCTGCCAGATTCCCAACGCCTCGTGCTGCCGATGCACACTATTCAAAGATTGGTCGAACGATGACGAACGCTGCTCTCGCCCCCTCGGAAACCGGAGCCGTGCAACCGGCGCTGCGGGCCGCGCTCTACCTGCGCGTCTCGTCGCCGCGTTCGGCCGAGAGCGATCTGTCGATCCCGGACCAGCGCCGCCAGACGTCGAGCTATTGCCACTCGAACGGCTGGGAAGTCGCGGCCGAGTTTGTCGAGCCGGGGGTTTCGGGCACAGACGATCGCCGTCCCGCCTTCCAGGAAATGATCGACGCGGCGCTGGAAAGGCCGTCGCCCTTCGACGTGATCGTGGTCCATAGCTTCTCGCGCTTTTTCCGCGATCAATTCCAGTTCGAGTTCTACCTCCGCAAGCTGGCGAAGAACGGCGTGCAGCTCGTCTCCATCACGCAGATTCTCGGCGATGATCCGATGAGCGAGATGATGCGGAAAATCATGACGCTGTTCGACGAATATCAGTCGAAGGAGAACGGCAAGCATACGCTGCGCGCGATGAACGAAAACGCCCGGCAGGGTTTCTGGAATGGCGCCCGTCCTCCGATCGGCTATCGCGCGGTCGCGGCCGAGCAGCGCGGCGCGAAGATCAAGAAAAAGCTGGAGATCGATCCGCTCCACGCCGAAACGGTGCGCCGCATTTTCCGGCTGGCGCTGGAAGGCGCGGATGGGCGCGGGCCGATCGGGGTCATGGCGATCGCGTGCTGGCTCAATGAGAATAATATCCGCACGCGCTATGGCGGTCGGTGGGGCAAGGGCATGGTCCATCAGGTGCTGACGCGGACCACCTATATCGGCGAGCACCGCTTCAACACCTATGACGTGAAGAAGGGGCGCGCGAAGCCGGAGACCGAGCACGCCATCATGGAGGTGCCGCCGATCATAACGGTGGCGGAGTTCGAGGCCGTGCAGCGATCCTTGAAAGCGCGCAGCCCGAAGATGATGCCGCCGCGGGCGGTGGGCGGATCGACGCTCTTGACGGGCATCTGCTTCTGCGCCTGTTGCGGTGGCGCGATGACGCTGCGCACCGGCACCAGCCGGAGTGGGCAGGAGTATCGCTACTACACCTGCGCGACCAAGGCGACGAAAGGGAAGACGGGATGCCCCGGCGTCTCGCTTCCGATGGATCGGCTGAACGAGGCGGTGATCGAGCACCTGGAGAAGCGGCTGCTCGATCCCGCGCGCCTTGAAGTGCTGATGGACCAGCTTATTGCCCGACGCGACGAATGGGTGACCGAGCGCCGCCAGCACGTCGCCGAGATGGAACGGCGCGCGACTGAGGTCGAGACCAAGCTTTCCCGGCTCTATGAAGCGATCGAGAATGGATTGGTCGATATGGGCGATCCGTCGCTCAAGGCGCGGATTGCCGAGCTGACCACCATCCGCGACCAGGCCAGAGGCGATGCCGAGCGCGCGGTCGCACACATTGAGCGGATCAGCCCGGAGATCACGGTCGAGAGCCTTCACGCCTTCGCGCTGGTCGCCAAACGCAAGCTCCGCCACGACGATGGCTCCTATGCGCGAAACCATATTCGGGCGGTGGCCCAGCGGGTCGAGGTCCACAGCAAGACGGATGTGCGAATCTGCGGCACGCGCACCGAGTTGCTGCGCACCCTCACCGCCGTCTCTGGCGTAGAGGCGGCGGTGCTAGGGACTCGGGCTTTTGGACCGAAATGGTGCCGCTTAGGTGACTCGAACACCTGACCCCATCATTACGAATGATGTGCTCTACCGGCTGAGCTAAAGCGGCCTACCCCGAGGGCAGGGGCGCCGTTTACAGAGGGCGCGCCGGGAACGCAATGGGTTTTGCGCAATTTCTTGCCTCCCTTCATTCCGGCGTGGAAACGCGGCGAAACTGGTGGCGATTGGCTGCATGATGATGCCCCCGACGATCCATTGGGCTGCCTTGCCGCTTTGCCTTGTTCCGCCGAATCCCCTACTCTCGCAACCGCTACTGGGGAGTGTGGACATGCGTGGCAAGAGGCGGATCGCGATCTGGGCCGGGGTGGCGGGGTTGGCTCTGCTGGCGGGTGCGGGGCCGGCCGGCGCCAGTTCGGACTATTCGTGCGATCCGGTCTGGGCGCTTTCCGATAGCGGTTTCAGCTGCGGCAACCGCGCCTTGCTGGCGCCGGGCAACGATACGCGCGTCAACCTGTTCCTGTTGCGCCGGACAGCACCGGCGGGCAAGGCCATCGCCTATGCCAAGCCCACTTGGGAGGAGCGCGGCTTCGGTCACAGCTTCTTCGGCTGGCACACCTTGCGCGACACGTACGCGGGGCGCAGCGGAGCGGAAGAGGCCGCTTCGGAGGATCAGCCGCTCAATTCCCGTTGCAACAGCGCGGCGTCCGGGCAGACGGCTTTCGAGGCCGCTCTCGCCGCCGCCAAGGGCATTCCGGAAGGCGAGCGCACAGCGCTGCGCGGCGCGCGCGCAACCCTGGCGGAAAAGTGCTCCGAGATCAGCGATCATGCCGACGCTGCGCTCGACACGGCCTGGCGCGGGCAGGTCTCCAGCGCATCGGGGCGCGAATTTGCCGGATATCTCGACGCGGCCACCGCCTTCTACGTCGGTCAGTGGGACAAGGCGCGCGACGGGTTCGCCGCACTGGCCGGCGCGCGCGATCTGTGGCTCGCTGAAGCGGCGGCCTATATGGCGCTGCGCGTGGAACTGAACGCGGCGCAGGCCGCCAGCTTTGACGAATATGGCGACTTCACCGGGCCGGAGAAGGTGGACAAGCCCGCGCTCCAGCGCGCCCGCGCCGCCATCGCCGCCTATCTCAAGCGCTATCCCAAAGGCCGCTATGCGGATTCGGCACGGGGTCTCGACCGGCGCGCGCTGTGGCTATCGGGCGATCTGGCGGGGCTTGGCCGCGAATACGAACGGCTGCTCCAGGCGCTCCCGCCGGACAGCCCGGAACTGGCGACATTGATCCAGGAAATCGACAACAAGCTCATCCTCCAGAAAAACGCGGAAGTGGCAGTCGACAGCCCGATGCTGCTGGCCGTGATCGATCTCATGCGGATGCGGCAATTTGACGGCGAGGAGCAACCGCCGCTGAGCGCCGCCGCGCTGACGGCCCAGAAGGGGCGCTTTGCCGCGCGCCCCGATCTCTACACTTATCTCCAGGCCGCCCATGCCTTCTACATCGCGAAGGACAATGCCAAAGCTGCGGCGCTGCTGCCCGATCGCGCGCAGCAGCCGGCCAGCGTGCCGCTGGCGTTCAGCGCGCGGATGCTGCGGGGCATGGCGCTGGCGGGTGGCAATGGCGAGACGGGTTACTGGCAGGCGCTGATCGGCGCGGCGTCCGATCCCTATCAGCGTCCGCTGGCCGAACTGGCGCTGGCGTTGGCCTGGCAGAAGGCAGGCCGGTTCGAGGCGGTGTTCGATGCGAACTCGCCCGTGCGCGACGATCGCATCCGCGAACTGCTGCTGATGCGGCTGGCCGGCGCCGATCTCCTGCGCCGCTTCGCCGCCGATCCGGCATCGGCCCCGCATCCGCGCCAGATCGCGCTGTTCACGCTGCTGCACAAGGATCTGGCGCAAGGCCACTATGCCGATTTCGGCCGCGATCGCGCGCTGGTGCCGGCGGATGCGGGCAACGAGCTTTCGATCTGGGACTTCGGCACGGGGGACACGGTGCCGGTCGGCGTGTTCACCAAGGGCAAGTGGTCGGGCGAACTGGCCTGCCCCGCACTGGACGCCACCGCCGGGCAGCTCGCGCAGAATCCGGCCAATGTCCGCGCACGGCTGTGCCTGGGCGAGTTCTGGCGGCTGAACGGGTTCGATCGCTTCACCACGCTCGATCCTGTGGAAGCCAACGGCACGCTGGCCTCCGGCCCCGGCCGCTTTGCCGGCGCGTTGCTGACGCGCAGCGCCATCTACGCGGCGATCATCGCCAACCGGCAGGCGGCGGCGGACGAGCGTTCCTACGCACTGTACCGCGCGATCCGCTGCTACGCGCCGGCGGGCATCAGCGATTGCGGGGGCGAGGAGGTTCCGATCGCCCAGCGCAAGGCCTGGTTCGACCAGTTGAAGCGCGAATACCCGAACAGCCAATGGGCCCGCAGCCTGCGCGTCTATTGGTGAGGGCGCGCGCGATCGGCCGCGCTTTCGGCGCGCTGCTGCTATGCTGTGGCCTGCTGGCCGGTTGCGCCAAGCAGCCCGAGCAAGAGCGGCAGCCGCCCGGGCGTGTGGACGCGGCGCAACACGATGCCTTTTTCCTGTGGGCGGGCGTGAAAGCGCCGGAGGTGCTGGCCAAAGCCAGGACGATCTACCTGCTCGATGGCGAAGTGCGCGCCGGCAGCCCCGCACGGTTCGTGCCGCTGCGGCCGGCGGTGCCGCACGTCCGCCACGCCGAGATCTGGCTGGTGGTCCGGCTCGAACGGCTGGACTGGAAGGAACCAGTCTGGCGACGGGTGCTGGCCGATCTTGACCGGTGGCAGGCGGCGGGCAACCGGTTGGCCGGGCTGCAACTCGATTTCGATGCGCGCACGCGCGGGCTCGATCGCTACGCCGCGTTCCTCGCCGAAGCGCGGCGGCGGCTGCCCCGGCGCTACAAACTGTCGATCACCGGCCTGATGGACTGGAGCGCGGGCGGCGATCCGGCGGCGCTGGCCGCGCTGGGCAGCGTAGTCGATGACGTGGTGCTGCAAACCTATCAGGGACGGCGCACGGTGCCGGGCTACGAAGCCTATCTCCGCTCGCTGGCGCGCCTGCCCTTCCCCTATCGGCTGGGTCTGGTGGAAGGCGGCGCATGGCGCGCCCCACCCGCACTGGCGCGCGATCCCCATTTCCGGGGCTATGTGGTGTTCCTGCTACCGCGCTGAACGGCGCGCGGTCAGAACCGGCGCGCCACCGCGAACTCGGCCGCCTCGATCATCGCGGCCTTGGCCTCGCTTGCCGGAAACGCGGCGATCGCGTCGATCGCCCGCTGGGCATAGTGCCGGGCGCGTTCGCGCGTGGCGAGCACCGCGTCATGCTTGCGGATCAGCGCGATCGCGTGGGCCAGATCGGCATCGCCGGTGCGGTTGCCAGCAATCGCATCGCGCCAGAACGCCCGCTCCTCGTCCGAACCGCGCGCATAGGCCAGGATCACCGGCAGGGTCATCTTGCCGTCGCGGAAGTCGTCGCCCTGGTCCTTGCCCATCTCGGCCGCGTCGGAATCGTAGTCGATCGCGTCGTCGGTCAACTGGAACGCGATGCCGAGGTAGCGGCCATAGGCTTCGAGCGCCAGCTCGTCCGCCTCGGGCCGTTCGGCAACCACGGCGGCGATGCGGCAGGCGGCGGCGAACAGCGCGGCCGTCTTGGCGCTGATGATGGCGAGATAGCGTTCCTCGGAGGTTTCGACCTGCCGCTGTGCGGTCAACTGGTCAACCTCGCCCTCCGCGATCACCGCCGAGGCGTTGGACAGGATGCGCAGGACCCGGATCGAGCCGTCCTCGACCATCAGTTCGAACGAGCGGCTGAACAGGAAATCCCCGACCAGCACCGTCGCCGGATTGCCGAACACGATGTTGGCGGTCTTCTTGCCCCGCCGCAGGTCTGAACCGTCGACGACATCGTCGTGCAGGAGCGTGGCGGTGTGGATGAACTCCACCGCCGCCGCCAGCTTGAAATGCCGCGCCCCGCCGTACCCGAGCAGCGCCGCGCTGGCGAGCGTGAGCATCGGGCGCATCCGCTTGCCTCCGCCCGCGATCAGGTGGCCGGCCAGCGCCGGGATCAACGGAATGCGCGACTGCATCCGATCGAGGATCACGGCGTTGACGCTGTTCATGCCTTCGGCGACCAGCGACATCATCGGGGCGAGCGAAGGCTCCGCCTTGCGGGGAAGCGTATGGACGGTTGCAGTCATCGCCGTCCGATTGGCCGAGGGGCGGCGGCTTGGCAAGACGCAAGTTGCGCGTTAGCGCACGAACCACGCGGTTTCGCCGCGTGGGTTGAGCCGACAAACGACGAGGTGAGGGAATGAGCGACGATCCGGTGCTGGCAGGATTCCGCCAGAGCATCGACAACATCGACGCGGCGATGATCCACATTCTCGCCGAACGGTTCCGCATCACCCAGGCGGTCGGCGCGTACAAGGCGGAAAAGAAGCTGCCGGCCAGTGATCCCGGGCGCGAGGAACGCCAGATCGCGCGCCTGCGTGCCCTGGCGACAGACGCCAAGCTCGATCCCGAATTCTCGGAAAAATTCCTGCGCTTCATCATCGACGAAGTGATCCGCCACCACGAACAGGCGGCGGCGGCGGGCTGAAGCCGGCGGATTTGACAAAGTCGCAGGCGCTTCGGCGGTCCGCTATCCGCCCGTTCCCGGAAACAGCACCACCAGCTTGTAATCCATCCGCTCCGCCGGCACAAAAGTATGCTGTTCGTAAGCCAGCGGGCCGTCGAGCGGATGGAGGAACGTGCGCTGCCCGCCTTCGCGCACGCTGACCGACTGGGCATCCCATAGTCGCCCGAACAGCGCGGATTCCGCCTTCATCTCCGCCACCAGTTGCGCCATCGCCGCATCGTCCAGAGCGCGGGCATAGTCGGCGCGGAATTCGGCCAGCAGCCGAGCAGCGCGGTCTTCCCAGTCTGGCAGGAGGATGCGTGCCGACGATTCGGTGAACACATAGCGCAGGAGGTTCTTTTGCTTGCCCGGCCCCAGCCAGCCGCCGAACAGATGCTCCGCAGCCGCGTTCCAGCAGCAAGCGTTCCAAACCCTGTCGAGCCCGTAGGCTGGATGGGCCTGCGCCTCCACCAGCGCGCGGACCGATCGCGGCGCCTGCGGCATCGGCTGCGAGCGCGGCGCGTCGGGATCGCGCCGGCCCGCCAATTCGAACAGATAACCGCGTTCCGCCGGGGTGAGCGCCAGCGCGGTGGCCAGCCGGGCCAGCGCTTCCGGCGAAACGCGAATGTCGCGCCCCTGCTCGATCCACGCGCACCACGTCACGCCGATTCCCGCCAGTGCGGCCAGTTCCTCGCGCCGCAAGCCCGGCGTCCGCCGCCGCCGCGTGGGCACCGACGGCGCGACCCGTTCGCGGTGCGACCGAATGAACCGTCCGAGCAGGCGGCGTTGTTCCTCGCTCAACATGGGTCACTTTATAACAGGATAAATGCATCCATTGTAACAGGGTAAAATGCATGCATTCTTGCGGGACAAGGAGAGCAAGAGATGACCCGTTCCCACGATGATCTGGTGCAGGACCAGTTCGGTCCCCGCGCCGACGCCTATGTGCAAAGCCCCGTCCACGCCGCCGGCGAGGATCTCGACGCGCTGGAAGCGCTGGCGGAACACGCACGCCCGCGCCACGCGCTCGATCTCGGCGCGGGTGGCGGTCATGTCGCCTATCGGCTGGCGCGCCATGCTGACAAGGTCATCGCCGCGGACCTGTCGACCGACATGATGGCCGCCGTGGCGGAAACCGCGCGCCGACGTGGCCTGGCGAATCTTGAGACCTGTGTCACGCCGGCCGAAGCGCTGCCGTTCGCCAACGCCGCGTTCGACTTCCTGGGCTGCCGCTTTTCCGCCCACCACTGGCGGGACTTCCACGCCGGGCTGCGCGAGGCGCGCCGCGTGCTGGAGTCCGGCGCGACCGCTGTGTTCATCGATGTGGTTTCCCCCGGCCCCGCCGCGCTCGACACACATCTGCAGGCCGTGGAACTGCTGCGCGACCCTTCGCATATCCGCGACTATACAGTGACCGAATGGGGCGAGGCGCTGACCGCGGCCGGCTTCCTGCTGCGCGCGGTGCAGACACGGCGGCTGCGCATGGACTATCCCTCGTGGGTCGAGCGGATGCGCACGCCCGAACCGCATCGCGCGGCGATCCGATCGTTGCAGGCGGGCGCATCGCGCGAATTGGCGGCCTATTTCGAGATCGAACCGGACGGTTCGTTCACGCTCGACACCGCGCAGATCGAGGTGGTGGCGGGGTAAGCTCCTCCGCCCAGCTTCAGGCTTCCCCTCCCCCCGGGGAGAAGGGAGCCTATTCGTCCATCGGAACGCCGGGGAGCTGCTTGGCGGTGCGAATCGTCAGCGAGGTCTTCACGCTCGCCACGTTGGGGGCGGGCGTGAGCTTGCTGGTGAGGAATTCCTGGAAGCTTTGCAGATCGCGGCTGACGATCTTGAGAATGAAATCGATCTCGCCATTGAGCATGTGGCATTCGCGCACTTCGGCAAGGCCGCGCATATGCTCCTCGAACTGGCGCAGCGATTCCTCGGCCTGGCTCTTGAGGCTGACCAGTGCGAAGACGGTGATCGAGAAACCCAGCTTGGACGCATCGAGATCGGCATGGTAGCCGCGGATCACCCCCGCCTCTTCCAGCGCACGCACCCGGCGCAGGCACGGCGGGGCGGTAAGGCCCACGCGCTGCGCCAGTTCGACGTTGGTTACCCTGCCTTCATCCTGCAGTTCGGCGAGAAGCCGGCGGTCAATCGCATCCAAAGTTGCCATGCCTATAGCATCCCGATCGTCACCACATGAATCCATGCCAGGTGCGGTAATTTTCCACACCTAATCCAGGGGCGGGTGATAATTTTATTGTTTCATATCGCAATCGTCCCACAATGCAACGCGGTCGATGATGCCGCTTCCCGATCCGCCACGATTTGTTAGGGTCTGACGCTGTAGCTGGCCGTTCTCCGGTCCGCGGGGGGCCAATCGGAGCAGGAATGATCGTCGATGACCGCCTTGATACCGTGCTGCGTACCGTCGCGGCCGGGCCGACGGCGGCGCGAACGCAGTTCCTGCAGCTGGTGGACCTGCTGCGGCGCGAGGACGCGCGCGGCGCGAAGAGGCATGATTCCGCGCTGGAACGCCTGGATTCGCTCGCCATCCTGCTCGACGAGGACGAACGCTCCACGCTGCTGCGCCAGACCCGCCTGACCGATGCCGCGCTGGTCGCGCGCTTTGCCGCGCAGGAACCCCGCGTGGCGCTGGCCGCCATCGGATCGGCGCGCCTGCCCGAACAGGCCTGGCTGGATCTGATCCCCACGCTGCCCGTACAGGCGCGCGGATTTCTGCGCCACCGGCGCGATCTGGGCGCGAACGTGGAAGCGCTGCTGGCGCGGCTGGGGATCGACGATTTCGGCCTGCCGCAGCCCGATGGCTATCATGCGCTTCCCGCCGCGCCCGCGCAGACCAGCGAGTCCGGCGCTTGGCCGATCGACGAGGCCGCCGGCGAACGGATCGCCGTCCTGACACCAGCGGCGCGCACTCCGCCCCCATCCCCTGAAACGGACGGGCAGCCCGGTCGCAACGAAGGCATCGGCGCGATCGTCCGACGGATCGAGGCATTCCGCCGCAACCGCGATGCCGCCGCAGGGCCGGCCGATCCCACGGCGCCGCATCTGCCCTTCAGCGACGAGGCGCGCGCTACGGCGCCCCCCCGCATCACCGCTATAGACCTGCGCTGCGATGCCTCGGGCGGGATCGTCGAGGCGGGGCTGCAAGCGGGCGCCGGGCTTGGCCCGATGCTGGTGGGCTTTCGTCCGTTCACGACCGAACCGGGCGCGCCGGCGCGCTGCGACGCCGCCACCGTCCGCGCGGCGGAAAAGCATGTGCCGATCATCGCGGGGCGGATGGAACTGACAGGTTCGCCGCTGATCGCCGGGGCCTGGCGAATCGACGCCGCGCCGCTGTTTTCCGGGGATGGAGGGCGCTTCACCGGCTATCACGCGCTGCTGCGCCGGCCGGCCGCGCTTCAAGCCGCTGGTGCGGATACGGCGTCCGGCCGCCCCGCCAACGACGATGTGCCCGATGGCAGCGCCGATCGGCTACGGCAGGTGCTGCACGAACTGCGCACGCCGATCAATGCGATCCAGGGCTTTGCCGAGCTGATCCAGCAACAGCTTTTCGGCGAAACCCCGCACCAGTACCGGGGGCTGGCCGCCAGCATCGCCGCCGACGCGGCCCGGATGCTGGCGGGGTTCGAGGAAATCGAACGGCTGGTGAAGCTGGAAAGTGGCAGGCTGGAAAGCGAACCGGGCGAGACCGATTTTGCCGAACTGGTCGGCCGGCTGCTGAAGCAACTGGAGCCGGCAACCGTTTCCCGGCAGATACGGCTGAGTTACGCCCGGCCGGACGCGCCGGTCCCCGTGGGCGTGGCGAAGATCGAGCTTGAGCGCATGATCTGGCGCGTGTTCTCGGTCCTGGCCGCCTCCGCCGCGCCGGGCGAACGGCTTGCCACCACGCTGAGCGAGGAAAACGGCGCGGCGGTGCTGGCCCTGCCGCTGACCGCCTCGCTTGCGCTGCACGACGACGAGACGCTGTTCGCACCGGATCAGGGGCGCGGCGGCGTCCAGCCCGTTTCGGCAATGCTGGGCCACGGCTTCGCGCTGCGCCTGGCCATGGCGGAAGCCCGCGCGGCGGGCGGACGACTGGAACGGCGCGGGTCCAAGATTATTGTTACCCTGCCCATCTTGACCCAGCCCGAACATGCACTTAGCGAACGGGGGGGGCCCGCTGCCGGCGCGGGTTGAAGCAGTCCGGTTCCCTCGGGGGGAAGCGTGGGCATGAAGACGATCCTGGACTTGCCGGCAGAGGCGGACATGGTCCGCTTTGCGGCCGACTTCGGGCAGCGCTTCATCGTCACGGTCGATACCGAGGAAGAGTTCGACTGGGGCCAGCCGTTCAGCCGCACCGGGTTCGGCCTGGACCACGTGCCCCATATCGCCGAATTCCAGACGTTCTGCGAAAGCTTCGGCGTCAACCCGATCTACCTGGTCGACTATCCCATCGCGACCGACCCGCGCGCGGCCGAGGTGATGGGTGGCCCGATCGCGGCAGGCAAGGCCGAAGCCGGGGTACAACTCCACCCCTGGGTCAGCCCGCCCTTCGAGGAAACCGTCAGCGTTCACAACAGCTTCTCGGGCAATCTTCCGCGCGAGCTGGAACGGGCCAAGTTCAACACGCTGCGCGATGCGATCGAAACCGGGTTGGGTTCCACGCCGCGCATCTACCGCGCCGGGCGCTATGGCGTGGGGACTGAAAGCGCACACATCCTGGCGGACGCCGGCATCGCCATCGACACCTCGGTCCGCGCGCTGTTCGATTACAGCTCGGGCGGCGGCCCCAACTTTCGCGATCACCCCCTGACGCCCTACTGGATCGATCGCGCCGCGAACCTGATGGAACTGCCGCTGACCACGGTGTTCTGGGGCATGTTGCGCAAGCAGGGCCGCACGCTCTACCCGATGCTGTGGCGAGTCCCGCGCCTGCGCGGCCTGCTCGCGCGCGTGGGCATGCTGGAACGTATCCCACTGACGCCCGAAGGCGTGAGCGTGGACGAGGCGTTGAAAGGCGTGGACATCGCCATCGACGATGGCTTGCCGATCCTGGTATTCTCGTTCCACAGCCCGTCGCTGTGCCCCGGCTACACGCCCTATGTCCGCGACGCCGACGATCTGGCGCAGTTCTATGACTGGTGGCGCACCGTCCTGACCTATCTCGCCCAGCGCGGGATCAGGCCCACGACGGTTCGCGAGATCACGGCCGCCGCCGGCTGATCCCGGCTTTGCACAGGATGGGCGCTCCACCCCGCCCAAGCCCGCCTTGCCAAGACCGCGCCTCCCCTCTAACGCCTCCACCGGGGTCGGGCCTGTAGCTCAGCGGTTAGAGCTGGCCGCTCATAACGGCTAGGTCGCGGGTTCGAATCCTGCCGGGCCCACCACCCCACCCGCGCGCGGTCCCACCGGTCGCTGCCGCGCGGGAATGGACGCGGCATTCCCGCTTGCGTCCACCGGCCGCCATCCCTAAGGGCAACCCGGTGTCGGGGAGTAGCGCAGCCTGGTAGCGCATCTGGTTTGGGACCAGAGGGTCGTAGGTTCGAATCCTATCTCCCCGACCACCTTTTCCCACCGCCATCCCGCCGCGTTATTGTCCGGGCACCGTCCCTGGCCGCAGATAGGCGAACATGTGCGCGACATAATCCGCCTTGCCGAGATCAACGCCGGCGCTGCGCAGGATCGCGTAGGCGATCATCACGTGGAAATAGAACTGCGGCAAGGTCCAGTCCCGCGCGTATTGTTCGGCGGTCAGGTCGAATATCATTCCATTGGGCAAGCCGTGCGCCAGCGCCCGTCCGGCCGCGGCATCGAGCGCTGCCGTATCGACGCCATCGAGAAACGCGATGGTTTCGGCGATCCGGTCTTGCGCTTCAGCGAGCGACCCCGGCTGCTCCCCGGCGTTGCGCCCTTCGTTCAGCAGCGTAGCGACGATCGGCGTAAACGCCTCGTCGCCGAGACGGAACACTCCTTCATAGGCCTGCACGCAGGCGAAACGGATCTGCGTGGCGAGCGGAAACATGTCCGGCGCAAGCCGAACGGACAGAAGTGCCTCCCCCCCATCAGCCGACAACTGCGAGCGTGCCTTGTCCAGCCAGCCGGACAGCGCGCCAAGCATCTGCCGGTATGTCGGCACCACGAGACTGGCTAACGTCATGAAAAGTCCTTTCCGCGGGAGAATGCCCGATGACGGCACCATACGGCCATCCGCACCCACCGTCGATCAGCCAGGCAAAGCCTGCGTCTGGCGCAACGCCTCGCCCAGCGCGAGCGCTGCCGAAGAAGCGAGGTTCATCGAGCGAACCTGCGGCCGCATCGGAATGCGCACGCGCGCCTGGCAGGCATCGGCAACCGTCACAGGTACCCCGGCGCTTTCCTTGCCGAACAGCAGGATATCATCGGGCGCGAAGGCGAAATCGTAGACCGATTGGCTGGCCTTGGTGGTGAACAACACCAGCCGATTTGATCCTGCGGTCTCCCTGAAGGCATCGAACCCGGCGTGGCGCGCGATGGAAACATGATCGATATAGTCCATGGCGGCCCGGCGCACGCGGCGATCATCCCACACGAAACCCATCGGCTCGATCAGGTCCACGGCCACGCCCAGGCACGCACCAAGCCGCAGCACGGCGCCGACATTCCCCGCGATTTCCGGTTCGAAAAGGGCTATACGCATTCCGGCTGATTGGCGCCGACGCGCGCGCCATGCAAGCCCTCAGCGTGCACCGGGTATAAGCAGGATTGCATTGGCATCGCGCCGCGCATGAGTATGGTCGGCGCATCATCCGGATCATCCTGATCCGGCCATCGTCACGCCCAAACCACTGGAACACCATGCCCGCAAGCTCCACCTGCCGCTCCGCCCTTCTCGGCCTGATCGCCGCCTGCACCGCGCTGACGGCGCCCGCGTTCGGCGCGTCGCCGGCAACGCAGGACTACCAGGCCCGCGTCGCGCGCGTCCTGCGGGCGACACCACTGATCGACGGGCACAACGACTGGCCGGAAACGCTGCGCGAACGCGAAGGGGACAAGCGCTGGACGATCGACCTGACCGACCTGTCCAAGAGCCCGGAGGCCTACAACACCGACATCGTGCGCCTGCGCAAGGGCATGGTCGGCGGGCAGTTCTGGTCGGTCTATGTCTCGGCCAATCTGCCGGGCCAGCAGCAGGTCGAGGAGACGCTGGAGCAGATCGACCTGGTGAAGGCGATCGTCGCCCGGTACCCGGGAACCTTCGCGCTGGCACGCACGGCGGCGGACGTGCGCCGCGCGCACGCGGCCGGCAAGATCGCCTCGATGATCGGCGTCGAGGGTGGCGGCCAGATCGACGGCAACCTTTCCATCCTGCGAACCTATGCCGCGCTGGGTGCCGGTTACCTGACGCTGACGCATTCGCGCACGATCGAGTGGGCCGATTCCGCCACCGACAATCCCCAGCACGATGGCCTGACCCCGTTCGGCGAACAGATCGTGGCGGAACTCAACCGGCTGGGGATGCTGGTCGATCTCAGCCACGTGAGCGAAGCGACGATGCGCGATGCGCTGCGCGTGTCGAAAGCGCCGGTGATCTATTCGCATTCGGGCGCGCGCGCCGTGGACGACCATCCGCGCAATGTCTCGGATGAAACGCTGAAGCTGGTGGCGGCGAACGGCGGGGTGGTCATGGTCAACTACGCGCTGCCCTATGTCTCGGACGCCTATCGGCGCTGGGCGGCGGATTCGGCGGCGGAAAAGACCCGTCTGAACGCGCCGCCGTTCGGCGGGCTGGACATCGGCCAGCCGGAAAAGGCTGCGGCCGACTATGCCGCCTGGCTCAAAGCGCACCCCGCCCCGCGCGTGACGCTGGCCGAAGTGGCCGATCATATCGAGCATATCGCGAAAGTGGCCGGCGTGGACCATGTTGGCCTGGGATCGGATTTCGACGGCGTGGGCAACCAGTTGCCGGAGGGACTTGAGGACGTCTCCACCTATCCCGCGCTGCTGGCCGAACTGATGCGACGCGGCTGGAGCGATGCCGACGTGGCCAAGGTGGCCGGCGGCAACGTGCTGCGCGCGATGGAACGCACGGAACAGGTCGCAAAAACCATGAAATAGCGGCAGCTTGCCTGGCGTCGGGACCCGTTACGGGGAACGCGACCAATTGCGACAATTCAGGCCCGGTCCAGCAAAGCTCTGACACAAGTCTCCCGTAATCCGAGCACGGACCGGGACGTGCACGCCTCCTATGCGCGCGCGGCCGAACAGCATCTGGGAGTACCATGCAGCGTTGTCTTCCGACCGGCCTGTGGCTGGCCACCACCATCCTGTCGCCCGTGCCCGCGCTGGCACAGTCCGGCGCGCCCGAACCGGCACAACCACCAGCTCAGGCGCCCGCTCAGGCACGCGGGCAGCAGGCGGCGGATGAAGGCGAGGAAGAGATCGTCGTGCAGGGCCAGAGGCCGCGCGGCAGCGTGATCGGCGATATCAAGCCCGAACTCACCTTCAACGGCGGCGATATCCGCGCCCTGGGCGTCAGCAGCATCAACGATCTGCTGACCGAACTCGGCCCGCAGCTGGCCAGCACGCGCGGCGGCTCGCCGGTGATTCTGTTGGAAGGCCGGCGCGTCTCCAGCTTCCGCGAAATCGCGACGATCCCCGCCGAAGCGATCCAGCGCGCCGAAGTGCTGCCCGAGGAAGTGGCGCTCAAGTATGGCTATTCCGCCAACCAGAAGGTGCTGAACATCGTGCTGCGGCGGCGGTTCAAGTCGATCACCGTGGAAGGCAAGGACAAGTTCACCACCGATGGCGGGGCGAACAACCCGGAAATCGAACTGGGCCTGCTCACCATCCGCCGCAACGGCCGCCTGAACCTCAACCTCGATTACGAGAACACGGCGGCGCTCGCCGAAAGCCAGCGCGGGATCACCACCAGCACCGGGGGCGACACCCGGCGCTCGCTTGCTCCCTCGGACGAGCAACTGACACTGACGGCAACCTACGCCCACACGTTCTCGCCCAAGGTCAGCGCCAGCCTGAACGGCGAGATGACGGTGGATCGTCAGCATTCGCTGATCGGCGCGTCGACCACCCCGGACCTCGACGTGTTCCAGCGCACCGCCAAGGATCTGTCGCTGCACCTCGGCTCGACCGTGAACGCAGACTTCCGGGGCCTGCACAACACGCTGACGACCACTTACGACCACGACGAAGGCCGCACCATCAGCGTGCGCGGCGTGCCGGCGGACGTGGCGCGCAGCACGACCGACACGGTAACGGCGGACCTCACCTCGAACGTCACGCCCTATCGCCTGCCGGCGGGCGACATCTCGGTGACCGCGCGGCTGGGTGGCACGTTCAACAGCTTCGGATCGGAGGCCGTGCGCGCGCAGGTGACACAGCAGAAAGCCGATCTCGACCGCACCACCGGACTAGCCTCGCTGAGCGTCGACGTCCCGGTGTTCGACAGCCCCTCACCGTTCCTGGGCCGGCTCTCGGTGAACGGCAACGTGCAGTTGCAGACCCTGTCCGACTTCGGCGGGCTGACCAGCTATGGTTATGGCGCGACATGGACGCCGCGCCGCGAGGTGAGCCTGATCGCCTCGTTCGCATCGACCCAAAGCGCGCCGACGATGCAGCAGATCGGCAACCCTCAGATCCCCACTCCGCAGGTGCCGGTGTTCGATTACACCACCGGGCAGAGCGTGCTGGTCACGCGGGTGAGCGGGGGCAACACCGCGCTGCTCAGCGCCGAAAAGCGCGAATGGCGGCTGGGCCTGACGCTCAAGCCGTTCACCGGCAAGGACATTACCTTCTCGGTAGATTACAACCACGCCAGCACCGACAACGGCATCATGGCCCTGCCCGCGCTGACCGCGGCGACGCAGGCCGCCTTCCCCCGCCGCTTCATCCGCGACGATGACGGCAACCTGATCCGCATCATCGGCACGCCCGTGAACATCGACCGGCAGGAAAGCGGCGTCCTGCGCTGGGGCTTCAACTTCTCGAAAGCGCTGAAAACCCCGAAAGCGCAGGCCGACGCGATGCGCGCGGCGTTCATGCGCGCCTTTGCCGAACGGCAACGCCGGGCGGAGGGAGCCGGCGCACCGCCTCCGCCGCCGCAGGACGGCTTCGGCGGCGGCCCTCCTCGCGGCGAAGGCGGTCCTCCGCGCGGGTTCGGCGGTCCGGGTGGGCGCGGCCCGGGCGGACCAGGCGGCGGCAACCGCCTCACCTTCGCGGTCTATCATTCGGTGCATCTGACCGAGACGGCACGCCTTGCTGCCGGACAGCCGACGATCGACCTGCTGAACGGCGGCACGATCGGCAGCCAGTCCGGCCAGCCGCGCCATGAAGTGGAAGTGCAGGCCGGCATTTCGCACAGCGGATTCGGCCTGCGCCTGACGGGCCAGTGGCAAAGCGCGACGCGCGTCGTCGATCCATCGGGCACGCCCAGCGCCAACCTGCACTTCGGAAGCCTCGCCACGTTCAACCTGCGGCTTTTCGCCAACCCGTCCCAGGTGCCCGGCCTGATCGGCAAGCACCCGTGGATGCGGGGCATGCGGGTGAGCCTGGCCGTGAACAACCTGCTGAACACGCGCCAGAAAGTGACCGACGGCACCGGCGCAACGCCCTATGCCTATCAGCCTGCCTATCTCGATCCGCTGGGCCGGACCGTGATGATCAGCGTGCGCAAGCTGTTCTTCTGAGGCGGCCGGTCAAAGCATCGCGGAAAGGGCCGGGCTGAGCCATTCGCCCCCGTCGCGCGCGATCAGGCGAGCGGCGAGGCCCTCCCGCGCGGCCAGATCCCTCGCCTCCGCGATGGGGACCGCGCCCAGCGCACTTGCCCAGGCGTCGGCCATCATGCAGGAGGGGTGCAGCACGCTGACGGCACTCGCCGCGCCGATCGGCACATGGCCGGTACGCGGATCGAGCGTGTGCGCGCCGCGCAGGTAATCGCCCGAGGTGGCCACCGCCAACTGGTGCAGCGCCACGCGCAGCGGCGGCAGAGCGATGCCGGCGGGCGTCTCCAGATCGACCCACCACGGATCGCCATCGGGACGCATCCCGGCCCCCACGCATTCGCCGCCGACTTCGACAAGCGCATGGGCGATGCCAGCCCGCGCCAGCAGGTCGGCCACGGCATCAGCGGCATAGCCCTTGGCCACGCCCGACAGGTCGAGCCACAACCCGCCCGGCTGGCGCAGGCGAGCCGATACGCCCTGCCCCGCCCGATCGAGCGCGAGGCGCCGCCAGCCGGAAGCCGCCAGCGCCCGCGCGATCGTGGCCTCGTCGGGTGGCGCGTCCGGCCGGCGTGGCCCCAGCCCCCAGACGTCGGTGAGCCGGCCCAGCGCGGGATCGAAGGCCCCTGCCGACCGTTCCGCCACCAGCAGCGCCGCTTCGATCACCGCCGCGAAATCGGGGGGCAGCGCGGTCCAGCTTCCCAGCGCGGCGTGGTTGTAGCGGCACAGCAGCGACGACGGCTCCCAGTGGCTCATCTCCGCCACCATCCCGTCGAGGCGGGCTTGGACGCGCGCCATCAGCGCCGCCGCATCGCTGCCTGTCGGCAGCGCCACGCGGACACGCCAGCGCGTGCCCATGGTGGCGCCCTCCCAATCGACCACGGGCGCGCTCGGGTCGAGCCGCGCCAGCGCCATTTCATCGATCCGTTCCGGCACGGCGATCCGTATGCTCGCCGGAACGGTCGATGCCGCGATGGTCACGGCGCCACGACTTCCAGCGTCGCGGTATAGGTCAGGCGGCGCTTGGTCGCGCGCGGCGCGGTGGGCTTGTCATCGGTGAGGCTGGCGTTCACCCAGTAGAAGCCCGCGACCGGCCACTTGATGGTAACCACCCCGTCCGCTCCGGTCGTCAGCGCCTGGGCATGATCGCCATCGCGAAAGCGCTGGGCATTGGGCACGAATTCCACCTTGAGACCCGCCGCCGGCTTGCCATCGACCAGGAAGCGGAACTTGCCCGGCTCGGTGGTGACGAGATCGTCAGGGTGCGTGACCGGCACCATTTCCAGCCCCTTGCCCGTGGCCTGGAGCACGGTCTGCGTCGGTTCGCCGGCCGTGACGAAGAACTCGTTGCGGCTCTGGTTCTGCGTGAGATCGAGATCGGTCGCGCCCGCCGGAATGTCAGCCACGCTGGCGACGATGTGCGCGGGATCAATCATGCGGCGCGGCCCGCCGCCCTCGCCCCCCGGACCGCCGGGACCGCCCGGACCACCAGCGGGCGGCATCGGCGGGCGGTTGCCGCCCTCGGCGCCCATGCCAGGGCCACCAGCACCGGGACCGCCAGTACCGGGACCACCCGGGCCGCCCGGACCACGCCGCCGGCCGACCATCCAGTCCTCGCCATTGACCTTGAACCTGCCCATCACGGCATCCATCGTGGTGCCGATCCGCCAGGTTCCGGGCTTGTCGATCAGCACGTCGAACGTGCTGCGATAGCGGCCGCGCGCGACGTTCTCGATCTTGCCGGCCGTGCCGTCGGGCGCCTGCACCTGCACCGCATCCACGTTCAACGGCGCATGGTTGGCGACGAACGGCACGGACGAGGTGGCGGCATCGACCGTGATGCCCTGGTTGGTATCCGACAACACCGTGAGCGAGGGCAGGAACCAGGCGTCATGCGCCTGCGCGGGCACGGCGAAGGCCAGCGAGCCCGCCGCCAGCAGAAGAGTCTTGTTCAGCATCGATCGCTCTTTCAACGGACGGTGACGGAAACGGCGCCCAGTTCGGAACGCCCGGTGGCCGAGGCATCGCGCACCGGCACGGACAGTGGCACGGAGACGAGTTCCCGCCCGCCGCTCTCCCGCGCCGCCTCGACATGGACGACATAGGCGCCGGGGCGCAGATCGGCCGGCAGCGGGATGCGATAGGCGCCCGGCGCGCGGGTGGCGCCGCTGACGCCATCGGCGGCGAGGTTCAGGCTGCGGCCGCCCTTGCGCCACCAGGTGCGCAAGTCGGCCAGCCACTTGGTGCCCGGCTCGTTGCCCTTCTTCTTCACGTCGTACCACACCGCCAGCGTGCGCGCCGGACCGCCGGCGGCCGGCTCGATCCAGGCAGCGACATAGGGCTTGTGGTATTCGGCGACCGAAAGGCGCGGGACGGTGACCGTCAAGGTGCCGGCACTGGCCGGGGTGGCCACGACACCGGCCACGAGGATCAGGCTTTTTCGCATGGGCGTGAACAGTCCTTCAGTGGATGAAAAAGAGAGCGATGACGAGCGGGATCGCCGTTCCCAGCGCGACGAGCGGCCAGGTGGACGGGCGGTGCCGCGCGTGAAGCTGGAGCAAGAGCAGGCCGGTGAGCGTGAAGATCACGCAGGCGGCAGCAAACACATCGATGAACCAGAACCACCCGGCCCCGGCATTGCGGCCCTTGTGCAGATCGTTGAAATAGGAAACCCAGCCGCGATCGGTGCGCTCCGACGTTACCTCTCCGGTCTGGCGATCGATGCTGACCCAGGCATCGCGCCCCGGCCCCGGCAGGGCGACATAGACTTCATCGTCGTTCCATTCGGCAGCATGGCCCCGCACGTCGAGCCCCACCAGACCGACCAGGCTGGCCGCCACGGGTTCGGGCACGGGCGCGTCCTTGCGCGCGCCGGCTTCCAGCACGCCGCGCAGGGCGGGCGGCAGCATGGCCTGCCGCGAAACAACCTTGGGTTCCGCGCTGATCGAACTGGCGTGGTTGAGCGTGATCCCGGTGATGGCGAACAGGAACATGCCCACCAGCGAGACGGCGGCGCTGATCCAGTGCCACGTGTGCAATTGTCTGAGCCAGAACTGGCGCGCCTTGCGCGACTTGCGGCGCGGCGCGGCGGGTGACGGCGGAACGCCAGCACCTCCGGTATGCGGATCGCCTCCACCCTGCGCGCCGGTTTCCCGCTCGATAACCCGAATCCCGTCCAACGTTCCCTCCAGCCCGCACGATTCCCAAGCACGGGCATACTAGCGCCTCGCGACGTCTGCGGCAGCCTTTGACATTGTTGCGAATAATTATCAATAGAATTGACTCTGCGAATTAATCGCAATATCCGGACCTTGAAATTCCAAACCAAGGGGGAATATTTCCGTGACCAGAACAACGTCGACCGCATCGTTCCTCGCGCTCGGCTGCGTCAGCGCGCTGGCCTTCGCCGGCCCGGCCCAGGCGCAGGAAGCGGAACAGGGTCGCAAGCTGGGCGGCATGACCGTGACCGACACCGCGATCACCGAAGAACCGGGCCGCACGCTGGAATCGCCCAAGCGCACGCGCCCCGTGCGCGATACGCCGCAGACCATCACCGTGCTGACCAGCGACGTGATCGAGCAGCAGAACCTGCTGACCCTGCGCGACGTGCTCTCCACCGTGCCCGGCATCACCTTCGGCGCGGGCGAAGGCGGCGGCGGCTATGGCGACAGCATCAACCTGCGCGGCTACAGCGCCAACAACGACATCACCGTCGACGGCGTGCGCGACAGCGCGCAGTACACCCGCTCGGATCAGTTCAACGTCGACCAGATCGAGGTGACCAACGGCGCCAACTCGGTGATCTCGGGCGCGGGCTCGGTCGGCGGCAACATCAACCTGATCACCAAGCGGCCCAAGGGCGATGACAGCGCGGTGTTCAGCGCGGGCATCGGCACCGACAACTACTATCGCGGCACCGTGGACGTGAACCGCCGCGTCAACGATCTGATCGCGTTCCGCCTCAACGCCATGGCGCACAGGAACGACGTGCCCGGCCGCGACGTGGAGGATTACAAGCGCTGGGGCATCGCGCCGGCCGTCACCATCGGGATCGACAGCCCGACGCGCCTGACGCTGCAATACTACCACCAGGAAGACACCAATATCCCGCAATACGGCGTGCCTTACTACGCCAGCGCCGGCGGCAAGCCGGCGGGCGTCAGCCGCTCGGGCTATTACGGGCTGCGCGGGGTGGACAAGCAGAAGATCAACGTCGACCAGTTCACCGCCACGTTCGAGCACGAATTCAGCGACAAGGTATCGATCCGCAATCTGGCCCGCTGGCAGGACGTGCGCCAGCTTTCCATCGCCACCGCGCCGCAGGGCACCTTCTGCCTGGCGAGCGGCGTGACGCCCACGGGCGGCGCCTGCACCACTTCCGCTTCGGCAATCAGCCCGGTGACGGCGACCTCGTTCGGCGGCCCGGCCACGGTGGCGATCACCGTGCCCGCCGGATCGTACCTGCTGACCGGCCCCCAGGGCAACGTGCGCGACACGCGCAACCAGCTGATGTTCGACCAGATCGACCTGAAGGCGGTTTTCAATACCGCCGGGATCGAGCACACGCTGGACGTGGGCGCGGCGGCTTCCTGGGAAAAGTTCGAACTGTTCGGCGCATCTGCCCTGCGCAACGCCGACGGCACCAATCCCTATGACCGGACCACCACGGCGCGCCACCTGCCGTTCGGCAGCATCGCCGATCCCAACAGCGCCAACCTCTATACCGGGCCGATCAATATCACCCCCACCAGCTATCAGCGCGGCGAACAGACCAATTACGCGGTCTATGCGCTCGATACGCTCAAGCTCGGGCGTTTTCTCGAACTCAGCCTCGGCGCGCGCTACGATCACGTATCGGGCAGCAACCGCACCGATGCGATCGCCGCCTTCAACGGCTCGGGACCGTCGGGCACCGCCAGCGGCCCGATCGTCACCTACAGCAAGGGCGATCGCCTGATCGGCGCTACGCTGCGCAACAGTGCCGACCTGTTCTCCTATCGCCTCGGCCTCACTTATAAGCCGGTGGAAGCGGTCAGCCTCTATGTCGCCTACGGCAACTCGCGCACGCCATCGAAAGCCTCGGTCAACGGCTCCTGCTCGACGGCGACCTGCAACATCTCGCCCGAATCCGCCAAGAACTACGAGATCGGCGCCAAGGCCGAACTGTTCGACGGCGGCCTGCTGCTCTCCGCCGCCGCGTTCCGCAACGAACGGGACCGCTACGCCGTCGCCTCGAACGATCCGATCGTGCCCGATCAGCAGCTTGATGGCCATTCGCGCGTGGATGGCATCGCGCTCAGCGCCTCGGGCCGGATCACACCCAACTGGTCGATCACCGCGAACTACACCTATCTCAAGGGCAAGCTGATCCAGTCGGTATCGGACTTCTGCCTGAACAATCCGGGCGCGAGCGGGTGCGCCAACAGCGCGGCCAATCCCGATCCCGGCGCGGGGTCCGAACTCGCCAACACGCCCAGGCATTCGGGCAGCCTGTTCACCACCTATGCCCTGCCGTTCGGCCTGACCGTGGGCTATGGCGCGACCTACCAGGGCAGCTTCGCCTTCGCCGCGCCGACGCTGGCCGCTCCCACCGTGCTGCGTTCGAAGGCCTACTGGGTGCATCAGGCCTATCTGTCCTACGCGATCACGCCGGAAATCTCCGCGCAGCTCAACGTCAAGAACTTCACCAACGCGCTCTATTACACGCGCATCCGCAACAACGGCTGGGCGACGCCGGGCGACGCGCGTTCGGCGGTGTTCACGCTGAACGTGAAGCTCTGATCCGATCCGCGCCGGATCGCACGCCACGTTATCCGGAGCGACCCCGCCGGCCCTGCCGGCGGGGTTTGTCGTTTCGGGACAGGCGTGCGGCAACTTTGATCTGAATCATTGTTGATATGCATTTGCAACAGGCATGATATGCGAGTAATTCGCATTAAAGACAAAGCCCGTTGGATCGGCGCGAGTCACGGAGGCAGATCGTGTTGCACAAGGCTGAAGGGCTGATCGCGGACGGTGATACCGTGCTTTCGTGGGACCAGGTCCACGCGGCGATGCAGGGCGATGCGCCGGCGAAGGCGCGGATAACGCTGGTCGCGTCCGGCACGCAGGCCGTCCGTTCGGCAGCGCCCGCCACGCCGCGCGCCCGCTATGGCGAAGGCCGCCGTTTCAGCACCCGGGCGCTCGTTATCACCGCCGCGGTGCATATCGCGGCGATCGGCGGGTTGCTGACCGTGCAGCACCACGCCGCCAAGCATCAGGAAGACCGGCTGGTGGCCGTCACGCTCTCGCTCGCGCCGCCTCCCCCGCCGCCGCCGCAGGCGAAGCAGCCGCCGCAGACCCAGCCCGTTCCCACCACGCAACCGCTGCCCCAGATCGTGATCCCGCAAGTTGCCGCGACCCCGGCCGCGATCGATCCGGTGCCGCAGCCGGTGATCCAGCCCGGCCCGCCCACACCGCCGGCTCCCCCCGCGCCGCCAGCCCCGCCCGCCGCGCCGAGCACGGTGCAGGGTGGCGATCTCGGCACGCGGATGGTCGCCGGCTCTCCCCCGCGCTATCCGGTGGAAAGCCGCCGCCACAAGGAACAGGGGACCGTGGTGCTCGCCCTGGTCCTGGGGCTGGATGGCGCGGTCGAACAGATTTCGGTCAGCAACAGCAGCGGCTTCCGCCGGCTTGACGATGCCGCGCTGTCCGCCGTGCGCAAATGGCGCTGGGAGCCGACCCTGCGCGGCGGGCAGGCGGTGAAAGTGCGCGGCGTCGTCGAAATTCCCTTTGTTCTGCAAGGCTGAAGGCAGCACCTTTTCATGCTTATTCCCGTTCCCGGCCTGCTCGATGCCGATGGCGTCGCGGCGGTCCGCTCCCTGATCGATCGCGCGCCCTGGATCGATGGCAACACCACGTCCGGCTACCAGTCGGCGCTGGCCAAGAACAACCTGCAACTGCCCGAGGAAGCGCCGGAGGCGCAGCAGGCGGGGCACATGATCCTGGCGGCGCTGGGCGCCTCCCCGCTGTTCATCGCCGCCGCGCTACCGCTGAAAATCTTCCCGCCGCTGTTCAACAGCTATGCCGGCGGGCAAGCCTTCGGCACCCATGTCGACAATGCCGTGCGTATCCAGAAGGAGACCAACTTCCGCGTGCGATCGGACCTGTCGATGACGGTTTTCCTGGAATCGCCCGAGAACTACGACGGCGGCGAACTGACCGTGGAAACGCCGTTCGGCGTCCAGCAGGTCAAGCTGCCGGCCGGCCACGCGGTGCTCTACCCCTCCTCTTCCCTCCACCGCGTGGAACCGGTCACGCGCGGGCGACGGGTGGCGAGCTTCTTCTGGATCCAGTCGATGATCCGCGACGACGCGGCCCGCGCCAGCCTGTTCGATCTGGATCAGGCGATCCAGACGCTGGGGGCGACCGTGGGGCAGAGCGATCCTTCGATCATCCGCCTGACCGGCGTCTATCACAACCTGCTGCGGCGCTGGGCCGACGCCTGAGCGACCGGACGCTGGCGCAGATGCGGCGGGTGCGTGACAAACCCGCCGTGACCGACTAACGGCCGCCGCAATGGCATCGCTCCGCGCCTTTCTCCTGCGCCATCGCACCATCGCCGCCGCCCTGGTGGCGCTGGCGCTGTGCATGAAGGCGCTGGTGCCGGCGGGGTACATGGTCGCGCCGCAGGCCCGAACCTTCACCCTGCTAGTCTGCGCGGATTCGCTGGGCGAACGCACCGCCACGCAGGTGAGCATTCCCGCCCGCGACGGCACACACCAGAACACCGACGCCAATACCAAGGCGCACGATGTCTGCCCGTTCGCCGGCCATGCCTTCCCGGCGCTGGGCAGCGCGGACCCCATCCTGCTGGCGCTGGCGATCGCCTTCGTGCTGGCACTTGGCTTCGCCGCCGTTCCCGCACCGGTCATCCGGCGCGTCGCACGCCTCCAGCCGCCGTTGCGCGGCCCGCCAGCGCTTTCCTGAACACCGGCCGGTTGGACCCGACCGTCCGTCACGGCGCCTGAACGCGCGCCGACGTTCCGGAAAAGCATGATTGCGCCCATCCGCGCCATGCCTCCGCCATTTCAAAGATACCGGAGGAGAAATCCGCCATGAGGATTTCGTTCGTCACGTCCCTTTCCACGCTGGCCACCGCGCTGGCGTTCACCCCCATTTCCGCCCATGCGGAGGAAGACGCCGCCACGGCATCCGACGCGCCCCGTTCCGACATTCTGGTGATCGCGCAGAAGCAGGCTGCCACGATCGAGAACGCGCCTTCCACCAAGGCGGCGGTAACCGCCGACCTGATCGCCGAGAAGATCAACGCGGTCAGCGTGGAGGATACGCTCAAGTACCTGCCCAGCCTGGTCGTGCGCAAACGGCACATCGGCGACAACTTCGCGCCGATCGCCACGCGCACCTCCGGCCTCGGCTCCAGCGCGCGCAGCCTGATCTTCGCCGACGGCGCGATCCTGTCCGCGCTGATCGCCAACAACAACGGCAACGGCAGCCCCCGCTGGACGCTGGTGACGCCGGAGGAAATCGCGCGGATCGACGTACTCTACGGCCCGTTCTCGGCCGCCTATGCCGGCAACAGCATCGGCACCGTGGTCAACATCACCACGCGCCTGCCCGACAAGCTGGAAGCCCACGCCTCGGTCCTGACCAATATCCAGCAGTCCAACCTCTATGGCACGCACCAGACCCTGCCGACGTGGCAGTTCGCCGGTTCGGTGGGGGACCGGTTCGGCCCGCTGGCGGTGTTCCTGAGCGGCACGCGCACGGTGGCGAACAGCCAGCCGGTGAGCATCGTAACCGCGACGGCCGCGCCGACGGGAACTACGGGCGCCTATGACGACCGCAACCGCACCGGCGCCGCGATCAAAGTGCTGGGCGCCGGCGGCATCGAGCATCACGAGCAGAACACCTGGAAGGCCAAGGCCGCGCTCGACCTCGGCGGCAACACGCGCCTCAGCTACGTTCTGGGCATCTGGACCGACAAGACGCGCGGCACCGTGGACAGCTATCTGCGCGACGGCACGGGCGCGACGACCTACGCCACCGCGAACACCGGCGTGACCACCGGCTTCAATTCCGGCGTCTATACCCGCGACGCGCTGCACTTCTCGCACGCGGTGACCGCGCAGGGCGGATCGAAGGCGATCGACTGGCAGGTTGTCGGCACGCTCTACAATTACGCGCACGATCTCCAGAACGGCCCGTCCACCGCCGCCAGCGGCCCGACCGTGAACAAGCTGCCGTCCGCCTTCGCCGGCGGGGCCGGCACGATCCAGCGGCAGGACGGCACCGGCTGGGTGACGCTCGACGCCAAGGCCGCGCTCCATCTCGGCGCGCACGAGGTCAGCTTCGGCGGGCATGGCGATCGCTACAAACTGGCGGCGCAGACCTTCCTGGCGAGCAACTGGCTCGATACCGCGACGCAGGGGGCGCTCAGCACCGCCTCGCGCGGCAAGACGCGCACGCTGGCGGTGTGGGCGCAGGACGCGATCCGGATCACGCCGCAGTGGACGCTGACGCTCGGCGCGCGGCAGGAATGGTGGCGCGCGTGGGACGGCTACAACCTGATCGCCAGCGGCGCATCGGTGACGCAGGCGGAGCGCAAGGCCAGTGGCTTCTCGCCCAAGGCGTCGCTCGAATGGAAACCGGCGCCGCACTGGACCGCGCGCCTTTCGTTCGGGCAGGCGTGGCGCTTCCCGACCGTGGGCGAGCTCTATCAGGCGACCACGGTCGGCACGCTGCTGGCCAATCCCAACCCCAACCTGCGCCCCGAACGCGCGCGCAGCGGCGAACTGGCGATCGAGCAGCAGGACGCCCACGGCACAATGCGCGTATCGCTGTTCAACGAAGTGATCGACGGCGCGCTGATCTCGCAGACCAACATCAACACGCCGGGGATCACCAGCAGCTATGTCCAGAACGTGGACCGCACGCGGGCGCGGGGCGTGGAACTGGCGATCGACCGGCGCGACGTGCTGCCGGGCTTCGACGTAGCCGGCAGCGTGACCTATGCCGACGCGATCACCAGCCGGAACAGCGCCTTTCCGGCCTCGGTTGGCAGGCTGCTGCCCAGCGTGCCGCACTGGAAGGCCAACGCGGTGCTGACCTGGCGGCCGAGCGAGAAGCTCTCGCTCACCAGTGCCGCGCGCTACGCCAGCCGCAACTATGCCACGCTCGATAACAGCGATACGGTGGGCAACACCTATCAGGGGTTCTACAAGTACTTCGTGATCGACATGCGCGCGGTGTTCCACGTGAACGACCATTTCGACTTCGCGCTGGGCGTCGATAACCTCAACAACGACAAGTACTACCTGTTCCACCCCTTCCCGCAGCGGTCGTTTACCGCGCAGGTGAACTGGAAGCTGTAATCGTCGGAAAGGCCGGGGCGGGCGCGCGAACGCCGTCCGCCCCGGCCCCGGGTCAATGCGCGGCCGAGCTATCCACTTCGCGGCTTGGCTTGGGCGTCAGCCAGATGACCATGGCCGACACCACGAACAGCACGGCCAACACCAGGAAGACGTGGTTGGTCGCCTGCGCCAGGCTTTCGCGATCGACGATGTTGGCGATGACCTGTCGCGTCTGATCGAGCGAAAAACCTTGCGACGAAAGCCGGTCCGCCGCCTGCGTGGTGTTGAGACGCCCGACGATCTCGCTGCGCGCGACGCGCTGGCTATCGTCCCAGTAGGTCGTGGCGATGGACGCGCCGATCGCGCCCGCCATCGTCCGCATGAAGCTCATCACCCCGGCCGCCGATGCCGTTTCGCGCGGCTCCACCGCGCTCAGGCCCAGCGCGGTCGCTGCGATGAAGAAGGCCGGCATCCCGAAGCCCTGCACCATCTGCGGGAACGACAGCGTCCAGAAATCGGCATCCGCCGTCCAGCCCGACCGCAGCCAGGACACCATGCCCAGCCACAGGATGCCGCCGAAAACGAGCAAGCGCAGGTCCACTTTCGACGCCAGCCGCCCGACGATGGGTGCCATGATCACCGCACCCACGCCGATGAACGAGGTGGCATAGCCGGCATCGGTGGACGTGTAGCCAAGCCCGACCTGCAGGTATTGCGGGATGATGACCGAGGTTGCGAAAAAACATCCGTAGGTCAGCGCCAGCGACAGCGTGGATACCGTGAACCCCCGGTGCCGGAACACGCGCAGATCGACGATCGGCTGCTCCTCCGTCAGTTCCCAGGCCAGGAAGATCGCGAAGAAGATCACCGCGATGATGCCCAGTGCCACGATCAGCGGATCGCCGAACCAGTCGCGCTCGCGCCCCAGATCGAGCAGGATCTGCAACGCGCCGATCCAGATGATCATCAGCACCAGGCCGGTACGGTCGACGCGCAGGTCTTCCGTCGGCGTTTCGGCCGGGCGCAACACCCGCATCGCGCCGAAGCTGCACAGCAGAACCACCGGCACATTGATGAAGAAGATCCAGTGCCACGACCACGCATCGCTGATCGAACCGCCGAAGATCGGGCCGAGAATGGGGGCGACGACCGTGGTCATCGCCCACAGCGCCATCGCCTGGTTGCGCTGTTCCGGCGGAAAGATGCGCATCAACAGCGTCTGCGACAGCGGCATCAGCGGCCCACCGCACAGTCCTTGTCCGATCCGGCAGGCGACGAGCATCCCGAGCGTGGGCGACATGCCGCACAGCATCGAGAAGATGCCGAAGCCCATCATGCAGAAAATGAAGGTACGCACCGCGCCGAAACGGCCGGCAAGCCAGCCGGTCAGCGGAACGCAGATCGCCTCCGCCACGGAATAGGACGTGATGATCCAGATTCCCTGGCTGGTGGAAATGCCAAGGCTGCCCGCGATGTGCGGTACCGAAACGTTGGCAATGGTCGTATCGAGCACGACCATGAAGTTGGACGCCGCCAGCACGATCCCGGCGATCGCCAGCGCGGCGCCACGGATCGCTACGGGAGCCTCAGTCGAACCGGCCATGGGACCGCCTCCTCACTTACCGGAAACGTCAACCTCGGCGGTCATCGACAGGCCCACGCGCAGCGGATGATCGCGCAGTTCCTGCGGATCGAGCGTGACACGCACGGGCAGGCGCTGGACGACCTTGATCCAGTTGCCCGTGGCATTCTGCGCGGGGATCAGCGCGAAGGACGCACCGGTGCCGCCCGAAAGCCCGGTCACCTTGCCATGATAGGTCACGCCGCCGCCGTAGAGATCGGACGTGAGCGTGACCGGCTGGCCGATCTTCACCTTGGCAAGCTGGCCTTCCTTGAAATTGGCATCGACATAGAGCTGGCCCACCGGCACCACCAGCATCAGCACGCCGCCGGGCGCGACGCGCTGGCCCACCTGGACGTTGCGCCGCGTGACGATGCCATCGACGGGCGCGCGGACCACCGTGCGCTCCAGATCGAGCCGGGCCTGCGCCACGCGGGCCTCGGCGGCCTGGACTTCGGGCGCGGTGGCGACGCTGGTGCCCGCGATCAGCGCGTTGTTGGCGGCGAGTTGCCCGCTGGCCGCGCCACGGGTGGAGGCGGCCTGCGCCACGCCAGCGCGTGCGAGTTCGAGATTGGCCTGCGCCGCCGCGAAGGCGTTGGTCGCGCTCGTCAGTTCCTCGCCGGACACCGCCCCATTGGGTGCGAGGCGGCGGCGACGGTCGAGATCGATCCGGGCCTTGGTGAACTCCGCCTCGGCTGCGGCAAGCTGCGCCCGGGCGCGGGTGATGTCTGCCTCGCGCGCGGCGACCTGCGCCGCCAGCGCCGTGCTGGTCGCCGCCGTCTGGCCATACATCCGGCGGGCCTTGGCCAGTTCCGCCTCGGCCTGCGCCAGCGCGATGCGGGCATCGCGATCGTCGAGCTGCACCAGCACATCGCCCTTTTTCACGACTTGCGTATCCTGCACCGGAACGCCCGCAACCTGCGCCGCGACCATCGAGGTGACGCTGGCGGTGTCGGCCCCGACATAGGCGTTGTCGGTTTCGACATAGTGGCTGCCGACAAGCACGTACCACACGCCGTAGGCAACGGCGGCCAGCACCACCGCCGCCGCGATCGCGCGCAGAAGCGTGCGGCGTTTCTCGCTGTTGCCCGATGCAGGGGCAATCTGGGCGCCTTCGGTCGGAACGGCGGGATCGGCTTCAGCCATGGGAGGAATCCTTCGGTGCGGCAATAGCAGTGCTGGCGGCAGTATCTGCGGCCGCGCGGGTGATCGAAAATCCGCCGCCAAGCGCGCGGACAAGGGCAACATCGAGCGAGAAGGCACGCGCTTCGAGATCGGCGACGGCCATCCGGTTCTGCAACACCTGCTGCTCGGCGGTCAGAACGTTGAGATAGGTGGAGAGCCCGCCTTCGTAGCGCTGCCGGGCGATCGAGTAGGCCTGCTCCGAAGCGGCCAGCGCCTGCCGACTTTCCCCGAGGCGCGCCGCCAGCGCGTTGCGGCTGGCGACGGCGTCGGCCACTTCGCGGAACGCCGTGGCAACCGTGCCGTCATAGTTCGCGACCGCTTCGTCATAGGTGGCGCGCGCCTGCCGGTACTGGCCCTGCAGCGCCCCGCCCCGGAACAGCGGCAGGCTGATCGCGGGGCCGACCTGCCCATAGGTGGAGCCGCTGTCGAACAGGTTGCCAAGGCCCAGCGCCTGAAACCCCGCCAGCGCACTCAGCTTGATCGCCGGATAGAAATCGGCGCGCGCCACCTTGATGCGGCTGGCGGCGGCTTCCACCCGGGCACGAGCGGCGGCGATGTCAGGCCGGCGGCCGATCAGGTCGGTGGTGACGTCCACCGGCAAGCCCCGCGCGGTTGCCACCACGGCGGGCAGCGCGATGTCCATGCCGCGATCCGGCCCTTTGCCCACCAGCGCGGCGATGCGGTTGCGGGTGAGCGCGATCATTTCGTCGGTGGCGGCAAGATCAGCGCGCGAGGCCGGCACAGCGGCATCGGCCTGCTTCAGTTCGCCGCGCGTATCGAGGCCCGTGGTCACGCGGTCGGACACCAGCGCGCGCGTTTGCTGCCGCAGTTCCAGCGCCCGTACCTGCACCGCGCGTTCCGCCGTGAGACGGGCAAGATCGGCATAGGCGCTGGCGATGTTGGTGGACAGCACCAGCCGCGCCTGCTCCAGATCGATCCGCGCCGCTTCGGCCTGCGAGGTGGCGGCCGCCAGCGCGGCCCGGTTGCGCCCCCACAGATCGAGGTCGAATTCGAGCGTGGCAGCGACCTGCCCGGTATCGTTCCACCCCTTCGGCACGAAGGCGGGCGGGATACCGTTGTTGTAGCTCTGCTTGTTTTCGCCCACGCTGCCCTGCACGCCCAGCGACGGCAGGCGTGCGGCGCCGGCCTGCTGCGCCAGGGCGCGCGCCGCGCGCAGGCGCGCCGCCGCCGCCGCCAGATCAGGTGCGCCGGCCAGTCCTTCCTCGATCAGCGCGGTCAACTGGCTGTCGCCGTAAGCGTTCCACCAATTGGCTTCGGGCCAGGCCGCAGCTGGCACCCCGTTCGCCGGCACGGGCTGGGGGGCAAGCGCGCGCGTGGCGGCAAAGCTGTCCGCCGCGCGAATCGTCGGCGCCGGTCCCTGGTGCGGAATCGACGCGCAGGCACCCAGCAACAGCGAGCCGCCGAGCGCGAGCACCGGAAGAAAACGGGAATGGTGATGAGTCATGGGAAAACCGTACTCTGTGGTACGGTTAGGCATTAACGGCGCACGGGGTCTTGTCAACATAAAACTGTACCGTATAGTACGGTCATGCCGCAGTCAGCAAAGAAAGCTCCCGGAAAGCGCGAGGCGCGCAAGATCGACAGGCGCGAAGCCATTGTCGAAGTGGCCAAGCGCCAGTTCCTCGACAACGGCTATGCCGCCACCTCGATGTCCGCGATCGCCGCCGAACTGGGCGGCTCCAAGGCCACGCTGTGGAGCTATTTTCCCAACAAGGAAGACCTGTTCGCGGCAGTGCTGGATGAGGCCACCGCCGCCTATCGCCAGCAGTTCGCCGACCTGTTGCGCCCGTCTAAGGACATGCCTTCGGCCGTTCTGCAATTCACGCGCAGCTTCATGGCAAAGCTGACCCTGCCCGAACCGTTGCGCCTGCACCGGCTGATCGTGGCGGAAAGCGGACGCAATCCGGAGCTGGGTCAGCTGTTCTTCGAACGCGCGCCCGGCCCCACGCTGGCGATGCTACGGGATTTCATGGCGGACGGAATGGCCAGCGGACAATTGCGCCAGGCCGATCCGCAGCTGGCGGCCGACGCGTTGACCTCGCTGTGCCTTGGCGGGATGCACCGGCGCATCCTGTGGGGCGCGCCCCCCCCTGAGCCGGCGGCTGTCGAAACCGAAGCGCGCAACGTCACCGACATCTTCATGGCCGCTTTCGGGCCAAGGCCCTGACCTGGCCGCATCGCGCCGATGCGGCCAGGCGAAAGGTTCAGACCAGCGCGTGCCCGCCGACCGCGGCCTTCAGTGCATCGGGCACCGCGGGGTCCTCGATCGTGGCCGGGGTGGTGAAATCCTCGCCATTGACGATCTTGCGCAACAGGTTGCGCAGGATTTTGCCGGAACGGGTCTTGGGCAGTTGCTGGACCACGAACGCGGTCTTGAGCGCGGCAACCGCCCCCAGTTCCGCGCGCACCGCTCGGATCACCCGGTCGCGCATCGTGTCGTCGCCCTCAGCACCCGCGCGCGGCACCACGAACGCCACGGGGATCATGCCCTTGATGGCATCGTCCGCGCCGATCACCGCGCATTCGGCCACGCCGTCGACCCCGGCGACGATCTGCTCCATCTGGCCGGTGGACAGGCGGTGCCCGGCGACGTTGATGATGTCGTCCGTGCGCCCCATGATGTGCACGAAGCCTTCGGCGTCGATGTATCCGGCATCGCCCGTCTCGTAGAAGCCGGGGAAGGCCAGGAAGTTCTTCTCGTAACCGGCCTTGTTGTTCCACAGCGTGCGGAAGGCCCCGGGCGGCAGGGGCGCGCGGATCGCGACCGCGCCGCTTTCACCGGCGGGCACGGGATGGCCGTCTTCCGACAGGATCGTGAAATCATAACCCGGCACGGGAAATCCGGCGCTGCCGCGCTTGCGACGCAGGTCGCCCAGCGCGAAGCACGAGGCGATCGCCGGCCAGCCGAGTTCGGTCTGCCACCAGTGGTCGATCACGGGCAGCGCCGTGCAGCCTTCCGCCCAGGCGATCGTCTCCGGATCGGCCCGCTCGCCCGCGAGGAAGATCGCCTGGCACCGCCCGGTACCGATCTCGTCGATGAACCGGCCGTCGGGGTCTTCCTTGCGGATGGCGCGGATCGCGGTGGGCGCGGTGAAGAAGGTCTTCACGCCGTGGCGCGCGATGGTGCGCCAGAACGTGCCGGGATCGGGCGTGCCCACGGGCTTGCCCTCGAACAGCACGGTCGTCGCCCCCACCAGCAGCGGCGCATAGACGATGTAGCTGTGGCCGACGACCCATCCCACATCGGACGCGGCCCAGAACACGTCGCCCGCGCCGATGTCGTAGATATTGGCCATCGACCAGGCGAGCGCGACGGCATGGCCGCCGTTTTCGCGCACCACGCCCTTGGGCGTGCCCGTGGTGCCGGAGGTGTAAAGGATATAGAGCGGATCGGCGGCCGCGACCGGCACCGGCGCGGGCACGGGATCGGCCGCCGTCGCGGCGCGCAGGGCCTGCCAGTCGAGATCGCGCGGCGCGTGCAGCGTGCCTTCAAGCCGATCCCGCTGAAGCAGCACGACATGCTCGATCCGATGCTGCGCCAGCGCCAGCGCCTCGTCCACCATCGGCTTGTAGGCAACGACGCGCGCGCCTTCGATGCCGCACGAGGCGGTCAGCAGCACCTTGGGCGTGGCGTCGTCGATGCGCTTGGCCAGTTCGAGCGCCGCGAAGCCGCCGAACACCACCGAATGGATCGCACCCAGCCGCGCGCAGGCCAGCATGGCGAACACGGTTTCGGGGATCATCGGCATGTAGAGGACCACCCGATCTCCCCGGCCAACGCCCAGCGAGGCCAGCATCGCGGCAACGCGGCCGGTCTCCTCGAGCAGTTCGGCGTAGCTATACTGCCGGACCGTGTCGGTGACCGGGCTGTCATAGATCAGCGCGGCGGCTTCGCCCCGCCCCGCCGCGATATGCCGGTCCAGACAATTGTGCGCGGTGTTGAGCGTACCGTCGGGAAACCACCCGCCGTCTTCGTCCCACACGCGCGAAGGCGCGGAGGTCCACTCCAGCGCCTTGGCCGCTTCGGACCAGAACCGTTCCGGCTGCTCGATACTGTCGCGCCACGCGCGGCTGTAGGCTTCGCTCATCGTCGAACCTCTCCTGTCCCCGTCCCCGTACCAAGGGGTTCGGCGCCGCACCTTGATCGAACACAAGGCGCGGCGCCATTGGTCATTGGTCGATGTTCCGGCGGAAGGTTTCGGGCAGGAAGAACAGCCCGATCACCACAGTGGCCGCCGCGACCACGACCGGGTACCAGAAGCCGTGGTAGATATCGCCGTTGGCCGCGACCATCGCGAAACCGATCGCCGGCAGCAGTCCGCCCAGCCAGCCGTTGCCGATGTGATAGGGCAGCGACATCGAGGTGTAGCGGATGCGGCTGGGGAACAGTTCCACCAGCATGGCCGCGATCGGGCCGTAGACCATCGTCACCAGCAGCACGAGGTAGAACAGCAGCGCGACGACGAGCGGCTTGTTCATCTGCGCCGGATCGGCCTTGGCCGGATAGCCGACCTTCTCCAGCTCGCCCACCACGGCGGGCTTGGCTTCGACCGCGGGCTTGTCGCCTTCCGCAGGCTTCGCCTTCACTTCAGGCGCACCCGCGACCCTGGCGGTGAAGGCTGCGATCGCCTTCTTCCGGTCGTCGCCGGAAACCGTGGACGGATCGGGCGCGACGATTGTTTCCCCGCCGATGGTCACCGACGCGATGGCACCAGCCGGTGCGGCGACGTTCTCATAGTTCACCGCCGCCTTGGCGAGCGCGTTCTTGACGATATCGCAGCTGGTGGTGTCGAACTTGTTGCCGCCCACCGGATCGAACTGCGACGAACATTCGCCGGGGAACGCCGTCACTTTGACCGGCGCCGTGGCCTGGGCCTTCGCCAGCGCGGGGTTGGCCGCGTCGGTCAAGGCATGGAACACGGGGAACAGCGTAACGGCCGCCAGCGCCGCGCCGCCGAGGATGATCGGCTTGCGACCGACCTTGTCCGAAAGCCAGCCGAAGAACAGGAAGAACGGCGTGGCCATCGCCAGCGCGATGATCGTCAGGGTGTTGGCCTGGATGCCATCCACCTTGAGCATCTTTTCCAGGAAATACATGGCGTAGAGCTGACCGGTGTACCAGATCACGGCCTGCCCGGCGATCGCGCCGAAGAAGGCGATGAGCACGACTTTCAGGTTCTTCCATTCGCCGAACGCTTCGGTCAGCGGCGCCTTGGAGGCGGTGCCTTCCGACTTCATCTTCTGGAACACAGGCGATTCATGGAGCTTCAGGCGCAGCCACAGGCCCACCACCAGGAACAGACCCGACAGCAGGTAGGGAACGCGCCAGCCCCAAGCCTTGAACGCATCCTCGCCCAGGCCGGTCACGGGCGAACGCACCGTGATCACGATCAGCAGCGCCATGGCCAGGCCCGCCGTGGCGGTGATCTGGATCCAGCTGGTATAGAGCCCGCGCTTGTTGTTGGGCGCATGTTCGGCAACGTAGGTCGCCGCGCCGCCGTATTCGCCACCCAGCGCCAGACCCTGGAACATGCGCAGGACGACCAGCATGATCGGCGCGGCGACGCCGACCGTCTCGTAGGTGGGAAGGCAGCCGACCAGGAAGGTGGAAAGCCCCATCACCACCAGCGTGATGATGAAGGTATAGCGCCGGCCGAAGGTATCGCCGATCTTGCCGAAGACCAGCGCGCCGAACGGGCGGACGATGAAGCCCGCCGCAAAGACCAGCAGCGCCATGATGAACGACGTGGTCGGGTTCAGCCCGGTCAGGAACTTGGCCGCGATGATCGAGGTCAGCAGACCATAGAGGTAGAAATCGTACCATTCGAACACCGTGCCCAGCGACGATGCCGTGATGATCAGCTTTTCGCTGTGTGTCGCCTGATGATGCTTTGGCAGTCCGACGGCATCCGCCGGTATTTCCTGATAGTCCATGATTGCCTCTCCCAGTCCCAGACAGGATCTGAACGTCTATTTTACGGCTGTTCGACCCGAAGAGCCGCGTGCATCGTTATGATTTTTAAGTACTTCTTCTAGAAACTATACTTCGCGGCGAAATCCAGGCGATCGACGTGGCCGTTCAGATCGTTGACCAGACGCCGGTCACCATGGCGGTATTCGACACCAAGGTCGACATTCTTGACCGGCGAATAGAATACGTTGCCGGCGATGCTCCACGCCTGGCGGTTGTACATGGCGATGCCCGCCGTGGTGCGGTTGAGATAGCCGGCGTAGCTCACGCGCTGGAAGCTGCCGATCAGGTTCACCCGCCATTGATCGTTCAGCGCGAAGCGGCCCGAGCCGAACAGGGCCAGGTTGCGCACGCTGCCGAGCTGGCCATTGGCCTGCAGCACCGTATCCGGACTGAAGTTCAGGCCCAGGTAGCGGCCAATCCCTTCGCCATAGGTCGCCTGGAAGCGGATGTCGCTGGTGTGCTTTTCGTTCAGGAATATCTTGCCGGTGGTGCTGATGCCCCAGCCCACGCGCGAATCGCTGATGTGGGCCAAGCCAGTCCGCGCGTTGTCCACGCGCAGCTGGCGGCCCAGCGCGGCAACGTCGAGGAACCCGAACTTGCCCGCATATTCCAACCGCGCGGTGAAATCGGGCGCGTGGTCCTCGCCATTCTCGATCAGCGCGGCGGCGCCCGCCGTGGCCGAAGCTGTTTCAGGATTCTCCGCCGCCAGGTGCAACGTCAGCCCCTTGTCGAGCGGCAGGCTGTAGCGGACCATCGGCTGGCGCACGAAGATCAGGCCATCGACGCCGCCGACATAGTCGGTGCTTTCGGGATAGACGGCCGGGTTCGAGAAGTTGGTGAATTCCTGCCCGAACATCCACCGATCAAACTGCACGAACGCGCGCCGCATGGCGAGGTCATAGGCGTTGGTCGTCCGCTGCGTGCCCTGCCCCAGCGCCTGTGGCGTGCCCGGCGCGGCCTGGAAGTCGAACTCGATATAGGCCTTCAGCGCGTGGCTGCCGAGCTTGGTGTTGGCATCCACCCAGAACCGGGTCTGCTTGGCGGTGAAATCGGTGACGCGCGTCGGCGAGGTCGGACTGGCCGGGTTGAACACCGGGATCGACTGCGGCAGGTAGAGGTCGCGCCCCAGCGAATTGCTGGGATCGTCGCCGCCGCTGTAGCGCGCGCTGCTAGCCAGCAGCTTGATGTAACCCGAGAGGACGACGTTGGAATTGCCCGAACGGAAGCCCTGCTTCGGCGCGGCGTCCGCCAGCGCGGTGGCCTTGGCCGTCGCCTCGTCGCTTTTCGTGGCGGCGGCTTCCGCCGTGCGGGTCGCGACCAGCGCCTGGGCCTGCGCCTGTTCGGCGGTCTGCCGCACCGCGATAGCCTGATCGGCATGGACCGCCTGCTCGTCGCGCGCGCTCTTGAGATCGGCACGCAGCTGCGTCATTTCGGCTTCGAGCCGTTGCAGGCGCGCTTCGAGCGCGGCTTCACGGCTGGTCGGACGTGCCTGGACCATGCCGGGCACCGCCAGCGCGGTTGCTGCAAGCAGCCAAACAGACCCCCTGATCTTGATGCTCATTCGGACAATCCCTCTCCCGGTGCCCATCTGGCGAGGCACTGCGGATAGGTTTTTCCTTGAACCGGAACTGGTAACCAGCCGGAGCTTGGTCTTATATCTACGACCATTGTCTAGGCGCGCCGCTCCGGCCCCGTGCGGTAGGGTTGCGGCAACGAATTATGTGAGGAGAGCCTGAGTATGGGTGAGGCCATCTACCCCGTTCCGTCGGAATGGTCGGCCAACGCGCTGATCGACGATGCGCGCTATCAGGAAATGTACCGCCGCTCCGTCGAGGAACCCGACGCGTTCTGGCGCGAGGAAGCGCAGCGGATCGACTGGATCAAGCCGTTCACCCGCGTCAAGGAGACCAGCTTTCACGAGGCCGATTTCGGCATCAAGTGGTTCGCCGACGGCACGCTGAACCTGTCCGCCAACTGCCTGGACCGGCACCTGGCCGAGCGCGGCGACGCCATCGCCATCCTGTGGGAGCCGGACAGCCCCGAGGATGCGGAACGCCGCATCACCTATCGCCAGCTTCACGAGGACGTCTGCCGCTTCGCCAACCTCCTGCGCGCCAAGGGCGTGAAGAAGGGGGAGCGGGTCACGATCTACCTGCCGATGGTGCCCGAAGCTGCCGTGGCCATGCTGGCCTGCGCGCGCATTGGCGCCATCCATTCGATCGTGTTCGCGGGCTTTTCGCCCGACGCGCTCGCCGGCCGCATCATCGACTGCGACAGCCGCATCGTGCTCACCTCCGACGAAGGGCTGCGTGGCGGCAAGAAGGTGCCGCTCAAGGCCAATGTCGATGAAGCGCTCAAGCAGTGCCCCGATGTCGATACCGTGATCATGCTCCGCCGCACCGGCGCCGCCGTGTCCATGGTCGAAGGCCGCGATGTCGACTGGGCGACCGCCGTCGCCACGCAAGCCGCCGAATGCGCGCCCGAGGAAATGAGCGCGGAAGACCCGCTGTTCATCCTCTACACCTCCGGCTCCACCGGCAAGCCCAAGGGCGTGCTGCACACCACCGGCGGCTATTCGGTCTGGGCATCGCTGACGCACCAGTACGTGTTCGACTACCGGCCCGGCCAGATCTACTGGTGCGCGGCGGACATCGGCTGGGTCACGGGCCATTCGTATGTGGTCTATGGCCCGCTGGCCAATGGCGCGACCACGGTGATGTTCGAAGGCGTGCCCAACTTCCCCGATGCCAGCCGCTTCTGGCAGGTGGTGGACAAGTTCGGCGTCGAGATCTTCTATGGCGCCCCCACCGCGTTGCGCGCGCTGATGCGCGAAGGCGACGAATGGGTGAAGAAGACCAGTCGCAAGACGCTGCGCCTGCTGGGTTCGGTGGGCGAACCGATCAATCCCGAAGCCTGGGAATGGTATCACAAGGTGGTGGGCGAAGGCCGCTGCCCGATCGTCGACACCTGGTGGCAGACCGAAACCGGCGGCGCGATGATCACGCCCCTGCCCGGCGCCACGGCGCTGAAGCCGGGGTCCGCCACGCGCCCGATATTCGGCGTGAAGCCTGCGCTGGTCGACAACGACGGCACGTTCCTGGACGGGGCGACCGACGGCTGCCTGGTCGTGACCGATTCGTGGCCTGGCCAGATGCGCACCGTGTGGGGCGATCACGAACGCTTCTTCCAGACCTATTTCACCACGTTCAAGGGCCTCTATTTCACCGGTGATGGCGCACGCCGCGACGAGGACGGGTACTTCTGGATCACCGGCCGCATCGACGACGTGATCAACGTGTCCGGCCATCGCATGGGCACGGCCGAGATCGAAAGCGCGCTGGTCGCTCATCCCAAGGTGGCCGAAGCCGCCGTGGTGGGGATGCCGCACGAGATCAAGGGTCAGGGCATCTACGCCTACGTCACCTGCAATGCCGAGATTGAACCCGACGAGGCGCTGCGCAAGGAGCTGATCCAGTGGGTGCGGCACGAGATCGGCCCGATCGCCACGCCGGACGTGATCCAGTTCGCTCCCGGCCTGCCCAAGACGCGGAGCGGCAAGATCATGCGGCGAATCCTCCGCAAGATCGCAGAAAACGACGTAAGTAACCTTGGCGATACGTCTACCCTTGCCGATCCTTCGGTCGTGGACCATCTTCTGGCCAATCGACCGAAATTGGCGGAGGCCGTATAAGTACGATCCTGATCGCCGACGATCACCCGCTGTTCCGTCAGGCCCTGACGGTCGCGGTTGCCCACGTCGCGCCCGAAGCGAAAATCCTGGAAGCAGGCACGCTGGGCGCCGCCGCGAAGGCGACGGCCGACGCGCCCGACCTGCGCCTTATCACGCTGGACCTGAAGATGCCGGGCGCGGTGGGCTATTCCGGGATCGCCCTGCTCCACGCCGAAAAGCCCGATGTGCCGATCCTGGTGGTGTCGAGCGCCGAGGGCGCCAATGCCGCGCAGGAGGCGCGCGCATTCGGCGCGGTGGGCTTCCTGCGCAAGGATGCCGATCTGACCGTGATCGAGGATGCCATCCGGAAGGCGCTGGGACGGCCCGAGGAGATTCACCCGCAGGCCGAACCTGTCGATCAGGTTCGCCGCGAGGTAGCGGGCCTGACGCCGACTCAACTCAAGGTGCTGCTCGCGGTGCTGGAAGGCAAACTCAACAAGCAGATCGCCCACGACCTTGGTATGAGTGAAGCCACCGTCAAGGCGCACATGACCGCGATCATGCGCAAGCTGGACGTGCGCAACCGCACGCAGGCCGCGCTGGTCGCGCGGTCACTGGGGCTCGACCTCGCGCATTGAGACCCGCGCGAGGAAGGCTTCCAGCGCGGACGGATCGATCGGCTTCACGAACAGCGGAATACCGCGCCGGCGCGCGCGGCGGCGCAGTTGCGCGCCGCTTTCGGCCGTGACCATCGCCATCGGCATGGCCGGGCGATCCTTGTGGATCAGATCGGCCAGGGCAATGCCGTCCTCCCCGCCATCGAGGTGGAAATCGAGCAGCGCGACATCCGCGCGCCCCACCAGCGCCAGCGCCTCGGCCATAGTCGCGGCGCCCAGCACAGTATGACCGCTCCCGCCCAGAAGGGCTTCCGAAGCTTCGATGATGACGGGATCGTTGTCCACCACCAGCACCGTCAGCGCGCGGACCGGCCGGCCGGCGCTGAAAGGCGCGTGCGCATCTGCGTCCTCGTCGGGCATCGCGACGGCGGGCAGGATCACGCTGAACCGGCTGCCTTTGCCCGGCGTTGACGCAAGCTCCAGGCGAACGCCGAGCAGCCTGGCGATCCGTTCCACGATGGCAAGGCCAAGGCCAAGGCCTTCGGCTTCCACCGCCCCCAGGCGGGTAAATTCGGAAAACACCGCCTTCTGCTGGTCTTCGGGAATGCCCACACCCGTATCGACCACGTCAATCCGCAGCGTCGTGCCGCGCCGGCGGACGCCGACGAGAATGCCGCCCTGCTCGGTATAGCGCACGGCGTTCGACAGCAGGTTCTGAAGAACGGAGCGCAGGAGGCCGGGGTCGATTTCCACTGCGCCGAACACCGGCCCCACCGTCAGCCGCAGTTCCTTTTCCTCCGCCATCGGGCGAATGCCTTCGGCGATGTCGCGCAGCAGGCGCGCCAGCGGAATCACCTCGGGACTGGGCTGGATGCCGCCAGCATCGAGCTTGCTGATATCGAGCAGCGCGCGCAGCAGGTCTTCTGCCGCCACGATCGAGCGCTCCACCCGCGCGACCATGATTTTCGCGCCGCCTTCCACGCTGCGATCAAGAGCGGAAGCGAACAGCCGCGCCGCATGAAGCGGCTGCAGCAGATCGTGGCTGGCCGCAGCAAGGAAGCGCGTCTTCTCGCGCGTCGATTCGGCCAGCAGGCGATTGGCTTCGGACAATTCCCGCGTGCGTTCGGCGACGCGGCTTTCCAGTTGTTCCAACGTGCGCCGCAGTTCCCCCCGCACGCGAGCTTCCTCGGTGGTATCGGCAAAGGCGGTAACATAGCCGCCGCCCGGCATCGGACCACCGGTGGACCGGATGACGCGCCCGTCGGGCCGCACGCGCTCCGACGTGAACGTCCGGCGTGCGCGCAGATGCGCCAACCGCTTCTCCACTTCCTCGTCCGGCGTCCCCGCGAAATGGCCGCGCTCGACGTTGAAGCGGATCAGGTCGGCGATGGGGACGCCCACGCGCACCAGCCCCGGCGGGTAGTTGAACAGTTCGATGTATTGCGTGTTCCACGCCACCAGATTGAGGTCCGCATCGATGACGCTGATGCCCGAATGCAGGTTCTCGAACGTGGCCGCCAGCAGCGTGCGCGAGAAGCGGAGCGACTGGCCTCCCTCGTCAAGCAGCCGCGCCACATCCTCGATGCTCATCTGCGCGCCGGCCAGCGCGGAGGCGACGAGCGTGCGCGCCGACGAGACTCCGACCACCCCTGCGATGAGGTCCTGCGCCCGTCGGGCCGTCAGCCGATCGACCGGCAGCGCCCGCCGGTAGACCGGAAACTCCTCTTCCGCCCGTTCCTCGCCCGTGAAGCGACCAACCAGATCGGCCAGTTCGCCGATGTTGCGTACCGGCCGCGCGCCACGCAACATGATCGGCAGGCGGCTTCCGGGATCGCGCCCCGCCGTCCCGGCAACAAGCACGATCAGGTTGGCCGCCATGCTCCACAGCACGCCATGCACCAGCGGGCTGGCATGGCCAATGCCGAGCAGGCGCAAGGGATCGGCCAACGTTCCGGCCAACGCGGTCATCCACGCTTCGGGCAGGACCTGCGGCATGGCCAGCGTCCACAGCCACAGCGCGAAGCCGGCGGCCAGGCTGGCGCGCCCGGCAACCGGATCGCGATCCTTGCCGAAAATCCCCAGCACGAAATGCGGGGTGAACTGCGCCATCGCCGCAAAAGCGACCAGCCCGATCGAGGCGAGCGAGCTGCGCGGCGACAGCATCAGCGCCCAGACCAGCGCCAGCGCGACGATGCCGACGATCGCCGAGCGCCGCACCACCATCATCCGCCGCCCCAGAGCGCCGGCGGCATCGTCGGTCTCGCTACGCAGAACGGCGGGGAAGATCAGGTCGTTCGAGACCATCGTCGCCAACGCGGTGGCGTCCACGATGACCATGGCGCTGGCCGAACTGATCCCACCGAGCAGCGCGATGGATGTCAGCCAGTGCAGCCCTGCGGCATCGGGCAGCGCCAGCACAAACAGGTCGGGCGCGGCGGCGGGCGGCAAGGCCACAAGCCCCGCAAGGGCGATCGGCAGGACCAGCACCGCCATGCCACCGACATAGGCCGCCACGCCCCACCGCGCGCGCGGCAGATCATCGGGCTGCTGCGCTTCGGCCAGGCCCATGAAGAACTGGCGCGGCAGTACCACGATCGCCATCGCGGAAATCATGCCGATCACCACGAATTCGAACGAGAGATGCGAGGGAGCGAAACGCGCCGCCGTTTCGCGCAATCCGATAGCGAACCGCTCCGGCGGCGCCTGCGCGATGACATAGACGGCGATCGCGCTCACCACGATCAGCGCCACCAGCTTGATGATCGATTCCAGCGCGATCGAGAACAACATGCCCTCGCTTCGCCCGGCGACTTCATACCGCCGCGCGCCGAACAGGATCGCGAAAGCGGCAAGCACGACCGACGCGGCAACCATCACCGGCACCGCGACGTCGCTGCCCGAAACGACCGCTATGGCACTGCCAATCGAGCGCAATTGCAGCGCGACATAGGGAATGATGCCCACCAGCGCGATCAGCGTGACCAGCCGCGCCATTCCGGGATCGTGCCCGAAGCGGGCGGCGATGAAATCCGAAATGGTGGTGGCCTTTTCCTCGTGCACCGCTTCGGCCAGCCGCCGCAGCAGGGCCGGGGCGAAAATCAGCAGCAGCGACGGCGCGAGGTAGATCGGCAGGTAGTTCCACCCTTCGCGCACCGCGCTGCCGACCGCGCCATAGAACGTCCAGCTTGAACAATAGACGCCCAGCGCCAGCGTATAGGCGACATGGCGCAGCGCCGGCCGGCTGCGCGCCGCTTCCGCGCGCGCTTCGACCAGGGCGGCAACGACGAACAGGATACCAATCAGTGCAAGCGCATAGAGCGCCGCCAACGTCAGGCTCATCCCTGGTGGCCTTTCGAGCTACTCCCGCGTCCTTAGCAACAGACGGACACATGGCAAGCGATGCCACGCTCAAATGACGCAGAGGGGCGGGAGAAATCGATCAGGGAATCAGGGAAGAAGCCGGGTCGGTTCGCCTGCGGCGGCTGCGGCTTCCTGCTTTGCCTTTTCTACCGCATCGGACTTCTCGGCAAAGCGCATCACCACCAGCGTGCCTTCGAACAGGAACAGCAGCGGAATGGCGAGCATCAGCTGCGACACGACATCGGGCGGCGTAATCACGGCAGCCAGCGCGGTGATCCCGACGATCACGTAGCGCCGCGCGGCCACCAGTTGCGCGCGCGTGACGATGCCGGCGCGGTTCAGCAGCATGAGCAACACCGGCAACAGGAAGCTGATGCCGAACGCCAGGATGAACTGCATGACGAGGTTCAGGTAATCGCCCGTGCCCGGCAGCGCCTCCAGATGCAGCCCGCCCTTGTCGCCCTGAAAGCCGAGGAACCATTTGAAGGCCGTGGGCATGACGATGAAGTAGGCCAGGCTGGCGCCGGCGGTGAACAGGATCGGCGTGGCGATCAGGAACGGCAGGAACGCCTTCTTTTCCCGCGCATAGAGCCCCGGAGCCACGAAGGCCCAGAGCTGGTTGGCAATGATCGGAAAGCTCAGCAGGAACGCGGCAAACAGGGAAACCTTCAGTTCCACGAAGAACGCTTCGTAGAGCTTGGTGTAGATCAGCTTGCCCTGCCCCGGCGGAAACGCTTCCATCAGCGGACGCGCCAGCAGCGCGAAGATATCGTCCGCGAAATAGAAGCAGATCGCGAACGTGACCGCCAGCGCATAGACGCAGCGCAACAGCCGCGTGCGCAGTTCCAGCAGGTGGTCCAGCAAGGGCGCCTGCGTTTCGTCGATATCGCGGATCATAGCAGCCGGGGTGCGTCGGTTTGAGATGCGGGAGCAGCTGGCGCGGGTTCGACCGGCGGCGTCGGCGCGTGCGCCGCGACTTCGGGCATGACGGCCGGCGCCGCGACCTGATCGGCAGCGGCATCAGGCGTCTGCCCTTCGGCGGCCTTCCCCCCGTCCTGCGTCGCATCCTGAGCCATGATCGCGGCGTTCTGTTCGCGCCACTTGCGCTCCATTTCCTCCATTTCCGCCTCGCGGATCATGGTTTCGATCCCGGAGCGAAAATGGTTGGAGACGCGGCGGATCTTGCCCATCCAGCGGCCTGCCGTGCGCAGGGCGAGCGGCAAGTCCTTGGGGCCGATCACCACGATGGCGACAATGGCCACCAGCAGCAGCTCTGACGGCGCTACGTCGAACATGGTTCAGATCGGGTCCGGTATCCGGGCTGTGTCAGGCGTTGCTCGAGGGTCCGTGCTGCTCCGCCGGAGCGGCAGTGGTCTGCGCGGACGGCGCCGGCGGCGTCGACTGCTGAAGCTGCGGCGGCGGCGCGGTTACCGGGCGATCGGTCTCTTCCGTCATACCCTGCTTGAAGCTTTTGATACCCTTGCCGAAATCGCCCATCATTTCGGAAATGCGACCACGCCCGAAAAGCACGAGAACGACCAGCGCGAGGATAATCAGGTGCGGTAGGGACAGGCTACCCATCGTAAAATCTCCTTCTCCGCTCCAGATAGGACATCTCGTGCGGAATCGCCAGTCAATCCAAGCCGTAAAGAGTCAATCAGGCCGCAAAGATTCGTCTTCGACGTCGGAAAAGGCCGGTTCGGCATCAGCCTGATCCTCGTCATCATGCCCGGTCAAGGCCGCGAAAACATCGTCCACCGGGTCAAGCAGGCCGGCGGCGCGCAATTCGTCGATCCCCGGCAGGTCCCGGCGCGATTCCAGCCCGAAGTGCGCAAGGAAGCCGGGCGTCGTGGCATAGATCGTGGGCCGCCCCGGCACCTCGCGCCGGCCGGCGACGCGAATCCAGCCCGCTTCCAGCAGCACGTCCAGCGTGCCGCGCGATGTCTGCACGCCCCGGATCGCCTCGATCTCGGCGCGGCTGACCGGTTCGTGATAGGCGATGATCGCCAAGGCCTCGGTCGCGGCCCGCGACAGACGGCGCACATCCTCGCGCTCCGTTCGCAGCAGGTGGGCCAGATCGGCCGCCGTCTGGAAATGCCAGCAGCCGCCGCGCTCGACGAGTTCGATCCCGCGCCCGGCATAGTGTGCGACAAGCTGCTCCAGCGCGCCATCAACCCGCGCGCCGCCGAGATGGGCGGACAGTTGCTGGGGCGTCAGCGGCTCGCCGGATGCGAACAGGGCCGCTTCCACGGCGCGAACGAGATCGTCGGGCGATCCTCCGCGGGCATGGATCAGGCTGTCCGCCCGATCCTCCGGCAGTTCTTCCATCATGATTGCGCCGCCCGCAGCATCAGCGGCCCGAACATTTCGTCCTGCGCGATCTCGGCTCTCCCCTGCTTGGCCAGTTCCAGCGCCGCGACGAAGCTGGAGGCCAGCGCGGAACGGCGCAATTGCGGATCGGTCCAGGCGGGATCGCGCCGCGACGGCAGGAACGCGCGCAGGTCCACCCAGTCCACGGTCACGCCTAGCATCGTCGCCACGCGGGTGAGCGCGGATTCCAGCGTCATCACCGGGCGTTCGCGCACCATGTGGACCACGGGCGCGGTGCGCGCCTTCACCTGACCATAGGCCTGCATCAGCATGAACAGGTCACACTCCCAGCGTCGCCCCTGATCGACATGCAGCCCTTCCGGCGCACCGCGCGCAAACACGTCGCGCCCCAGCCGGTCCCGCGCCATCAGCCGCGCCCCGGCTTCCCGCATCGCGCCCAGCCGTTGCAGGCGCAATTGCAGGCGCAGCGCCAGTTCCTCGGGCGAAGGCTGGATTTCCGGATCGTCCGGCAGCAGCAGCAGCGACTTGAGGTAAGCGAGCCAGGCCGCCATCACCAAGTAGTCCGCCGCCAGTTCCAGCTTCAACGCCTCGGCCCGCTCGATATAGCCGAGGTACTGGTCCACCAGTTCGAGGATCGAAATCCGCCGGAGATCCACCTTCTGCCGGCGGGCAAGGTCCAGCAGCAAATCGAGCGGCCCTTCCCAGCCGTCGAGCTCCAGATAGAGCGAAGCGTCCTCGGTCGCCGCCGAGGCCACGCCGTTCCACACCGCATCGCCATCGAACAGCGAGGCAGGCGGGGCGGCGGCCTGATCCATCAGGCGTGCGCCTCCGCCAGTGCGAGCAATTCGTCACGCCGGGCGACAAGCGCCGCGTGGCGCTCCATTCGCGCAGGAGAAGCGAAATCGATCGTGTCCCGCAGCGCACGGACCAGCCGGTCCTGCGCGGCCGCGCTGATCGTCGGGGTGGCGCTGGCGATACCGACCATGTCGTCCATCTTCGCCCAGCAGTTGAGCACCAGATCGCACCCGGCGGCAATGGCCCGGGCGGCGCGTTCGGGCACGCTGCCCGCCAGCGCTTCCATGTCGAGATCGTCGGTCATCAGCAGACCGTCGAACCCGATGCGCTTGCGGATCACTTCGCCGATCACGAACGGCGATTGCGTAGCGGGGTTTTCCGCATCCCACGCGGTGTAGCGGACATGCGCGGTCATCCCGATCGCCGCCCCGGCCAGCGTGCGGAACGGCTCCAGATCGATGTCCAGTTCCTCGGCCGAAGCATCGACCGTGGGCATTTCCTTGTGGCTATCCGCCGGGGCGCGGCCATGCCCCGGTATGTGCTTGATCACCCCGGCCAGGCCTGCGCGCGCCAGCCCGTCCAGCGCCGCACGGCCAAGCGCCGCGACGCGCAACGGTTCCGAGCCATAGGCGCGATCGCCGATCACATCGTGCGCGCCGGGTTGGCGCACATCGAGCAGCGGCAGCAGATCGACGCTGATCCCCGCTTCGGCCAGATCGAGCCCCAGCGCCTCCGCATTGGCGCGCGCCGCCTCGATCGCGGTCGCCGGCGCCACATCCCACAGCCGGTCGAACCGTTCGCCCGGTGGATAGGGCGGCCATACCGGCGGCTTCATCCGCGCCACGCGGCCGCCTTCCTGATCGATACAGATCAGCGTGCGGTCGCGCCCGTGCAGCGTGCGCAAATCGTCGGTCAGCGCCCGCAGCTGCGCGCGATCGGCCACGTTGCGGCCGAACAGCACGTAGCCGGCCGGATCGGCATCGCGGAAGAAAGCGCGCTCGTTATCGGTGAGAGTCAGGCCCGAAAGGCCGAAGATCGCCGGAACCATAGGGCAGGATTCGGCCAAAACCCGCCATTCCGCAAGGCTTCGCTGCCGGAATGGCGGGGAAAAACCGGCTCAGCGCTTCACCTGGCACTTGAGGCCGCCCGCCTGCAGCCGGCCGCACAGCGCGTTGGCCGCCCCGGCGTCGCCCGCCAGCGCCTGCAGGCGATAGACCGTGCCGATATCCGCCTTGCCTTCGACCACACGGTGATTGAGGCCCTTCAGCGCATCGTGCTGGCCGGAAAGCTTGCTCCACGCGGCTTCGGCGGAAGAACTGCTGGAAAACGCGCCGATCTGCACGCCCACGCCCCCCGCAGCCGGTGCGGCCGGGGCCGCGCCAGGCTTGGGCGCATTGGCACTAGCAGCGGCCGGCGCAGTGGCGGAACCCGATGCCGACGCCGAAGCCGCCGGGACGGCTCCGCCGGCAAGGTTCGCCGCCGGCTTTTCGCCCTCGCTCACCTTGAAGCTGGAATCGCCGGTGCCCTGGAACGTCTTGCCACCCGGCTCCTTGGGCGCGATCTTGTAAGGCTCGCGGCTGGCTTCGATCAGGCTGCCATCGGCATTGGCAGCGGGGCCGCCCCGGTGCGTGGCCCAATAGACCCCGCCGAGAATCGCCGCGAGCAGGATCAGCCCGAGAACCGCGAAACCGATGAAGCGGCCGTTGCCCGGCTCCTCGTCATCGAATTCCACGTCATCCGCGCCCTCAAGCCACGGCAGCCGCTGTTCGTCGCCCAGCGCCAGACGCGCGCCAGCCGCGCTCTCGGCCGCCTCCTCCGTCGCGTCGAACGGCATCGACGCGGGGGAATGTTCTCCCCCGTCGCGCTGTTCGTGCTGCCCGTCCTGCTCCCCGTCCGCCATGTTCACGTCGCTGACCCTTCACAGTTCCTCGGCCGCTTCCACCCCAAGGATGGCAAGGCCGTTGCGCACAACCTGCCCGATTTGCGCCGCGAGGAAAAGCCGAGCCGCCGTCAACGCGGCATCCTGTGCCACTATGAACCGTTTTTCGGGTCGATCGTTGCCCAGGTTCCAGTAGGAGTGGAACGCTGCCGCCAGATCGTAGAGGAAGAACGCCACCCGGTGCGGCTCACGCGCGATCGCGGCCGCTTCCACCAGACGCGGGAACTGCGCGGCCAGCTTCACCAGCGCCAGTTCCTCCGGCCCCAGCCCCGCAAGATCGGCAGCGGAGGGCGCAAAGCCCTCGGCCGCGCCCTTGCGCAGCGTCGAGCTGATCCGGGCGTGGCAATACTGCACGTAGAACACCGGATTGTCCTTCGACGCTTCCACCACGCGGGCGAAGTCGAAGTCCATCTGCGCATCGGGCTTGCGCGTCAGCATGGTGAAACGGACCACGTCCTTGCCCACTTCGCGCACCACATCGGCCAGCGTGACGAACGTGCCCGCCCGCTTCGACATCTTCACCGGCTGGCCATCGCGCAGCAGCTGGACCATCTGCACCAGCTTCACCTCGAACGGGATCGGCTTGCCTTCCGCGCCGGTCAGCGCGGCGACGGCGGCCTTGATGCGCTTGACCGTGCCGGCATGGTCCGCACCCCAGATATCGACCAGCGCATCGGCCTTTTCCGCCTTCTGGAAGTGATAGGCGAGGTCCGCGCCGAAATAGGTCCAGCTCCCGTCGGACTTCTTGATCGGCCGGTCCTGATCGTCGCCGAACTTCGTCGAACGGAACAGCGGCAGTTCCACCGGCTCCCAGTCTTCCGGCGTCTTGCCCTTGGGCGCCTCGAGATGCCCGTCATAGACCAGATCGTGCGCGCGCAGCCAGGCTTCGGCGGCTTCGGGCTTGCCGGCCGCCTGCAGTTCCGCCTCGGACGAGAACAGGTCGTGATGGATGCCGAGCAGGGCGAGATCGTCCTTGATCATCACCAGCATGGCCGCGACCGCCCTCTGCCGAAACGGCGCAAACCATTCGGCCTCGGGCGCGGCGGCGTAGCGATCGCCGAATTCCTCGGCCAGCGCCTTGCCCACGGGTACCAGATAATCGCCCGGATAGAGCCCTTCCGGGATCTCGCCCACGGCCTCGCCCAGCGCCTCGCGATAGCGGACGTGCGCGGAACGGGCGAGGACATCGACCTGCCCGCCGGCATCGTTGACGTAGTATTCCTTGATGACCTTGTGGCCAGCGACTTCGAGCAGGCTGGCCAGCGCATCGCCCACCACCGCGCCCCGGCAATGGCCCATGTGCATCGGCCCGGTGGGATTGGCGGAGACGTATTCGACGTTGACGACCTTGCCGCCGCCCAGCGTCGAGCGGCCATAGCCGGCGCCCGCCACCGCGATCAGCCGCAGCTCGTCCAGCCAGGCGCCGTCGGTCAGGCGCAGGTTGATGAAGCCCGGCCCGGCGATTTCGGCCGAGGTCACGCGGGGCTCCTTTTCCAGCTCCGCCACCAGCGCGGCCGCCAGCGCGCGCGGGTTGGTGCCGGCGGGCTTGGCCAGCACCATCGCGGCGTTGGTCGCCAGATCGCCGTGCGAGGGATCGCGCGGCGGCTCGCAGGTCACCGCGCCGCGCGGCAGGCCAGCAGGCAGCGTGCCGGCGGCTTCCAGCGCATCGAGCGCGGCGTCGATCACCCGGGCAAAGGCGGCGTGAAGATTGGCTTGAACATCGGACATCGGAAAAGGCTCACCAAAAACGGGCGATCGCCCCCGCAGGCACGGAGGCGATCATCATCCAGCGCCCCCTTTGCGGCGGCGTGGCGGTTTTGCAAGCCCGGCAATCGCCGCCGGACCCGCAACGAGCGTCATCGCGTGGCGTTGAACGTCAGCTGCTGGTCGGTCAGCTGGAAGCCGACGAGCAGCTCGAACGTGGCGCGCGCGATCGCGGCGCGCACGTCGGGCTGCGCCAGCGGATCGATCGCGGCATCGGCATCGCCCGCGCGCCGCTTGCGGCTGAGGCGGTTGCGAATCTCTTCCGGCAGTGTCGCCTGCGCGCGATCGACATAGGATGCCGCCTTGGCATGGCCTGTGGCGCGATCCTGCCCGTCGGCGAAATCGATGCTCACCGTGCCGACGCGCTTGGCAATGACGACGTTGCCGCCGCGCATCACGGTCGAGAAGTAGGGCAGTTCGACGTGGCGCGCGCCGCGCGTGTCGGACCGACGGGCCAGCACATCGAAGGTCGCGATGGTGTAGAGCTTGTCCCCACCCTGCCCCTGATCGCAGGTGCTGCGCAGGTTGGTGATCGAGGCGGTCACGTCGAGCGCACCCGAATCGGTGCGCTTGGGATCGGAGAACAACGTCACGTCGCCGGCATATTCGGGAATCGCCACGCGCGGGCAAGGATCGCGCAGCGCGGTCACGCCCACGCTGTCATCAACGACCAGTTCGCCCTTGCTCTTGACGCAGCCGGAGAGCGTGCCCGCCAGCAAGGCGGCGCCGATCGCCGAACCGATGGCGACACCGGACTTCGAAACACGGCGGAAGATGGCGGTCATGAGCGCAAAAATCCTTAAAAGACGATGCCGCGTCCGCGCGAACCGACAAGATGATCCACGGGGCAGCGCAATTCCTCTAGCCACGCCCGAACCTTTCGGCAATGCTCGGACTTTGAGAGGTTTCCGGAACGTGATGCCGCTGCTAATGCCCGCCCAATGAACGCCACCTTTCCAGACCAGGCCGAGACGGCCACCGGCCACGCGGCCGACGCCAAGGCCCCGCTCAAGCTCCTGATCGCGGCGCCGCGCGGCTTTTGCGCCGGGGTGGACCGCGCGATCGAGATCGTCGAGCGCGCGATCACGCTCTATGGCGCGCCGGTCTATGTGCGGCACGAGATCGTTCACAACCGCTTCGTTGTGGACGGGCTGAAGTCCAAGGGCGCGATCTTCGTGGAAGAGCTGGACGAAGTGCCCGATGGCGCGTCGGTCGTGTTCTCGGCGCATGGCGTGCCCAAGGTGATTCCGGCGGAAGCCAATTCGCGCGGGCTGGACTGGCTCGACGCCACCTGCCCACTGGTGAGCAAGGTCCACCGGCAGGCGGAACGGCAGGTCGAGGCGGGCCGTCACATCCTGTTCATCGGCCACCACGGCCATCCCGAAGTGATCGGCACAATGGGCCAGGTGCCGGACGGCGCGATCACGCTGGTCGAAACGGTGGAGGACGTGGCGCGGCTGGAGTTTCCGGACGAGCTGCCGCTATCGTTCCTGACCCAGACGACGCTTTCGGTGGACGATACGGCCGAGATCGTGACTGCGCTGCGCACGCGCTTTCCGCGCATCGTCGGCCCCCGCGCCGAAGACATCTGCTATGCCACGTCAAACCGTCAGGCAGCGGTCAAGGCGATCGCGGACGCCTGCGACCTGATTCTGGTGATCGGTGCGCCCAACAGTTCCAATTCGCTGCGCCTGGCCGAAGTGGCCGAGCGGCAGGGTACACGCGCCTTCCTGATCCAGCGCGCGGCGGAAATCGATCCGGCCTGGCTGGAGGGCGTGACCACGCTAGGCCTTACCGCCGGCGCTTCCGCCCCGGAAATCCTCGTGCGCGAAGTGGTGGACCTGCTCGCCACGTGGCGCACCGTCACCGAGGAAACGGTGAAAGTGCGCGACGAGGAGAACATGGTGTTCAAACTGCCCCGCCAGCTTACCAACTGAGAAAGCCGGGCAATGGCGGTCTATACCCACCTCGACGCCGGGGCGATGGCCGATATCGTGGCCAGCTTCGACATCGGCCAGCTCGTTTCGGCCAAGGGCATCGCGGAAGGCGTGTCGAACAGCAACTGGCTGATCGAGACAACCGGCGCGAACGGAAAGGGCGCGCGCTTCATCCTGACGATGTACGAATTCCGCATCGATCTGGACGACCTGCCCTATTTCCTGTCGCTGCTCGATCACCTCGCGGCCAAGGGGTGCCCCGTGCCGCGTACGATCCACGCTCGCGACGGGCGGCTGTATCAGGTGCGCGACGCGAAGGCGCTGGCGCTGATCGAGTTCCTGCCGGGCGTTTCCGTCGCCGATCCCACGCCGGCGCAGGCGGGCGCGGTGGGCGCGGCGCTGGCGCAGATGCACCTTGCCGCCGCCGACTTCCCGCAGACGCGCCCGAACGGCATGGACCGCGCGGAATGGCAGCGCCTGCTGGACGCCTGCGGGCATGACGGCCTTTCCGCGATCGATCCCGTGCTGGCGGACCTGGTGGAGGAAGCCCTGCCCCGGCTCGCCGCGCAATGGCCTGAAGGCCTGCCCCGTTCGGTGATCCATGCCGACCTGTTCCCCGACAACGTGCTGATGCTGGGTGACAGGGTAACCGGCCTGATCGACTTCTACTTCGCCTGCAACGACACCACCGCCTACGACGTGGCGGTGACGCACGCCGCCTGGTGCTTCGACAGCGCGGGCAAGGCGTTTCACGCAGACATCTCCGCCGCCCTGCTCGAAGGCTACGAGAGCGTGCGCCCGCTGTTGCCGGAAGAGCGCGCCGCCTTGCCGGTGCTGGCACAGGGCGCGGCGATCCGCTTCACCGCCAGCCGCGCCTATGACTGGCTGAACACGCCCGCCGACGCGCTGGTCACGCGCAAGGACCCGATGGCCTTCGCCCGCCGGCTGGCGTTCTATGCCGATCCCGCCAACGCCGGGGTCTTCGCGTGAAGCACGTCCAGATTTTCACCGACGGCGCGTGCAAGGGCAACCCCGGCAAGGGCGGCTGGGGCGCGCTGCTGCGCATGGGCGAACACGAAAAGGAAATGGCCGGCTCCGAAAAGGAGACGACCAACAACCGCATGGAACTGATGGGCGCGATCAAGGCGCTCGAAGCGCTCACGCAGCCCTGCCAGGTGACGCTGCATACCGACAGCAAGTACGTGCTGGACGGCATCACCAAGTGGGTCTTCGGCTGGCAGAAAAACGGCTGGAAGACCGCGGACAGGAAACCGGTCAAGAACGACGACCTGTGGCGCGCGCTCGTCGCCGCCGCGCGCCCGCACAAGATCGAATGGGTCTGGGTGAAGGGCCATGACGGCCACCCCGAGAACGAACGGGTGGACCGTCTGGCCAGCGACGCCGCGCAAGCCGCCTGAACGCGGCCGCGCGGCGCTTTGCGCCTGAGCGCTTATGCGACGGTGGTATCTTCCACCGGCGCAGAGGGCCCATTCTTCTGGATCGATTCGATCGCGCTCTTCGCGCTCGCCTTGCTGGAATAGCCTTCGGTCCAGAAAATGGTTTCGCTGTTGTAGCAGAAATAGGCCACGAACTCGCCGGCCTTGTTCTTCCGGATTTCAAAACGATGCGCCATCACACCCGCTCCTTCGCGCTGGATCAGTCAGGATCAGCCCCCGCGCACGGGATAGCACGCGGCTTGGCCGCGCAAAGAGGCTATCGTCAATCGCCACCGGAATGGTGATTTTGCAAACGTCGGACCGTCAGGCAGCCATGGCGAAGCGCGACGGGGCATAGCGCGCCCGGTCGATGCCCGCCGTCATCGCGTCGTCCGGGTGTCCCAGCAGGATTTGCGCCGCCAGCCGGGCCGCCGCCGGCGCGGTCTGGATGCCGAAGCCCCCCTGCCCGGCGAACCAGAAGAACCCTTCGCGCAGCGGATCGAAGCCATAGACGGGCAAGCGATCGGGGGCGAAGCTGCGCAGGCCCGCCCAGCGTCGCTCCAGCGCGGCGATGCGCCAGTCCAGCACATGTTCGAAGCGATCGATCGCCACCGCCACGTCCAGTTCCTCGGGCGCGGCATCGCACGGCACGTCGGGAATCTCGTCGTGCGGCGAAAGCCACAGCCGGCCGGCCTGCGGCTTGAAATAGAAGTCTCCGTTGATGCCCAGCGTCAGCGGCATGTCGGCCAATGCTTCGGGATCGGTGCGCAACTGCACGATCGTGCGCCGCAGGGGCAGGATTCCGACCGGGGCGGCTCCGGCGAGCGTTGCGACCTCGTCCGCCCACGCGCCGGCGGCATTGACCACGATCGCCGCGCGCGCTGCTCCTGCACCCTGCCCTTCGCCCCAGACGACGCGCCACCCCGCCGCCTCGCGCTCCACCGCCGAAACCCGCGCCCGGACACGCAGCACGGTTCCGGCCCGGCGCCCGATGGCCAGGTAGTGCTGGTGCAGCCCGGCCACGTCGATGTCCGAACAATCCGGCTCCCAGGTCGCGAAAGCCCACTCGGGGCGCAAGCCGGGCACGCGCGCGTCCATCGCCGCGCGGCTTTGCCATTCGATGTGAATCCCCATCGCGCCGAAGCTTTCGGCATAGGCTTCGAGCTTGTGCCGGTCCTCGGCCGTCGCGATGCTCAATGCCCCGCGTGGCGAGAGGAAGCCATGCTCGCGCAGGTACCCGCCCGACGCCATCGTCAGCGGAACGACTCCGGGGCCGCCGTAGGTTTCCTCCCAGAACGCCGCCGACCGGCCGGTGGTGTGATAGCCCGGTGCATCCTCCGCCTCGATGACCAGCACGCGGGCGTAAGGTGCAAGTTCGGCGGCAAGGCTGGCGCCGGCCATGCCCGCGCCGATCACGGCAATGTCGAAAGTCTCGGTGGTCACGGGTTGCGGCAGAGTCCTGAAGTCAGCGTTCGATGGGTCACCGTGCGATAGCCGGTGCCATGCGGTCGAGGAAATCGTCGATCGTCGCGATTACCCGATCGCGCACGGGATCGGCCTCGCGCAGCAGCTCGTGGCGGCCTTCACGGCCCCAGGTCACGAGTTGCGCGCGCGGCAACCGCGCTGCGGCCCGCGCGATCGCGCGGTAGCCGACCAGCGCATCGTGCCGCGCGCCGAGGATCAGCACCGGAAGGTCGACCGCCTCCAGCGCGCCCGGCTGCTCCATCCCGCGAATCGAGGCGACCGCCCGTTCCACCCAGCGCCAGGTTCCAGGCCCGATCGCCAGCGCGGGGCGCTGTTCCTTCCACCACAGTTCGTCCGCGTACCGGTCGGCATCGTGCGTCAGCAGGACATGACGGCCCGCCGGGGACGAGCCCGGCTTCTCGCTGGTCTTCCACGCCAGCCGCCCCGGATCGCCGATCCGGCACATGAAGCGCGCCAACGCCTGATGCAGCGCCGAAGGACCAGGCGTGGTCAGCCCCAGCATCGGCGCACTGAGCACGACCGCGACCGGATCGATCCGCCGTTCCACGACCGCCCGCAGCACGAGATGCCCGCCCATCGAATGGCCGACGATCACGTGCGGCCCCGGAGTCTGCGCCCGCCAGTCGGACCAGAACGCGGCCAGATCGTCGATCCACACGCCGAAATCGCGGACATCGCCCGCTAGGGGATTGTCCCCATACCGCCCCGAAGCGCCCTGCCAGCGCCAGTCGGCCGCGGTTACGCGCCAGCCCTGCCGATGCCAGTGATCCAGCGTCTCGAGGTACTTTTCATAGAAATCCCCGCGTCCCGGCATGAACAGAAGCGACCCGCGAACGGTGGCGGCGCCTTCCGGGGCCGGCTGCCAATCGATGCGCCGGATGGCATGGCCGTCGCGCGCGGACCACCATGCTTCCGTCGCCGCGGCGGGAATCGCTCTCCGATCGATGTTCACCGCCATGCAGGTCCGATCCCCATCGGGCCAGAATCGACGGAAATCCCCGCCGACTCTTGGTTACCGTTTGGTAAGTGGTTGTCGCGTAAGGCATAGCCCATGCAGGGCAATTTCATCGTTTACGGACTGGTCGGAGCCTTGGCAATCGCGCTGCTGGTTGCCGCTTTCACCGATATCCGTCGCCGCCAGATCGACAACTGGCTGAACGCCGCCATCGCGCTGGCCGCGCCCGCGTTCTGGTTCGCGATGGGCTGGCATGTCTGGCCGGACATCGCCGTGCAGATAGGCGTGGCGCTGTTAACCTTCGCCATCCTCGCCGGCCTGTTCGCATTGCGGGTCATGGGCGGCGGCGACGTGAAGCTGCTCGCCGCGCTGGCGCTGTGGATACCCGGCAAGCTGTTCCTGCAATTGCTGGTGATCATGGCGCTGACGGGAGGAATCCTGACGATCGTGCTGGGCGGCTGGCACGTGATGCGGCGGCAGAAGGACAAGCTGAAAATCCCCTACGGCGTAGCGATCGCCGCCGGCGGGCTGTGGATCATCGGCACTACCAACTGGGCCGCTTTGCAAGCCGTTTCGGCAGGATAGGCCAATTTTAACCAATTTCCCTGAAAAGGCGCAAATCCGGACAAGAGGGCGGGATAGAAGGCCATGGATAGAAAGAAGCTGTTTCTGCTGGTGGGGGCGCTGATCGTCGCGATCGGCACGGCCTTTGCGGCAAGGAGCCTGCTCTCAGGCGGCGCACCGACGCCGCAGGCCGAGGCTGCCGCGAAAATCGAAAGCGGTCCCAAGGTACTGGTAGCCAAGCGCGCGTTGCCGCTGGGCACGATCATCACCGCGGATGCGATCGGCTACCAGCCCTGGCCCAAGGATCTCGTGCAGGATGCCTATTTCGTCGAAGGCGAAGCGGACATGGCGAAGATGCTCGGCACCGTGGTGCGCCAGCCGATCACGGCAGGCGAACCGGTAACGCGCGGATCGCTCGTCTCGCCGGGCGATCGCGGCTTCCTCGCCGCCGCGCTCGGGCCGGGCATGCGCGCCGTGACCATCGCGGTTTCGGACCACACCGCCGTCGCCGGCTTCGTCTTCCCCGGCGATCACATCGACCTTGTCCTGACGCAATCGGTCAAGGGTGCGGAAAATCAGGCCGCGCTGCAGACGTCGGAAACCATCCTCAAGAACCTGCGCGTGCTGGCGACAGACCAGTCGACCGAACAGGAAACCGTGGACGGCAAAACCCGCGTCCACACCTTCGGCACGGTAACGGTCGAAGTGACGCCCAAGATCGCGGAAAAGATCGCCGTCGCCCAGACGCTGGGCACGATCAGCCTCTCGCTCCGCTCGATCGCCGACAATTCGGCCGACCTGGAACAGGCGCTGGCATCGGGCCAGGTCAAGATCCCCGCGGGCGCCACCAAGGCCGACGAGGAAAAGCTGATCAAGCAGGCGATGCACCAGCCGGTCGAGAACGGTTCCAGCTTCGTCACCGGCGGCGACGTCTCGCGCTTCCAGCGCAAGACCATGCCATCGATGGTGCCGGCTGGCTTCGGAACGCACGGCATGGCCGCCGGCGCGCCCCCGATGGCCGCCCCGGCCGGAGCGCCGATCATCATCAACCGCGGCCCGATCGTCAGGATCACCCGCGGCAAGGACACCGAAACCGTCGCGGTAGGGGCAAACTGAGATGGATCAGCACATCCCCGCGCAGGCGAAAGGCAAGACCATGAAAGCCCGCATCACCTTCCCGCTGCTTCCGGCCGCGCTGCTCGTCACGCCGCTGGCCCTGGCAGGCGCACTGGACGCGGCAAGCGCCCAGAGCGTGACCAGCCCGGCACGCAGCATCGCCATCGCCATTGGCCGCGGTGAACTGATCACCCTGCCGGGCCGGATGTCGGACGTGTTCGTCGCCAACAACGACATTGCCGACGTGCAGGTCAAGGCCACGAACCAGCTCTATGTGTTCGGCAAGGCCGGCGGCGAAACCACCGTCTATGCCAGCAACGGCAAGGGCGACGTGATCTGGTCGGCCAACGTCCGCGTCGGCACCAACATCGACAGCGTGGACCAGATGCTCCACCTGGCGATGCCCGACGCCAAGATCTCGACGGCAACGATGAACAACACCGTGCTGCTGACCGGCACCGTCGGCGCGCCGGAAGACGCGGCCGAGGCCGAACGGCTGGTGAAGGCGTTCGTGGGTGAAAAGACCCAGGTCATCAGCCGCCTGAAGCTGGCCACGCCCCTGCAGGTCAACTTGCAGGTGCGCATCGCCGAAGTCAGCCGCTCAGTGGTCAAGTCACTGACGTCGAATATCACCTCGATCGACGGCACCGGCGGTTTCAAGTTCGGCATCGGTCAGGGATCGGCTGCTTCCACCTTCCATCCCGGCGCCCCTCTGGGTGTGGGTTCGAGCGTCAGCTACTATGGCGTCGACCCGTCGACCGGGCAGGTCGCGCTGCTTCCGGGCACCACGGTTAACCCCGCGTCCACCGGCACCACGCTGGCGGCGGCGGGCAAGCTGTTCGGGCTGGGCATGCTGGCCAAGCTGGATGCGGCCGAAACGGTCGGTCTTGCAACCACGCTGGCGCAGCCCAACCTCACCACGATGTCGGGCGAGACCGCCGATTTCCTGGCGGGCGGCGAATTCCCGATCCCGATGAGCCAGGGCCTTGGCACGACCTCGGTCGAATACAAGCGCTATGGCGTGAGCCTGTCCTACACGCCGACGGTGCTCTCCAACGGCCGCATCTCGATGCGCGTACGCCCGGAAGTGTCCGAGCTGTCCTCGCAGGGCGCCGTGCAGATTTCCGGCTTCACCATCCCCGGGCTGACCGTGCGCCGCACGGAAACGACGGTGGAACTGGGTTCGGGCCAGAGCTTCATGATCGCGGGCCTGATGAACAGCAACTCGCAGAACAACATCCAGAAGCTGCCCGGCGCCGGCGACATCCCGATCCTGGGCACCCTGTTCCGTTCAACCGGGTTCAAGCGCGGTGAGACCGAACTGGTGATCGTCGTCACCCCCTATCTGGTGAACCCGGTGGACGCGAACCAGATCAAACTGCCGACCGACGGCTTCCAGACCGCCAACGAGGTCCAGCGCATCCTTGGCAACATGGAAAGCGACAGCGTCAGCGGCAAGCAGGGCCTGCACCCCACCGAAAAGCCGGGCAGCGTGCAGTCCGGTTCGCAGGTCGGCGCGCTGGACAAGCCATCGGCGCCCTCCGCATCCGCCGACAAGGCCGCGCCCGAACCGCGCAACGCCCGTCGTTCCGGCAAGAGCGCCGAGGCACCCGCCCCCGGCTTCAGCATCAATTGAGAGAGGGACGACCGATGCCCGTAACTTCCAACCGCCCTGTCAGCGTCCGTCTCGCCGGGGCCGCCATCGCCCTTTCGCTTGGCCTTGCCCTTTCCGGCTGCGGCGGCATGCCGACCAACCGGTCGCTCGAAAGCGTTCACCAGCCCGTGGTGGAGCGCAACCTCTATACGTTCGACGTCAACACCCTGACGGGCGGCGGCGTTCCAGTTGCGGACCAGCGCCGTCTGGCCGACTGGTTCGAGACGCTGGGCCTCCGCTATGGCGACCGCGTTTCGGTGGACGATCCCGTCCAGTCGGGCGCGACGCGCACGGCGGTTGAGGCCGTGGCCGCGCGCTTCGGGCTGTTGCTGGCCGATACCGCGCCGGTGACCGAGGGCGTGGTGCCGGTGGGCATGGCGCGCGTGGTCATTACCCGCACCACCGCCAGCGTGCCCGGCTGCCCGGACTGGTCCGCCAAGTCGGATGCCAATTTCGGCAATGGCGCTTCGTCCAATTTCGGTTGCGCGACCAACGCCAACCTTGCCGCGATGGTGGCGGACAAGGAACACCTTGTCCACGGCGCAACCGGCACCGGCGATACGGTGGTGATGAGCTCGACCAAGGCCATCAGCACCTATCGCGACGCCAAGCCGACGGGCGGTGGCGGCACCACCGTCAAGCAGCAGTCGAGCCAGTCGGGAGTGAACTAAGCCATGAACGCGCCCTTCAAGAACGGCAATCGCGATACGTTCGCCGCCTTCATGTGCGACGACGCGGCGCTGGATGTCCTGCGGTCGATCGTGGTCGACATGGGCTGGCAGCCTGAAAAGTGCAACAAGGGCGGCCTGCGCAACGCGATCCAGTCGCTCTCGATCACAGCCAGCCCGGCGATCCTTATGGTCGACCTTTCGGAAAGCGGCGATCCGCTGACCGACATCAACGCGCTGGCCGAAGTCTGCGAACCCGGCACGGTGGTGATCGCCGTCGGCCAGGTCAACGACGTGCGGCTCTATCGCGATCTGGTTGCCTCGGGCATCCAGGACTATCTGCTGAAGCCGCTGTCGCCCAACCAGGTCCGCGATGCGCTGGTCCAGGCCCAGGCGATCTTCGCCGCGCCCAAGACCAGCGATGCCGGTGCCATCAAGCGCCACATCTCGACCGCCGTTGTCGGCACGCGTGGCGGCGTCGGCGCGTCGACGATCGCAACCTCGCTAGCCTGGCTGTTCAGCTCCGACCAGAAGATGCCGACCGCGCTGCTCGATCTCGACGTTCACTTCGGCACCGCCGCGCTGACGCTCGATCTTGAACCGGGCCGTGGCCTGACCGACGCGATCGACAATCCCAGCCGTATCGACGGGCTGTTCATCGAACGCGCGATGATCCGCGCGAACGACAATCTCGCGATCCTGTCCGCGGAAGCGCCGATCAATGCGCCGCTGATGACCGACGGGGCGGCCTTCGTGCAGTTGCAGGAGGAATTCCGCCACGCGTTCGAAATGACCGTGATCGACATGCCCCGCAACATGCTGATCAACTTCCCGCACCTGCTGGGGGAAGTGAACGTGGCGGTCGTGGCGACGGAACTGACGCTGGCCGGCGCGCGCGACGCGATCCGCCTGCTGTCGTGGCTGAAGGGCAACGCGCCCCACGCGCAGGCGCTCGTGGTGGTCAACAAGGTCCACGCCGGCATCGGCGAAATCAGCAAGACGGACTTCGAAGCCTCGATCGAACGCAAGATCGACTTCATGATCCCCTATGACGCCAAGGCCGCCGCCAACGCGGCCAAGCTGGGCCAGACGTTCGTGGGCGCCAACCGCAACATCAAGGCCACGACGGTCATCGCCGAGATCGGCAAGGCGATCGTCAACGCGGGCGACGATGCGGACATGAAGCCCGTTGCCGCAGGCGCGGCGGGCAAGGCTTCGCTGCTGAGCAAGTTCGATCTGAAGAAGATGCTCGCGGCCAAGAAGGGCAAGGCGGCCGCCCCGGCCTCCTGATCCCGCCCCGGCCCTGGCGCACGACAATGAAGCCACCTTTCCGCCCCCGACAGGCCGGAAGGTGGCGGTTTGAGGTAAGAAACCGATGCCGATGAACACCCTGCCCCTGATCGTCGTCGTCTTCGGCGTGCTGGCGCTGTTCGGCATCGGCTATGCCCTCTTCCTGGGGCCTTCGCCCGCCAAGGAAAGCCAGCGCCGGCTTCAGGCCGTGCGTTTCCGCCATTCGGAAAGCGCTTCCGACAAGATGGAAGCGCAATACCGCAAGGCCGTGGCCGCGCGGAAGCCAACCACCTATCGCATCGCCGGATCGGCATCGCGGTCCGAAGCCCTAGCGTTGCGCCTGCACCGCACGGGCAAGGGCTGGACGCTGACGCAGTACGTCTATGCCTCGATCGGGCTGGGCGTTGCCGTCATGGCGCTGGCCACGCTCAAGACCGGGGCACCGTTGCTGGGCCTGGGCGCCGGTATCCTTGTTGGTGCCGGCCTGCCCCACATGATCGTCAACCGCGCGATCAACAAGCGTACCAACGCCTTTGTCACCCGCTTTCCCGATGCGCTGGAACTGCTGGTGCGCGGCCTGCGCTCCGGCTTGCCGATCAGCGAAACGCTGACCGTCGTGGCAAACGAACTTCCCGGCCCGGTGGGCGAGGAATTCAAGCTGGTAACCGACCGCATCAAGGTGGGCCGGACGATGGACGAAGCGATGCAGGAAACCGGCGATCGGCTGGACCTCCCGGAATTTAACTTCTTCTGCATCACGCTGGCCATCCAGCGCGAAACCGGCGGCAACCTTGCCGAAACGCTGGCGAACCTGGCCGACGTGCTGCGCAAGCGCGCCCAGATGAAGCTCAAGATCAAGGCGATGAGCTCGGAATCCAAAGCTTCCGCCTACATCATCGGTTCGCTGCCGTTCATCGTGTTCGGGCTGATCTACTGGATCAACCCGGCCTACATGCTGAAATTCTTCACCGACGAACGCCTGATCGTCATCGGCCTGGGCGGCATGGTCTGGCTCAGCCTGGGCGGCTTCATCATGGCCAAGATGGTCAACTTCGAGATCTGAGCGAGGGAAACGCACACCATGGATGCCCCGCACGGCCCCACCCTCCTCGGCTTCGACGTTCTTGCCGTCGGCTCGATCCTTGCCGGCGTCGCCGCGGCGGCGGTGATGCTCGCCATCTACGCCGCGATCACGGTCAAGGACCCGATGGCCAAGCGCGTCAAGGCGCTGAACGAACGCCGCGAACAGCTCAAGGCCGGTATCGTGACCTCCAACACGCGCAAGCGTGCGAGCATCGTCCACCGCAACGAGACGACCGATATCATCCGCACGTTCCTCGAAAAGATGAGCGTGCTGCAGGACAGCCAGCTTGCGACCATCCAGCAGAAGCTGGCGCAGGGCGGCATCCGCAAGAAGGAATGGGCCGTCGCGGTCATCCTTGGCCGCATGATCGGACCGATCGTGCTCGGCCTGATCGCCGCGCTGGTGATCTACGGCATCAACTACTTCCCCGAATGGGGCAGCTTCAAGCGCTTCATGGCGTTCGCGGTCATCGTGATCCTGGGCTACAAGGGGCCTGACCTGTTCGTGCAGAACCTCATCGGCAAGCGCACCTCCGCAATCCGCAAGGGATTGCCCGATGCGCTGGACCTGCTGGTCATCTGCGCCGAAGCCGGCCTCACGGTAGATGCCGCATTCAATCGCGTGGCGCGCGAACTGGGCCGCGCCTATCCCGAACTGGGCGATGAATTCGCGCTGACCGCGATCGAGCTGTCGTTCCTGACCGAGCGGCGGCAGGCCTTCGAGAACCTGGCCTATCGCGTGAACCTGGAATCGGTGAAGGGCGTGACCACCACGATGATCCAGACCGAGCGCTACGGCACGCCGCTGGCATCGGCGCTTCGCGTGCTGTCCGCCGAGTTCCGCCACGAACGCATGATGCGCGCGGAGGAAAAGGCCGCGCGCCTGCCCGCGATCATGACCGTGCCGCTGATCCTGTTCATCCTGCCGACGCTGTTCATCGTGATCCTTGGGCCGGCGGCCTGTTCGATCAGCGACAACTTCATCAACCGCAAGTAAGCGTCCGCAAACAGCGTCGTCCCAGCGCAAGCTGGGACCTCGTGACGCTGGACCGAACCTGCCGAAGGTTTTCCCGCAGCGGCCCCAGATCCCAGCTTGTGCTGGGGCGACGCGGGCTAGAAGCGCACGACTTGTTGCTCGATCGCGCCGAACACCGCACGGCCCTTGGCATCGCGCGCCTCGATCCGCAGCGTTTCTCCCACGGCGACCGGCACGACGCCGAGCGGCGCGGTGGCAACCAGTGTCCCCGCGCACAGCCGCCGTGTGGTCGCCAGATGCGCGATCTGCGCGCCAAGATCGGACACGGCATCGCTGGCAAGCCGCTCGACCGGTTCGGCGCCGCGCTCGACCGAAAGCGGCAGGTGCAGCCGGCCGCCCTGCCATGCCTCACCCAGACCGTCGGGCGTGACGAACACCGGCGAAAAATGGCGCGCCGCCAGTGCCGGCACGCCCTCTGCCCCGCGCAGCACGAGATCATCAACCAGCCCGACCAGCCTGATCCGCGCCAGCGCATCGGCGGCGGAAACGCCTTGCGGCACGTCACCCGTTACCGCGACGATGCCGATCTCGATTTCGGCCGGCTGCCCGTTCCCGGACAAAGTCAGCGGATCACGGCCGCCGCGCAGATCGTCGCTGGACGTCCGGACCGCACCGGTGAACGCGGCAAAGGTGCGGGGCAGCGGAGCGGCCGCCTCGCGCTCGTGAAACCGCTTGCGCGGGATCGCGCCATGTTCGAGTTCAATCGCCAGCGATTCCAGCACCGGAGCGTTGCGATCCCAGGAATCGAGCAGATCGCGCAAGGTTGGCACGATGTGGTCCGCATCCGCATACCAGGCCAGATCGTTGGAGACGATGATCAGTCTGCCGTCCCGGCCCTGTGGTAGCGAAGTCAGCTTCATCTGCGTTCTCCCTCGATTACCCGCGCCGCCTTCAGCAGCTTGTCGAGCATCACGCGCAGACGTTGCGTCTCGCGCTCGGTGAGCGCGGAGAATATCCGCTCGTAGATTTCCTGCGCCTGCGGCCACAGACGATCGTACATGGCGCGGCCGGCTTCGGTAAGCATAAGATGATGCGACCGTCCGTCGGCAACGTTGGGACTGCGACTGACCAGCCCGCGATCTTCCAGCACCTTGCAGGCGCGGTTGACAGCCACCTTGTCCATCAGCGTCACGCGCACCAGTTCGCGCTGGGTCAACGATCCCGCATCACCCAGCACCGCCAGCACGCGCCATTCCGGGATCTTGAGGCCGAATTCGTTCTTGTATTCGCCGGAAATGAGATCGGTTACCGCATTGGCGGTAACAGCCATGCGATAGGGTATGAACTCATCGAGACGGGTCTGCTTTCCGGCCATAAGATCGCTTCACATGAAACCAACCTGACTCGCAAGCGAAACAATGTTGCCTGCGAAAAGGACGATGCCATTAATTCAAGCGAAGCCGACCGGTCGCACGACATTTTCTTTAGGCGGGCATCGGCCCGCCTGCCTTGGTCCTTCCCGTGATCGCGCGTTTCAACGCGCCAGAATACCGGCCATGATGATGTCGATGGTATGTTCGCGATAGCGGTCGCGCAGTTCTTCGGTCAGCGTATCCTGATCAAAGCAGTGCCGCAGGACCAGTCGCGCGGAAAAGAAACGGTCGGCCGCTCCCGTCAGCGTGAAGTAGAAAAGCTGCGCATCGATCGGCCGGAACACACCCGCCTTGACGCCTTCGTCGATCAGCCGTTCGTAGGCGAGGTGAAGCGGCGTCAGGTATTGCGCGGCGATCCTCTTCGCTTCCGCATCGTCGCTGTCGCGCACCAGCCGCATCAGCAGGCGATTGAGATAGGGATAGGCGTAGAAGGTTTCGATGACCTTGGAGATATGGCGCCGCAGCTTGGCTTCGGGCGCCATGTCGTCCTTGGTCACCAGCGCATCGACACTGCGGACGATGGCTTCCATGTCCCGGTCCAGCAAGGCTTTGAGCAGACCGGCCTTGTTACCGAAATAGTATTTCACCAGCGCCGAGTTCAGCCCCGAACGCAACGAAAGCTCGGACAGGGAAATGTCCACCAGATCGCCTTCGCGCATGATCGCGGAAGCCGTCTGGAGCAGCAACTCGCGCGCGCCGGGCGTATCCATCGTGTCCTGTTTCCTGTTCGTCTCGGTCATTCCCAGTCCGGCTCGTCCCACCATGGATAAAAGGCGGGCATATCCGATGAAACGCGTCCGGGGTAGCGGGGAGCGCGTTTTTCAAGAAAACTAGCCACACCTTCCTGCGCATCGCTGCCGCGCGACAGGGTGTAGATGGCCCGGCTGTCGACGCGGTGCGCCGCCATCGGGTGGTCCGCCGCCGCATTGCGCCACAACATCGCGCGGGTCATGGCCACGGACACGGCGCTGGTATTATCGGCAATCTCGCGCGCGAGGCCCCTGGCCGCATCGAGCAGTTCGCCAGGCTCGTGCAGCGATCGGACGAGGCCGCCGCGCAAAGCTTCCTCGGCATCGAACACGCGGCCGGTCATGGTCCATTCCAGTGCCTGGGGCAGCCCCACGATGCGCGGCAGGAACCAGCTCGACGCCGCTTCGGGCACGATGCCGCGCCGCGCGAAAACGAGGCCGAAACGCGCCGTCTTCGACGCGAGCCGGATGTCCATCGGCAACTGCATGGTAACGCCCACGCCCACCGCCGCACCATTCACGGCGGCGATGATCGGCTTCTTCGACCGGTAGAGCCGCAAGGTCAAAAGCCCGCCACTGTCGCGCACCCGTGGGTCCGACAGATCCGTGACCTGTTCATCGCTGGAGAACGGCCCGCCCTTGCCATCGGGGGTGAGGTCCGCTCCCGCGCAGAAGGCGCGATCACCGGCCCCGGTGACGATCACGACCCGCACCGCGTCATCGGCATCGGTGCGGTCGAACGCGTCGATGACTTCCTGCATCATCGTGCCCGTGAAGGCATTCATCTTCTCGGGTCGGTTGAGCGTCAGCGTGGCGATGCCCTCCTCGATATCGAGGAGGATCTGCGAATAGCCGGTCATCGTTCTCTCCCGGGGATGGAAGGGCGCGTCCGTTGCCGCGCCCTTCCCGTGTTCTGGTATCAGCGCGGCGCCATACGGATGGCACCGTCGAGCCGCACGTCCTCGCCGTTGAAATAGCCCGTCTCGATCATGCAGAGCGCGAGGTTGGCGTATTCCTCGGGCATGCCGAGCCGCTTGGGGAACGGAACGGAGGCGGCCAGCGCATCCTTCACGTTCTGCGGCGCGGCCGCCAGCAGCGGCGTGTTGAAGATGCCCGGCAGGATCGTGTTGACGCGGATGCCCTCACCCATCAGGTCGCGCGCGATCGGCAGGGTCATGCCGACGACGCCACCCTTCGAGGCCGAATAGGCCGCCTGGCCCATCTGGCCGTCTTCCGCGGCGACCGACGCGGTGTTGACGATCGCGCCGCGCTCACCGAACTCGTCACACGGATCAAGCGTCAGCATGCCGGCCGCCGACTTGGCGATGCAGCGGAACGTGCCGACCAGGTTGATCTGGATGATCCAGTTGAAGGCATCCATCGGGAAGTGCTTGACCTCGCCGGTTTCCTTCGAGCGGCTGGCGGTCTTGATCGCGTTGCCGGTGCCGGCGCAGTTGACGAGGATGCGTTCCTGGCCGTGCGCCGCACGCGCCTTGGCGAAACCGGCATCGACGCTTTCGTCCGACGTCACGTTCACTTCGCAGAACACGCCGCCGATTTCGGCCGCGACGGCTTCGCCCTTTTCCTTCTGCAGGTCGAAGATGGCGACCTTCACCCCCTTGGCGGCGAGCGCGCGGGCGGTGGCCGCACCCAGGCCGGACGCGCCACCAGTAACGACGGCGGCAACAGTGTTATCAAGCTTCATGGTTCTCAGTCCTCTCCCGGAAAACGGTCACAGCGCCTCGACGATGGTGACGTTGGCAACGCCGCCGCCTTCGCACATCGTCTGCAGGCCATACTTCTTGCCCCGCGCGCGCAGCGCGTGGATCAGCGTCGACATCAGCTTGGTGCCCGATGCGCCGAGCGGATGGCCCAGCGCGATCGCGCCACCGTTGACGTTGAGCTTCTCAGGGTCCGCGCCGGTATGCTTGAGCCAGGCGAGCGGCACCGAAGCGAAAGCCTCGTTCACTTCATAAAGGTCGATGTCGTCGATTTTCATGCCGGCGCGCTGGAGCGCGCGGTCGGTGGCGAACAGCGGTTCTTCCAGCATGATAACAGGATCGCCAGCGGTCACGGTCAGGCTGTGAATGCGGGCGATGGGCGTCAGATTGTAACGCTTGAGCGCCTCTTCCGAAACGACCAGCGCCGCGCTCGAACCGTCGCAGATCTGGCTGGAGGTGGCGGCGGTCAGCGAGCCGTCCGGGGAAAGCAGCTTCACGCCGGCGATGCTTTCCAGCGTCGCGTCGAAACGGATGCCTTCGTCCACGGTGTGCTGCTGTTCGCCTTCGGGCGTTTCGATCGTGATCGGCACGATTTCGTTGGCGAAGGCATTGGCCTGCGTTGCCGCGATGGCCTTCTGGTGGCTGGCGAGCCCGAACCGGTCGAGATCGTCCTTGGTGAAGCCGTGCTTCTGCACGATCATTTCCGCGCCCATGAACTGCGAGAACATGACGTTCGGATACTTGGCCTCCAGGCCCGGCGACTTGTAGTGCCCCAGCCCTTCCTTCATGTGGAACGTGGCGTTGGACCCCATCGGCACGCGGCTCATGCTTTCGACGCCAGCCGCGATCACCACGTCCTGCACGCCCGACATCACCGCCTGCGCCGCGAACTGGATCGCCTGTTGCGACGATCCGCACTGGCGGTCGATCGTCACCGCGGGCGTCGATTGCGGCAGGAGCCGGGATGCGAGCACGGCATTGCGCCCCACCTGCATCGCCTGCTGGCCGGCCTGGGTGACGCAGCCCATGATCACATCGTCCACCGCCGCCGGATCGATGCCGGTGCGCGAAACAATCGCATCAAGGCTTGCCGCCGCCAGATCGACGGGATGAACCCCGGCGAGCCGGCCGCCACGCCGGCCCCCGGCCGTGCGAACTGCATCCACGATATAGGCCGTTGCCATGATCTTCCGACTCCTCTCGGGCAAATGGTTTAATCGAACGGTTAAACCGCGTACGATCCACGGTCAAGCGCCCACACCGCAAGGTTCGCGATCCGCGAGAAGCACGCGGGACTTTACCCGCAAGCCCTCTCGTCCCAAAGGAAATGGGTGACTGCCCCCCTCTCTCTCGACGAAAGCGGCTTCATTGCCGCGCTGCGCGCGATGGCATCCGATCCCGCGGCGCGCGGGCTGGCCGACGACGCCGCCGTGCTCGAGTTCGGCGGCGAAGCCCTGGTGCTGACGCATGACATGATGGTCGAAGGCGTGCACTGGCTGCCCACGCAGGACATGGCGGACGTGGCGTGGAAACTCGTCGCCACCAACCTGTCCGACCTTGCTGCCAAGGGAGCGGTGCCGGCGGGCGTTTTGCTGGGCTATATGCTTGGCCGAGATGACGCGCGGTTTCTTGCCGGCTTGCGCGAGGCGCTGGACGCTTTCGATGTGCCCTTGCTGGGAGGCGACACCGTGGCCGCGCCGGCAACGCATGCAACCGGACGCCGCGCGATCGGGCTGACCGCCATCGGCCGTGCCACGCATCGCCCCGTCCCTGCCCGAGCCGGCGCAAGGCCGGGCGACGGGCTGTGGCTGACCGGCCCCGTTGGCGCGGCCATGCTTGGCTTCGAAGCGCTGCAGGCAGGCGGCACCCCGACCGACACCGCAGCCTTCCGCCGTCCCGCGCCGCGCCTGGTCGAAGGCAAGGCGCTCGCACCGCTCGTCAGCGCCATGATGGACGTGTCGGACGGCCTGCTGATCGACAGTGCGCGCCTGGCCCAAGCCAGCGGCGTGACCTTGGCGATCGCGGCCGACGCGGTACCGCTCCCCGCTGCCCTGCCCGCCGCGCGCGCCGCCGACGCCATGCGCTGGGGCGACGACTACGAACTGCTGTTCACCCTGCCGGGCGGCATGACGCCCCCGTGCCCCGCCTGGCGTATCGGGTCGGTCGAGCCGCAAGGCCGGCATCCGCTGCTGGTGGACGGCATTCCTCCCGCCGGGCGGCTGGGCTATATCCACGGCGCCCACGACAATTGATCCAGGTCATCGTTTCGCTTGCGAGGCGCGAATAAACCTATAGCCTCCCCGCCCAACCCGCAACGACGGGCAACCGGACACAAAGGCGCCGGATCAATAAAGGGGGATGCTCTCGTGAACCTAGTAACAATTGCGATAGTGTTGGGGTTACTAGCCATCGTCTACGGCTTCGTGACCAGCCGCCAGGTGCTCGGTGCGCCGGCGGGCAATGCCAGAATGCAGGAAATCGCCGCCGCCATCCAGGAAGGCGCGCAAGCCTATCTGAAGCGGCAGTACACCACCATCGCCATTGTCGGCGTTGTGGTCGCGGTGATCGTGGCGGTCTCGCTCGGCGCGGTATCGGCGATCGGCTTCGTGCTTGGCGCGGTGCTCTCGGGCGCGGCGGGGTTCATCGGCATGAACGTGTCGGTCCGCTCGAACGTTCGCACCGCTGCCGCCGCGCAATCCGGCCTGCAGCAGGGCCTCACCCTTGCCTTCCGCGCCGGCGCCATCACCGGCATGCTGGTGGCGGGTCTGGCTCTCCTCGCGATCGCGGTATTCTTCTACTATCTCACCAGCATCGCGGGTGAAGCGGCCAACAGCCGCACCGTCGTCACCGCGCTCACCGCGCTGGCGCTCGGTGCCAGCCTCGTTTCGATCTTCGCCCGTCTGGGCGGCGGCATCTTCACCAAGGCCGCCGACGTCGGCGCCGACCTTGTCGGCAAGGTTGAGGCCGGCATTCCGGAAGATGATCCGCGCAACCCGGCGGTGATCGCCGACAACGTGGGCGACAACGTGGGCGACTGCGCCGGCATGGCCGCCGACCTGTTCGAAACCTATGTCGTCACCATCGGCGCGACCATGATCATGACCGCGCTGCTCGTGAAGAACGCGGCCAACCTCGACGCGCTCATGGCGATCCCGCTGCTGATCGGCGGCGTCTGCATCGTCACCTCCATCATCGGCACCTATTTCGTGAAGCTCGGCTCCTCGAACAACATCATGGGCGCCATGTACAAGGGCTTCTTCGTTACCGCCCTGCTCTCGGTTCCGGCGATCTGGTTCGCCATGAACCACGCGCTGGGCGGCACCGTGGGCGATTTCAGCGCCATGGAAGCCAGCACCACGTACCAGGCGTTCGGCCATGACTATGCGTTCACCGGCCGCTCGCTGTTCTACGCGGGCTTCGTCGGCCTTGCGCTGACCGGCCTGATCATCTGGATCACCGAATACTACACCGGCACCAGCTACCGCCCCGTGAAGTCGATCGCCAAGGCCTCGGTCACCGGGCACGGTACCAACGTGATCCAGGGCCTGGCCATCTCGATGGAAGCCACCGCGCTTCCCGCGCTGGCGATCGTCGCCTCGATGATCATCACCTACAAGCTCGCCGGTCCGCTCGGCATCGCCTATGGCGCCACCGCCATGCTCGCGCTGGCCGGCATGGTCGTCGCGCTCGATGCCTATGGTCCGGTCACGGACAACGCCGGCGGCATCGCCGAAATGGCCGGGCTCGACGATTCGGTCCGCGAAAAGACCGACGCGCTCGATGCCGTGGGCAACACCACCAAGGCCGTCACCAAGGGCTACGCGATCGGGTCCGCCGGTCTCGCCGCGCTGGTGCTGTTCGCCGCCTACACCACCGACCTTCGCGAATTCTTCCCGAGCCTGAGCGTCGATTTCAGCCTCGAGAACCCTTACGTGATCGTCGGCCTGCTGCTGGGCGCGCTGCTGCCCTACCTGTTCGGCGCCATGGGTATGACCGCCGTCGGCCGCGCCGCCGGCGATGTCGTCGTCGACGTGCGGGATCAGTTCCGCGACAACCCGGGCATCATGGAAGGCACCTCGAAGCCCGACTATGCCCGCACGGTGGACCTCGTCACCAAGGCCGCGATCAAGGAAATGATCGTGCCCTCGCTACTCCCGGTCCTTGCGCCGATCGTGGTGTACTTCGTGATCTCGTGGGTCGCGGGGCAGGACAACGGCTTCGCGGCGCTGGGCGCCCTGCTTCTCGGCGTGATCGTCGGCGGCCTCTTCGTCGCCCTGTCGATGACATCGGGTGGCGGCGCGTGGGACAACGCCAAGAAGTACATCGAGGACGGCCACCACGGCGGCAAGGGATCGGAAGCGCACAAGGCGGCCGTGACGGGCGATACCGTGGGCGATCCCTACAAGGATACCGCCGGTCCGGCGGTCAATCCGATGATCAAGATCACCAACATCGTCGCGCTGCTGTTGCTTGCGGCGCTGGCAGGCCATAGCATGGTCTGATCATAACGTCCGGCCCGAGTCGGGGAGAAAGCGACCCCGCCCGTTCATACGGGCGGGGTCATTTCATTTCGGTGCGATCATTAACATAACTTTCGGTCCTTGCTGGTAGCCCGGATACGCGGTTTTGATTCCGCAGGCAGGCCAGGGCCAGAAGACAGTTTCGTGAGCGCGCAACCTTTCATCGAACGCCGATCCCGGCAGCGCCTTGCGCCAGCACCGGCACATGCCGTCATCACGGGCGATTCCGCGCTGATCGTCGCGCCGTGGAACAGTTGGGTCGATGCCGAGGCGGTGCGGCGCTGGGATGCCCTGGCGCGCGATGCCTCCACGCCCAACCCGTTCTTCGAAAGCTGGTATCTGCTGCCCGCTCTGCGCCGTTTCGACCCCGCGGGCACGGTTCGGATCGCCCGGCTGGAGCGGGGCGGCGAACTGATCGGGCTGATGCCGCTGGCGCCTTCCTGGCGCTATGGCCGGTGGCCGCTGCCGCATCTGGGCAACTGGCTCCACCCCAATTGCTTCCTGGGCGCGCCCTTGGTCGCGCGCGGGGACGAGCCGTCATTCTGGCGCGCCTTGCTGGCCTGGGCCGATGCCAATGCCGGCTCGGCCCTGTTCCTGCATCTTGCGCTGCAACCGCTGGACAACGGCCTGATCGGCAGCCTCTACGCGATCGGCGCGGAACAGGGCAGGCGCATCGCGCTGGTGCATCGGGAAGAACGCGCGCTGCTGTGTTCCCGGCTTGCGCCCGACGATTACCTGCAGCGCGCGGTGCCGGGCAAGAAGCGCAAGGAATACCGCCGGCAACAGGCCCGCCTGTCCGAACTGGGGGCGCTGGAGTTCCACCGCGAAGATGGAATCGAGCGGGTCGCTTCGTGGGTCGAGCAATTCCTGACGCTGGAAGCCGAAGGCTGGAAAGGCCGTTCGGGCAGCGCGCTGGCCTGCGCGCCGCAAACCGAACTGCTGTTCCGCGAGGCGATGAACGATGCCGCCCATCGTGGCCTGCTCGAACGCCTGAGCCTCACCCTTGACGGACAGCCGATCGCCATGCTGGCGAACTTCCTGACGGCGCCCGGCGCCTTTTCCTTCAAGACCGCTTTCGACGAACGCTATGCCCGTTTCTCGCCCGGCGTCCTCCTCCAGCTGGAAAACCTGGCCATGCTGGAACGCGAAGATATTGCGTGGTGCGACAGTTGCGCCGCAGCCGATCACCCGATGATCGACTCGCTGTGGATGGAACGCCGCTCGATCGGCCGCATTTCCATCGCCATCGGCGGAACAACCCGCCGCGCCGCGTTCGAACGGCTGGTGGCCATGGAACTCAACCGCAATCCCGCAGGGATCATCCCATGAAACCAGACCACGGATCGTTTGACGCAAGCCGCGCCCTGCCCGTCTTCACCGACGAAGCCCGCGCCGCCTTCGCCACATCCTATCCCGAACAACCGCACAAGCTGACGCACCGGCTGGGCGATCACCCACTGATGGCGCTGGACGCGCTGGCGACGCTGGCCGAAGCGCTGCCGGCAGCATCGGTCGAATACAACCGCGCGGACCTGCCCGTCGGGTTGAACGGCGCGAAGGCCGAAGGCAACGGCCTGGGCATCGGCGATACGATCCGCAACATCGCGTCGACCGGCAGCTGGGCGGCGCTCAAGAATATCGAGCAGGTGCCCGCCTATGGCGAACTGCTGGCAAGCCTGCTGGAAGAACTGCGCCCGACGATCGAGGCCCGCACCGGCGCGATGCTGAAGCCGCAAGGCTTCGTCTTCGTCACCAGCCCCGATGGCGTCACGCCCTATCACTTCGATCCGGAACACAACATCCTGCTGCACTTGATGGGCAGCAAGGTGATGACGATGTTTCCGGCGGGCGATGCCTTCTACGCCCCCGACGAAACGCACGAGACCTATCACACCGGCGGCGGGCGCGAACTCTACTGGCGCGACGAGCTGGCGGCAGGCGGGCGCGAATGGGCGCTATCCCCCGGCGAGGCGCTGTTCGTGCCGGTGATGGCACCGCATTTCGTGCGCAACGGCCCCGCGCCTTCGGTATCGCTATCGATAACCTGGCGTTCGGAATGGAGCTTTGCCGAAGCCGATACGCGGGCCTTCAACGGACTGCTGCGCAGGAATGGCCTGAATCCCCGCGCGCCCGGCCGGTGGCCCGCAAGCAACAGGGCCAAAGCTTTCAGCTGGCGCCTTTATGCCAAGGCAAAGGGTTTGCGTTGACGTAAACGGCAGGCTCGCGCATGGGAGCGCGATGAACGACGCATCCCCTGCCCCCCAGCTTTCCGGCGAGGAACTTGTCAGCGGCCTGCTGCGCCTGCTCGACGTTGATGATCTGGGCGGCGACCGATTCCTTGGCAGCCGCAAGCCCGGCGGCGTCGGCCGAGTCTTCGGCGGACAGGTCATTGGACAGGCACTCGCGGCGGCCGAACGCACCGTGCCGGAGGATCGCCCGGTCCATTCGCTTCACGCCTATTTCCTGCGCGGCGGCAACGAGGACTACGAGATCGATTTCCGCGTCGAGCGCGATCTCGATGGCGGCAGCTTCTCCAACCGTCGCATCGTCGCCAGCCAGCTGGGCAAGCCGATCCTGACCATGCTGGCCTCGTTCCACCGGCGGGAGCCGGGCGTACGCCATGCGAGTGCGATGCCCGCCGTCCCCGCGCCCGAGGAACTGGTCAACGAGCGTGAACTGCGCCGCCGCCATCTCGACAAATTGCCCAAGTCGCAGCAGGAATTCGTGCTCCGCCAACGCCCGATCGACCTGCGGCCGGTGGAGCCGGAACGCTGGACCACGGCAAAGCGGATGGAACCCGTCGCGAACACCTGGTTCCGCAGCATGGCCGCTCTGCCGGACGATCCGAAGATCCACCGCGCGGTGCTGGCCTATGCCAGCGACATGACGCTGCTGGGCACCTGCACGCTTCCCCACGATCTGCGCTGGGACAAAGGCAACGTGATGAGCGCCAGCCTCGATCACGCGATCTGGTTCCACGACGATTTCCGCGCCGACGAGTGGCTGCTCTATGCCTGCGACAGCCCGTGGGCGGACCATGCGCGCGGGTTCAACCGGGGCAGCATCTATACGCGCGACGGCCGGCTGGTCGCCAGCGTAGCGCAGGAAGGCATGATCCGGCCGATCGCGCCCAAAGCCTGACCCGGTACCGTCACGCACGATTCCACAAGCCGTCGCAACCTTTCGACGGGCGTGCTTGACCCGCCGGAGCCTTGTGCGAGCATGGCGGGATGAAGCTGCCTTATCCCATCCTCGCCATGCTGGCATTTGCTCCGCTGCCCACCGGCGGTTCCGCCGCCATGGCAGAGGCCCCCGCGCTATCGGGCTTTCCCGTCGATGTGGCGATACCCAAAGCACCCGCGCCGGTGGTGACCGATGGCCGCGCGCGGCTGCTTTACGAACTGCGCGTCACCAACTTTCACACGGCGCCGATCGATCTGGCGGCACTGGACCTGCTCGACGATGCGGGAACGGTACTGGCCCACTATGCTCCGGCCGATCTGGCCGCGATGATCGGCACTATCGGCCCGGAACCCACGCCCGGCACCGAACGTACGCTGGCCGGCGGGCGAACCGGCGTGGTGTTCATCGATCTTGCGCTTCCCGCCGGCGCAAAAGTGCCGGCGCGCCTGGGCCATCGCCTGACTTTCTCGCTGACACTGCCCGATGGAAAGACGATCGAACGGTCGCTGACCGGCCCGGCCACTCCGGTCGACGCGCCGGCCGTGGTGATCGCCCCGCCACTTGCCGGCGACGGCTGGCTGGCCGCCAACGGTCTGGCCGCACCCGATCACCGGCGTTCGTGGAACGCGATCAACGGGCGGGCGCATCTGGCGCAGCGCTTCGCGATCGACTGGGTCCGGCTCGACAACAAGGGTCGCTTCCTCGCGGGTGACCCCGGCCGCAACGAAAGCTATCCGGGCTACGGTGCGCCCGTGCTCGCGGTGGCGGATGCCAGGGTGGTCTCGATCATCGACGATCTGCCGGAGAACGCCGGCGCCAACCCGCAGGAAGGCCGTCGTCCGACGGTGGAGACGATCAGCGGCAACACCGTGATCCTGGACCTGGGGAACGGCGCTTACGCCCTCTACGGCCACCTTCAGACGGGGAGCGTTCTCGTCCATCCGGGAGAGGCCGTGCATACCGGGCAAGTACTGGCCAAGCTGGGCAATTCGGGCAATTCCGATGCGCCGCACCTGCATTTCCAGTTGATGGACGCGCCATCCGCGCTCGGTGCGGAAGGCCTGCCCTATGCCATTGCCCGTTTCACCATGGCGGGCGTGGCCAGCGATCCGGCCGTGCTGGATGGAAAGGCCGCCTGGAAAACATCGGGCCTGCCCCATGCCATTGCCGCCGAATTTCCCGACAACAACGCGGTCGTCAGCTTTCCCTGAACGCGTGCTATCCGTTCGGCCGGTTATCCGTTCGGGTGGTAGAAATCGTACACGGTCTGGGCCACCGCTGAGCTGACGCCGGGCGCGCGCTGCAGATCCTCCAGGCTGGCCGCGCGCACCTTTCCCGCCGTGCCGAAGTGCAGCAGCAGCGCCCGCTTGCGCGCCGGGCCGATGCCAGGGATTTCATCGAGCGGGCTGGCCGTGATCGCGCGGCTGCGCTTTTCGCGGTGCGCGCCGATGGCGAAGCGGTGCACCTCGTCACGCAGACGCTGCAAGTGGAACAGCACGGGTGAATTGACGGGCAGCGTCTTCTCCCGCCCGTCCGCGAAATGGAACACTTCCCGCCCTTCGCGGCCGTGGTGCGGCCCCTTGGCGATGGCGATCAGCGGCACGTCGTCGATGCCGAGTTCCTCCAGCGTCTCGCGCACCGCGCTCATCTGGCCCTTGCCACCGTCGATCAGGACCAGATCGGGCCAGACGCCGCTTTCGCGATCCGGGTCTTCTTCCTGCGCCCGGGCGAAACGGCGGCGGAAGACCTCGCGCATCATCGCGAAATCGTCGTTGGATTGCGCCGCCTTGATGTTCCATTTGCGGTACTGGCTGTTGAGGAAGCCGTCCGGCCCCGCCACGACCATCGCCCCCAGCGCGTTGGTGCCCTGGATATGGCTGTTGTCGTAGATTTCGATGCGCTGCGGCACCTCGGGCAATTCCAGAAACTCCGCCATCTCGCGGTTGATCTTCGCCTTGGTGCCGGTTTCGGCCAGACGCCGCTCCAGCGCTTCCACCGCGTTGCGGCTGGCCTGCTCCATCAGCCGCCGCCGGTCGCCGCGCTGCGGCACTGAAATCTCGACCTTGCCGCCGGCGGCCTCCTGCAGGGCCTCCGCCAGCAGATCGGCTTCCGGCAACGCCCGGTCGACCAGGATCAGGCGCGGCGGCGGCACCTCCTCGTAGAACTGGGCGAGGAAGCTGGTAAGCACCTCGGCTTCCTCCAGCCCTTCGGTGTGGCTGGGGAAGAACGCCCGGTGGCCCCAGTTCTGTCCGCCCCGGATGAAGAAGGCCTGGATGCCGATATGCCCGCCCTTCGCCGCCATGGCGAAGACATCGGCGTTGCCCACGCCTTCCGCGTTGATCGCCTGGCTGCCCTGGATAAACGTGGCCGCGCGCAAGCGGTCGCGCAGCATCGCCGCCCGTTCGAAGTCGAGCGCTTCGGAAGCCTGCGCCATCTGCCCTTCGATCTCGCGCTGCACGGCGGACGACTTGCCCCCCAGGAAATCGCGCGCCTGCCGCACCAGATCGGCATAGTCGTCCTCGCTGACCCGCCCCACGCACGGCGCCGAACAGCGCTTGATCTGGTAGAGCAGGCATGGACGGTCGCGCCGCGCCATGAAGCCATCGTTGCACGAGCGCAGCAGGAACAGCTTCTGCAGCGCGTTGATCGTGGTGTTGACCGATCCGGCGCTGGCGAAGGGGCCATAGTAGTTCCCCTTCGCCTTGCGCGCGCCGCGATGCTTCATGATGCGCGGAAACGCGTGGTCGGTGCGCAGCAGGATGAACGGGAACGATTTGTCGTCGCGCAGCAGCACGTTGTACGGCGGGCGGAAGCGCTTGATGAGCTGCGCTTCCAGCAGCAGCGCCTCGGCTTCCGAATTGGTCGTGACAATCGTCATCGACCGGGTCTGGCTCACCATGCGCCGCAGGCGGTTGGGCAGGCGTTCCACCTGGGTATAGTTGGTGACGCGGTTCCGCAGCACCCGCGCCTTGCCCACGTAAAGCACATCCCCGCGCGCATCGTGCATGCGATAGACGCCGGGCTTGGCGGGCAGCGTGCGCACCACCTCGCGAATGGTCTCCACGCCCTTGTCGATATCCGGCTGGTCCGACCCGCGCAGCGCGTAGGTCGCCTTGTCCTCGTGGAAACGTTCGGACGATTGCCGGTCAGGGGGAACGGAGCCGCGGGCCATGGTGGTCCAGATAAGCGCTGTCCTCCGCTTTGGGGAGATGCCTGCCGCTGCGCGCGGTGGACAAACCGGGCACATCCACCCGCGCCGCCTGACGGCGTCGGCATGGGCTTCCCTTTTTTCTCGCGGGACGCTATGGGCGCGCCGCGCGGGACTGTTTCCGACAAGCTTGCGACACACGCAACCAAGCGAAAAGGCATCCGAAAGCGCCGATGGCGAAAGAAGAACTCCTCGAAATGCGCGGCACGGTGGTGGAACTGCTGCCGAACGCGATGTTCCGCGTGCGCCTTGAAAACGATCACGAGATCCTGGGCCACACCGCCGGCAAGATGCGCAAGAACCGCATCCGCGTACTGGTGGGCGACGAAGTGCTCGTGGAACTGACGCCCTATGACCTGACCAAGGGCCGGATCACCTACCGCTTCATGCCCGGCCGGGGCGGCCCCGGCCCCTACTGATGGCCGGCGTACCGACGCCGCCTTCCCCGCTGCCGCCTCTGGTCCTGGCCTCCGCCAGCCCGCGCCGCCTCGAACTGCTGGCACGGCTGGGTGTGACGCCCGACAGGGTGCTGGCCACCGACATCGACGAAACACCGGGCAAGGGCGAACTGCCCCGCACCCACGCAGTCCGCCTCGCCGCGGAAAAGGCGCGCGCCGCCGCCGCATTGGCGCCCGGCGCGCTGGTGCTGGCGGGCGATACCGTGGTGGGCGCGGGCCGACGCATCCTGCCCAAGGCGGAAGACGAAGCCACCGCGCGCGCCTGCCTGGCGCTGCTCTCCGGCCGCCGCCATCGCGTGTTCTCGGCCGTCGCCGCCGTCACGCCTGACGGAACCCTGCACGAGGCGCTGAGCGAGACGATCGTCCGCTTCAAGCGCTTCACGCAGGAAGAAACCGACGGCTACATCGCGAGCGGCGAATGGCGGGGCAAGGCAGGCGGCTATGCCATCCAGGGCAGCGCGGAAGGGCTGTGCCTGTGGCTTTCCGGCAGCCACTCCGGCGTGATGGGCCTGCCGCTCTACGAAACCCGCCTGCTGCTGCGCCGCGCGGGATTCCCGCTTGGCTGAATGGCTGCACGAGGCCGGGATCGGCGAAGAACGCGCGATCCTTGTGGAACGGGGCGAAATCATCGCCGCGCGCGTCGACTGGGGCGAAATGCTGCGCCCCGGATTCATCGGACCGGCCCAGGTGATCGTGAAGCACAAGGGCGCCCGGCGCGGGATCGCGCGGTTCGCCGATGGCGGTGAAGCGCTGGTCGATGGCCTCGATCCGGCGGTCACGGAAGGCGCGACGGTGCTGCTGCGCATAACCCGCGCCGCGATCGCGGAAAAAGGCCGCACCAAGCTGCCGCAGGCACGCGCCGCCGCTGCGGACGCCGCGCCCTCCCCTGCACCCAGCCTGCTGGAAGACCTGCGCGCCGGCCCCCTGCCGGTCCGTTCGGTGCCGGTCACGGACCGCACCTTTGACGAAGCCGGCTGGCACGAACTGCTCGAACAGGCGCAAGGCGGCGAGATCGCCTTTGCCGGCGGCAGCCTCCTCGTCAGCCCCACGCCCGCGATGACGCTGATCGACATCGACGGCACATTGCCGCCGCCAATGCTGGCCCGCGCCGCCGTCCCCGCGATTGCCGCCGCCCTCGCGCGGCTGGACATCGGCGGATCGATCGGCATCGATTTCCCGACGCTGGCGGACCGGAGGGACCGCCTTGCAGTCGATGCCGCTCTCGCCGAAGCGCTGGCCGGATGGAAGGGCGAACGCACGGCCATGAACGGCTTCGGCTTCGTCCAGCTCGTCGCCCGGCTCGAACGGCCCTCGCTGGTCGCGCGCTTCGCCCGGCACCCCGCCGGTGCCGCGCTGCGCACCCTGCTGCGCCAGGCGGAACGGGTCCCCGATCCCGGCGTGCTGCTGCTGACCGCCGCTCCGGCGCTCCGAAGGGCCGTGCCGGCGGAATGGGAAGCCGAACTGGTCCGCCGCACCGGGCGCTGCGTGCGCTGGCACGAAGACGCGGGTCTTGCTCTCGACGGCGGATTCGCGCAGGCAATCGCGGCATGACCCTCAAACCCTCTCCCCGCGTGAACGGGCAACGCCGCTGCCCGATCTGCGGCAAGCCCCGCGTGGAAGCCCACGCGCCGTTCTGTTCTACCCGCTGCCGCGATCGCGATCTGGTGCAATGGCTGGACGATGGCTATGCCCTCCCCGGCCCGCCGGCCGATCCCGATGCGCAGGATTGAACTGTCCCCGCCGGCGTTCGGCAGATAGAGGTGAAAAGTGCAAATCAGGGCTGGACAAGCCAGCCGCGCTTCGCTATAGGCGCGCTTCCATTCGCCAGACACCCTCTCGAGGGAAAGTCCGCAGCGATGCCCGGGTAGCTCAGTTGGTAGAGCACGTGACTGAAAATCACGGTGTCGGCGGTTCGACTCCGTCCCCGGGCACCATTGGCTTGTTCGCCAAACCCCGCCAAAGCTTGAAAAAACCCCGGAAATCTGCCACTTTTAGCGTCGGCTTTACCGCTGATGTCCGCCTTTGCACGCCCGTAAGCGGGTGATTCTGGGGGCCACTTTGAAACCGGCGAAAGGCGTGCCCCCAATGGCTCTGACGGACACCGCAATCCGCAACGCGAAGCCTCAAGCGGCACCATAGCGCACTCATGCGTGTCCTGATCGAACTTCGCCAGGCGGCGGGGCGACGCCGCTCTTGGGACACGCTAATCGCGCGCGAAACCTAAGGCAGAGGGATGGTCTCGTCGATCGTGACAAGGCCCTGCCCTTCGGCCTCGATGGCCGCCGCGACTGAAGGCCGCCGGCCGACAAGGCGAAGCAGCGCGGCGATGCGGGGAAAGGGCGCCAGGGAAATTTTGAAATACCGCGTCCAGCTGGCGATCACGAAGAAATAGGCATCCGCGGCGGTAAACGTTGCCCCTGTCAGAAAGGGGCCAACAAGATCGCGCTCGACCTGCGCAAGACGGCCCTCGATCCGCTCCAGCGCAACGGCGCGCGCGCGTTCGTCAAGCGGCCAGCGCAGCGGTACGAAGCTCTTGTGCAATTCGGCGGCGGTAAAGCTCTGCCATTCGAGCACCCGGTAGCGCTCCATCGTGCCAACGGCGGGAAGCAGATCGTCGCGGCCGAACCGTTCGCATAGATATTGGGCGATCACGATGTTCTCGGTCAGCCATGTATCGTCTTCAAGCAGGAGCAGCGGCACCATCCCGCGGGGGGCGACGGCGCGATAGTCCGAACCGTCCGGTCGGCGCTTCAGCGATACGTCGACCACTTCAAGCGCGAAAGGCGCGCCGATCTCCCGCAGCAGGATATGGACGGAGAGCGAACTTGCGCCGGGATGGGTAAACAGCTTCATCGCGGGCTTCGCTTTCATTCCAGCAACGCCGCCCCGGCATTCGGCACATGTATCAAGGCAGGGCGATCCCTCTCACTGCTCTCGCAGTTCCCGCACGCTCGCCGCGGTCAGATTCGAGGCCTGCGTTCCGAACCGGGCGGTAACGTAGTTGGCAACCGCCGCGATCTCCGCGTCCGAATAGGCGGCATGGAAGGCCGGCATGTAGGGACCGGGCGAATGCGCCGAACCACCGCCGTTCAGCACCATCAGCGCGACATTGGTGCCGGTGCGATCGTTGACGGCCCGGATACCGGTCAACTGCTGGAAAGGACTGACAGCTCCCTTGCCGCTCCACGCGTGGCAACTGACGCAAGCCTGCTCGAACACGCGCTTGCCGTGAGGATTGCCCGTCGGGCCTTGCGAAGCGACGGGGTTGGCCGGCCCGGCCATCGCGGGCAGGCCAGAGCTGTGAATGGAGGGAATGGTGCGCAGATAGGCCGCGATCGCGGCAACGTCCGAAGGTGTCAGCCGCCCGGTGCTCAATGAAACCACCTCGGCCATCGGACCGGAGGCGACACCGCGTTGCGGCGCATGCCCGCGCGCAAGATAGCTGACGAGGTCGTCCGACGACCACGCCCCGATGCCGCTCACCTGATCACCGGTGATGTTGTAGGCGTTCCAGCCTTCGGCAGCGCCGCCAGCGAACTTCTGTCGGGTGTTCATGGCCTGCATCAGCGTGCGCGGCGTGTGGCATTCGCCGCAATGGCCGGCCGCTTCGACCAGATAGGCGCCGCGGTTCCACTGGGCATCGCGATCGGCGACCGGACGGAACACCGGTTCGCGGTTGAACAGCGCTCCCCAGATCGCCATCAGCCAGCGCTGGTTGAAGGGGAAGCTAAAAGTGTTGGGCAAGTTTGCCTGCCGCACCGGCGCCAGACTGGCGAGATAGCGACGGATCGCCAGCACATCGTCATCGGTCAGCATGGCGTAGGATGCGTAGGGGAATGCCGGGTAGAGCCGCTGGCCATCGCGGCCGATGCCCTTGTGCACGGCGCGCACGAATTCGGCATCGCTCCAAGCCCCGATACCGGTCTCCCGGTCGGGCGTGATGTTGGGGGTGTAGATCGTGCCGAACGGCAGCTTGAACGCACGCCCGCCGGCAAATGGCTTGCCACCCTTGGCGGTGTGACAGGCCTGACAATCGGCGGCCTCGGTCAGATAGCGGCCCTTCGTGAGCGGATCAGCCGACGCCAGTTCGGATGGAACCCCGGTGGGCGACCGTCCGCGGTAGGTGGCCAGATCGACCTGACGGCCGCCCGCGAACGCCAGCGGCCCCGGCAAGGCCACTTGCCACCAGGCAAGTCCACCAGCGATGGCAAGCGCCGCAATGGCGCCAAGGAAGATCGTTTTGCGGGTGCCTTTCATCGCCAGGCGCTCTTGCTTAGCAGGGAGGGATCGACGGGCATCCGGCTGAGCTGGATGCCCGTTGCGGCGTAGATGGCGTTGTTGAGCGCGCCCTGGACGGTGACCGTGCCAGGTTCGCCGATCCCGCCGGGTGCCTCGGCGCTGGGCACGATATGGACCTCGATCTGCGGCATCTCGTCGATGCGGACGACGCGGTAGTCGTGAAAATTGCTTTCCTGCGTCCGCCCGTTCGCCAGGGTGATCTGGCCATAGAGCGCGGCGGAAAGGCCAAATACCATGCCGCCCTGTATCTGGGACACGATGCCGTCCGGATTGACGGGCGTTCCGCAGTCCACCGCCGTGGTCAGCCGCTTGACCGCCACCGTGCCGTCCTCGGCCACGACAACTTCGGCCACGGTGCAAAGATACGTACCGAACACGTATTGCAGATTGATGCCACGCCCCGCGCCCGCCGGCAGCGGCGTGCCCCAGCCCGCTTTCTCCGCGGCCAGATCGAGCACCGCGCGGGCGGGTTGATGTTTGCCGATCAGGCTGCGGCGAAAGGCGAGCGGGTCCTGCCGCGCTTCGCGCGCCACGCGATCAACGAAGCTTTCGGTGGCGAACACGTTCATGTTGGGTCCGACGCCGCGCCAGAACGCGGTGTACACGCCGCGTGGTTCGTGGCGGACCCAGTCCACGAGCAGGGCGGGCATGTCGTAGGGCGTCTCGGCCGCGCCATCGACGGCATCGCTATCAATTTTGCCGTCGTAGGCGGGTGGCAGCCAGCGCGCGACCACGCTGGGGCCGACAACGCGATGCGACCAGGCCTCGACCTTGCCGTTCGCGATCCTGGCCTTGAGCCAGGCGCCATAGACCGAGCGATAGGGCGCCCGCGCTACATCCTCTTCCCGGCTCCAGACGACCTTGACCGGGCCATCGACATGTTTGGCGATACGCACGGCCTTGCGGACCCCGTCCACCTCCAGGCGCCGGCCGAAGCCGCCACCGATAAGATGGTTATGGACCGTCACCTGGTCCGGACTCAGACCTGCCTCTTGCGCGGCAGCCCGCTGCGTCATCGTCATCACCTGCGTGCCAACCCAGACCTCGCATTTTCCGGACGTGAGGTGGACGGTGCAGTTCATCGGCTCCATCGGGGCGTGGGCCAGGAGAGGCAAGGCGTAGTGCGCCTCGATCACGCCATCGCCCGCCAATTTCGCCGCTGCGCCGGTATCCAGCGCGACGTGTGCCTCTGCTTGCGATGCCTTTTCCAGATCCGCCCACAAGTCGGCAGTGCCCAGTGCGGCATTGGGACCATCGTTCCAGGTGATGTCCATCGCCGCCAGCGCGCACATCGCCGCCCAGCTGGTTTCGGCCACCACCGCGACCATGTCATCAAGCACGATCACCTGCTGCACGCCGGGCAGCGCCTTGGCCGGGCGGTCATCGACCCGCACGACCTTCCCGCCTACCACCGGAGCGCAGGCCAGCGAGGCGAACCGCACGCCTTCGGGCATCGCGTCGATACCATAGCGGAGCGAGCCATCGACCTTGTGCGCGGTATCGAGCCGTCGCTGCGAATGGCCGATAAGGCGGAAGGTTTCTGGCGACTTGAGCGGCGGATCGGCCGGAACCGGCTCGCGCGCGGCCTGTGCGGCCAGCGCGCCATAGGCAAGGCGTCGACCGCTGGGCTGGTGGACGACTTCACCCGGTTCGGTGCGGCATTCCGCCGCCGGCACATGCCATTGCCGCGCGGCCGCCGCGATCAGCATGGCACGGGCGCTGGCGCCGGCCTTGCGCATGACCGGCCAATAGCCGCGCACCGATGTCGAACCGCCGGTGGCCTGCACCTTGAAGATCGGATTGCCGTAGAGCGCGTCGTCGGCCGGCGCCTCTTCCAGCTTGACCGCCTCAAGCGCGACATCCAGTTCCTCGGCGATCAGCATCGCCAAAGCGGTGTAGATGCCCTGCCCCATCTCGGTCTGCGGCATCACCAGGGTTACGTTCCCGTCCCCAGCCAGGCGGATGAAGGCGTCGGGGGCGAAGGCTGCGGAGGCGGGGGCCGCGCCGGTTGCCGCAACCACCGAAACGCCCCGGACGGTAAGGCCAAGCACCAGCGCACCGGCGCCAAGCGACGCGCCGCGCAGCACCTGTCGGCGCGAGAGAGCCGGATCAGCCATGACGCGCCGCCTCCTTGATGCCCTCGCGGATACGCACATAGGTTCCGCATCGGCAGATGTTACCAGCCATGGCGGCGTCGATCGCGGCATCATCGGGCGTCGGATTGCTGGCCAGCAGGGCCGCGGCCGACATGATCTGGCCAGACTGGCAGTAACCGCACTGGATCACGTCCAGATCGAGCCACGCCTTCTGGATGCGCGCGCCGGCCGGGGTCGTACCGATCGCCTCGATGGTCGTGACCGGCTTGTTGCCAATCTCCCCAACCGGCAATTGGCAGGACCGGACGGGTGCGCCATCCAGATGGACGGTGCATGCGCCGCATTGCGCGATGCCGCAACCGAACTTGGTGCCGGTCAGCCCCAGATCGTCGCGCAGCACCCAAAGCAGCGGTGTTTCGGCATCGACTTTGACCTCACGCTGCTGGCCGTTCACGTTAATGGTCGTCACGCCTGATTCCTCCGATTTTCGGGCAGGTTACGCCAGATCGGATGCCGCGGACAGACCTACCTGTGTATGGTTTTGGCCGGCAAAAAGGGGCAGCGGGGAGTGGAAGCCTTAAAGGACGCCGGCGCACGCCTGCAAAGGCGCTTGTCGCAAGCGCAAGGCCAGACGATCCAGTGCATGAACATTCCGAAGCTCAGCGTCTGGAGCGCTGCTGCGGCACGACCCCGCCCAGCCGGGCATTCAGTCCAGGGCAGCGATACCCGGCACCGTAAAGCTGAATACCGCGCCGCCGCCCGGCTCGTTCCGCACATGCAGGTTCCCCCCCATGCCCTGCACCGCGTTGCGGCAGACCTGCAGCCCCATCCCCATGCCGGTCGCCTTGGTGGTAAAGAACGGTTCGAACAGCTTGTCGAGGATATCGTCCGGGATACCGGGACCGGTATCCCGCACCGAAACCGCGATGCCTTCGGAAGCGTTCGAGATTTCGACGGTGATCTTCCGCGGATCGGTCCCCGCCAGCATTGCCTCCGCCGCATTGGTGATGAGATTGACCAGCACCTGCTGGAACTCGACCGGATCGGCGAGGACGAGCGCAAGATCGGGATCGCAGTGCAGCACCAATTGCGCCTCTGCCCTCCTGACCTCGCTTTCGAGCAAACCACAGGTGGCCCGCGCCAGCGCGCTGATATCGACGCGCCGCAATTCGCGGCGCCGCGGCGCAAGACTCTCGCGCGTGTGCTCGACAATCGCCTGAACACGGTGAACCGTCCGGGTCAGCCGCTCGATGCCACGGATCGCCGCCTCAAGATTGGGTGTTTCCCCGGTGAGCCAGCGCACGGTGGTCTGCACATCCATCGCCATCGACGCGATGGGCTGGTTCAGTTCATGCGCGATGGTGGCGGAATAGGCACCCACCGTTGCAATGCGGTTGGCCCGCGCCAGTTCGTCCTGCGCGGCGCGGCGCGTCTCCTCGATCCGCTGCTGTTCGGAAAGGTCGACGAGGTTTGACAGGTGCAGGTCGTCCGACAGCCGGTTCACGTTGAAATGAACGGGTATCCGGCGGGAATCCTTGCCGATCAGCACGGTCTGCCCGGAAATATGCTCTTGATCGTAATAGACCATCTCGAGCTGGCTTATCAGGACGTCGCGGCCGTCCTCGGCGTTGTGCGCGGGCGGGTTGGCCGCCAGTTCGGCAAGGTCCGCATAGCCCATCATCTGGGCGAGCGCCCGATTGACCCGCGTGGTCCTGATATTCGACAGGCATTCCTCGAGAACCTGCGGATTTTCGTCGAAGTACGCCTGCAAATCCTGGACGCCTTGCGCCTTGATGCGTTCGAGGATGGGCTTGGTCAGGCTGAAGTCCATCTCGGCGAAGCTGATGCCGCCCACGTCGAACAGACTCGAATAGCGCGCTTCCGTGCGCAGCAGTTCGGCCGTCCGCTCGGCGACCCTGCGTTCGAGGTTGGCCATCAGGTCATTGACGCGCTGCTGGGCCAACACCTCGTTGTGCATGTCCGTCGCGCCGCCATAGAAGCGCAGTATCTCGCCGGTCTCGGCGGACCGCACCGCCCGGCGTGCCATCGACATCCAGTGATAGCTGCCGTCCTTGTGCCGCAGACGGACCTGGCAGGCGATATCTTCGCCGGTTTCCAGTGACCGCGTTAGCACCTGGCGCAATGGCCCGATATCCTCGGGATGGACGCATTCGCGCCAGGTTTGCCCGGCAATGCCCTCCTCTCGTTCAACGCCGGTAATCTCGGTGAAGCGCTGGTTGAGAAAATCCCATTTCCCGTCCGCCGTCGAGCGCCAGAGCAACTGGGGAACCGAATCCGCAAAAACTGTCAATTCCCGTTGGCTTTCTTCCAGTTCGTTGCGGACCTTTTGCAGTTCCTCCTTCGCGGTTACCTCTTGATGTACGTCGGAAAGCCCGCCGAAGCGCTCGATCTCGCCGGTGATGGGTGAGCGGACTGGCTTGTCGTAAATTTGCATCCAGCGATACGAACCGTCGGCCTGGCGCACGCGGACCTCGAGGTCGGTCAGGGTCTGCGTGGCGACCGCATGGGGAACCGCGGCATGAAGCGCGGCAAGGTCATCCGGGTGGACGACATCGTTGTAGCGCTCGTTCGCCAGCACGCTTGAGCGATCCAGTCCGGTTACATGGGTCCAGTGTTCGTTGAGGTATTCGATCTCACCCCGCGGGTTGGACCGCCACAGCACGAACGGGACCGAGTTGAGGAAATGTTCGATCTCGGCCCGGCGGCGGTCTGCCTCCGCGCTCGCCGCGCGCAGGCGTCGTTGGCTTAGCAACAGGAATGCGACAACACCGATCGCGATGCAGGGGAACAGCGCCTGCGCTGCGGCAGCAAGCGGCGCCGGGTCCGCCTGCGCCAGAAGCCGGGCGGCGAAAGCCAGCGCCATGCAGACAGGCGCTCCGACGAGAACCGCGATTTCCCCGCCGCCCGCAAGGGCCGCTGCGACTACGACTAGATGGAGAATGGAAACAGGCAGATTATTCGCAGAGGCCCGGTCGAGGAAAAACACCACCCATGCCATGAAGAAGGCGCCAGGCAGCCAGAGATAGCTGTATTTGCGGTCGGTCATGCCAATCGGTCCCATCGCCCAATCTGCCTGTCATTCCATCGCTATTCGCGCCTGACAAGCCGCCGCAGCGCATGAGCCTAAGGTCAAACCCCTATTGCCGCCTGAGCAAGTACGAAGCCGCCTGGAAGCGGCCCCGGCCCGTGCGTGAACACCATTGTAGCCATATGGTGCTCGGCCGCGATGGCTGCGCGCTGGTATGCCCTCCCCCTACCTTGTTCTGTCTGGCTATCGCAAACCGCCATGCTCAAGCTCTCCGCGAAAGGAGAACCCCTTGAACCAGCACAAGACAGCGCCGACGCAGCACGTCGTGGTCGGCGAAACGCGCTATGCCTATCGTCGGTTCGGCGACGAAGGAGGAAACCCCATCGTGCTTCTCCAGCATTTCACTGGAGGCATGGATCACTGGGACCCCTTGCTGACCGACGGCCTTGCCCGCAAACGCCCGGTCATCCTGGTCAACAACGCCGGGGTCGCCAGTTCCACGGGCACCGCCCCACCGACGATCGAGGGCATGGCCGGATGCATCGCCGAATTTGTCGATGCACTCCAACTTCGCACGTTCGATCTGCTCGGCTTCTCGATGGGTGGCATGGTCGCGCAGGCGTATGCCAAGCAGCATGGCGACCGCGTGCGCAAGCTGGCGCTGCTAGGCACCAGCCCGCGCGGCGGCGAACCCACGCCCTATCAGGCCGAAGTGGCACAGCGCGCCAGTGGCAACGCCAACCTCGAGGACTTTGCCTGGCTGTTTTTCGGCCATTCCGAAGCGGGCCGCGCGGCCGCGGCGGCATTCTGGCAGCGCCGGCATGAACGAACAGAAGATGTCGATCCGCCCAGCGGCATGGCCACGATCATGGCGCAAGTGGCCGCCGGACGGGACTGGCTTGTGCCCCACGGCGAACGCTTCGCCGATCTTGCGGCGATCAGCTGCCCGACGCTGGTCGTCAATGGCAGCCTCGACGTGATGCTGCCAACGATCAATTCGTTCCATCTCCAGCAGCATCTGCCCGATGCGCAACTCATCCTCTATCCCGATGCTGGCCATGCGGCACAGTTCCAGTATCCCGAACTGTTTCTGGCCCATCTCCTCCTGTTTCTCGACGGACACTGAGCAGCCTGCGGACGATTGCCGCCCGCTGCCGAATGAAGGACACGCTATGGATCCCCTCGCTTCTGCAACCATTGCCGCCCATGGCGGGCTGGACCAATGGAAGCGCTTCACCACGCTTTCCGCGCGGCTCGCGCAAGGCGGTGCGCTTTGGCCGCTCAAGGGGGTCGGCGGCGTGCTGGACGATACCGTGGTGACCATAGACCTGACTCGCCAACAGGCCTCGCACGCGCCCTTCGGCGATGCGGCGCGCAAGTCCGCGTTCGCGCCGCATCGGGTTGCGTTGCTGTCCGGCGCGGATACCGTGCTGGAAGAACTGGCCGACCCGCGCGCCTCGTTTGCCGGGCATACGCTCGAAACCCCGTGGACCGAACTGCAGCTGGCCTACTTTGCCGGCTGCGCGATGTGGACCTATCTGACGCTCCCCTTCCTGCTGGCCGAGCCGGGAGTCACGGCGCAGGAAATCGAACCCTGGGAGGAAAGCGGGGAGCAATGGCGCCGCCTGGCGGTGACATTTCCCGCGCACATCGCCACCCACAGCACGCACCAGACGCTTTACATCGGCAATGACGGCCTGCTGCGGCGCCACGATTACGACGTCGAGATCGCCGGGAACACGCCGGGCGCCCACTATCCCGCAGACTATGTCGAAGTGCAGGGCATCCGGTTTCCCACCCGCCGTCGCATCTATCCGCGTCAGGCCGATGGCAAACCGATGGCCGAGCCGCTCGTCGTGTCGATCGATCTCGGCGACATCGTGCTGCGCTGATGCATCGCGGCCCATTGGAACGACCATGGCAGTACGACCGATTTACCGATAGAAACCCCGGAATGCGGCACACGATTCTCGGCGCGTGCTTGTTCGTCGCAGCCTTCTTCGCGGCGCCTTCGGCAGCGTCCGCCACCGATCCCGGCAGTAGCGCTGCCGCGACGGATACCTCCCACATCGTCGTGACAGCCTTGCGCCGCCCGCTGCCCGCAGACGCCGTGCCCGCCAGCCTGACCGTTCTGACCGGGCAGCAGTTGCAGGCCCGTTCGGTCCGCTCGTTTGCCGATCTGGCGATGATCGAACCCAGCCTCCAGATTTCCGCCTATCAGGGCGAGAGCCAGATCTTCGTGCGCGGGATCGGCGCGGTCACCTTCCTGGGCGGATTTGACAGCAGCATCGCGGTCAATCTCGATGGAGTCTATCTTGGCAGGCCGAGCGCAGCGGCATCGGCGATGTTCGATCTCGACCGGATAGAAATCCTCAAAGGCCCGCAAGGCACACTCTATGGCCGCAACGCCACGGGGGGCGCGATCAATCTGGTGAGCCGCGGCCCCGCGCAGGACTGGCGGGCCGACGGGCGCGTGGCGTTCGGCAACTATGCCCGCGCCGATGCCTTCGCCAGCATTGCCGGCCCGCTGACCGACAGACTGGCAATCCGCTTGTCGGTGGGGAGCAGCAATCACGCCGGCTACACCCGGCTGATCACCGGACGCGATGCAAGTGGCAAGGAACACGTTGATCGCGCCGAGGACCAGCACGACCAGAGCGCCCGCCTGCGGCTGGACTGGCAGGCCCGCAGCAATCTGAAACTTGCCCTCTCCGCCGATGTCAGCCGGGCTGATGACCGCGCCGTGGTGTTCCACTTTGCCGGGTCGGGATATGGCAACAATCCCGTCTTCCTCGCGCGCCTTGCGCAAGGCATCGTCGGCCCGGTCGGAGCGCGCACCATCGCCTCGTCCGTGCTGCCGTTCAACCGGCCGCTGAACTGGGGCCTGATGGCCCGGGCCGAGCTTGATCTGGGGGGCACCATATTGAGCGCGACGGCAGCCTACCGCCAGACGCATCCGAAAAACTTCGACGATCTGTCGAACAGCACCGTGCTGGGCGAAACCCAGTACAAGGAAGAAAACGCCCGGCAATGGAGCATTGACCTGGCGCTGCGCTCGGCGCCTTCGGCCACGCTCACTTACTGGCTCGGCGCCTCGCACTACATCGAGCACAATGCGGTTCGCAACGAGTACTTCTTCCCTTACCTCGTTACGCTTCTGGGCGGCACGGGCAGTGCCGACTGCTGCCTGCTGCGCGCCAACGGCAACCAGCGCACCCTTGCCGATGCGCTGTTTGGCGAGGTTGGCGGCGCGATCCTGCCTCGCACCACAGTCACCGTTGGCGGACGCTGGACGCGCGAACGCCGCCAGGGGAGCAATCTGCTCGATTTCACCGGCCTCCAGACCCTGAACAATTCGGTCCTTGCTCCGGCCGATTTCCGGTCCTTCACACCAAAGGCCGTGATCGACCACAGGCTTTCGGACCGCAGCCATATCTTCGCCTCGGCCACGCGCGGCTACAAGGCAGGCGGGTTCAACCTCGGCTCTGCGCAGAACACGCCGTATGCCCCGGAAAAGATCTGGTCCTATGAATTGGGTGCCAGGTTTGCCGGCCCGAACTGGAACATCGAAGCGAGTGCTTTTCACTACGATTACCGCGACCTTCAGGTGCAGGATGTCGACGCGAATTCCGTGCTCATCCGCAACGCGGCAAACGCAAGGGTCGACGGCGTGGAGCTGGGCCTGCGCGGCGCGAGCGGGCCGCAGTTCCGGTTCGCAGCGCGGGCGACCTGGCTGAACGCGCGCTTTTCGCGCTACGCCACCATCAACACCAAGCAGCCCGGCCTCGGCACGCAAGACCTTGCCGGAAACCCGCTGCCCCAGGCGCCGCGCTGGCGCGTACTGGGCTATGCCGAACGGGATTTTGCGCTGCGTGGCGGCGCCATCCTTCGGCTGCGCGGCGATGCCAGCTGGCAGGACCGGATCTGGTTCACCGCCTTTCGCGATGCGCGTGCCACTCAGGCTGCCTGGTGGTGGTTGAAAGCCCGCGCAACGTGGATCCCCGCGCATGGGCGCTGGCAGGCCACCGCGTTCGTCGACAACCTCACGAACACGCGCGCATTTACCAATATCTCCATCACCGGCGATCTCGACGCGAGCCGTGCGCTCGGCAACATGGCCCCGCCCCGCACGTTCGGGTTGGAGTTCGGCTTCAGTCTTTAGGGTCAGGAGCCCCTACCGGCACGGCAGGGCCAAGCACCCGTGCCACCCATCGGCTGCGTCCGCCTAGATGCCGAGCAGGTCGATCTTGCGCAGCATATCGGCGACCGAAATCGACTTGAGTTTGCGCCCCGCGCTTGAACGATGCATCTTCACCGTGATTTCGGTGATGCCGAGTTCATAGGCGATTTGCTTGTTGAGCAAGCCGCGCGCAACCCCGCGCAAGACATCCGTTTCGCGCGGGGTCAGGCTTTCGCCCAGCCGCCGCACGGTGTTTCGCTCGCCGCCATCCCTGTGCTTTTCACCTTCGGTCCGCAGCGCATGAGACACCACGTCGAGCAGTTCCTGCTGACGAAAGGGCTTTGGCAGGAAGTCGATCGCGCCGGCCTTCATCGCCCTGACGGAGGTGGCGACATCGGCGTGACCGGTGATGAACACGATCGGCACGAACTGGTTCATCTCCCGCAGCTGCGCCTGGAATTCGAGTCCGCCGGTGCCCGGCAGCCGCAAATCCAGCACAAGGCAGCATGGCCGATCGGGTATGCCATGCTGCAGCATCTCCGCGGTGGATTCGAACACGGCCGTTTCAAGGCTCACGGATTCGAACATATCCTGCAGGCTTGCGCGCACGTCGGGATCATCATCCACGACGAGGACAAGCGGCTGCCGCGATGTAAACTGGGCCGATGCTTCCTGCACGAGAGCTGCCCTGACCGTAGCCATGGATCGCCTTTCCGGCCGATCGGCCTTGTATTGAGACGCCAATCTACATCGACTTTGCCCGCAGTGCCAGCCGCCGCGCCCCATACCTCGGTATGGGAAGCCACAGAACAAGAGCTATGCAGCCGCAACACTGCTATCAATTGGCCGCAAAGTAGCCGATGACCACCAGCGGCAACACCGGCCTGGCAATGCCAAGCAACCCCGAACGAGAGGACAATGTTGGTGCCTGGGCCTTCCCCGAAAATGCCGGCCCTAATCGGAATTGTCGACGATGACGATGACGTGCGTGAGGCTTTGGAAGGGATGCTGGAAAGTCACGGCTATCTCACGGCTTCGTTCAAGTCGGCTACCGATTTCCTTAAATCTGCCGATGTCTCGAGTTTCTTCTGCGTCATCACCGACTTCCAGATGCCGGGTCTGACCGGACTCGATCTGATCGATGCGCTGCGGGATTTTGGAATGCCCACGATCATGATCACCGCGTTTGCCACGCCGGTGATCGAACGGCAGGCCCGGAATGCCGGCGTGCGCCTTTTCCTGCGCAAGCCTTTCAATCCCCAGCAGCTTGTTGCCGCGATCAAATCCATTCGCAACGGGATGATGTGAAGCGTCGCCCGCGCGCAGCGGCAGCCACGGAGACTTTGCGCGCAGCAGGGCATACCACGGTAGAGCTGTGCCGAATGCCGGCACCCGATCATGGTGGCGACCAAGACGTCCCGTCGCCAACGGCGGCGCCACCAAGGAATTGCCCCATGCCTTACCACCTCCTGATCGACGGCGCACTGGTCGACGGCACCGATACCATCAACGTCATCGATCCGACGATGGCCCAGCCCTTCGCGCAGTCGCCGCGCGCCAGTGCCGCTCAGGCCGAAGCTGCCATACAGGCCGCCAAGCGCGCTCAACCCGCCTGGGAAGCCTTGGGTTACGAAGGCCGCAGGCCGTACCTTGAACGGTTTGCCGAGGCGATCACCGCCAACCTCGATTCCATTGCAGCAACCCTGACCCGTGAACGCGGCGGCCCGATTGCAGATTGCCGCTTCGAGGTGGGCCGCGCGCGCGATGCCATCGCGCACTTCGCCACGCAGTCTCTGGCCGACCGCGTGCTGCTCGAAACTCCCGGACAGCGCATCGTCGAACAACGCTACGCGCATGGGGTGCTGGTCGCTATCATGCCGTGGAACCGGCCGATGACGCTGCTCTCGTTCAAGCTTGGGCCAGCGCTGATTACCGGGAACACGGTGATCGCCAAGCCCGCCCCCACCACGCCGCTTTCGACCCTTCTCCTCGGCCAGCTGGCTGCCGAAATTTTCCCCGCCGGCGTCTTCCAGACCCTGGTGGATGCCAATGACCTCGGCCCTCTGCTGACCAGCCATCCCGACGTCGCCCACGTCAGCTTCACCGGCTCGACGCCGACCGGCAAAAAGGTGCTGGCGTCGGCCGCCGACACGCTGAAGCGCTTTACCCTGGAACTCGGCGGCAACGACGCAGCCATCGTGCTGGACGACGCCGACATCGCCAAGGTTGCAGACCGCATCTTTGCCGCAGCCTTCATCAATGCAGGCCAGGTCTGCTTTGCCACCAAGCGCGTCTACGCCCCGCGCCGGCATGCAGCCGATCTCGCAGCGGCCCTTGCCGAACGGGCCGCTGCGGCGGTTCTGGGCGATGGTATGGACCCTTCCACCACCATGGGCCCGCTGCAAAACCGCATGCAGTTCGACAAGGTGCTGGACGTGATCGCGTCCGCTCGCGCGCAGGGCGGCCGATTCCTGACCGGCGGCGACGCCACCGGTCAGGGCTACTTCATCCGCCCGGCAATCGTCACCGGTCTGCCCGAGCAGGCGCGGCTGGTTCAGGAGGAACAGTTCGGCCCGGTTCTCCCGGTCCTGGCCTACGAGCATGTGGACGAAGCGGTGGCCGCGGCCAACGCCAGCGACTTCGGGTTGGGCGGCACCATCTGGGGTACAGACACGGACCGGGCCATGGCCGTGGCCAGCCGCATCCAGACCGGCACCATCTGGGTGAACCAGCACATGGCACTGCCCCTGGACGTTCCGTTCGGCGGCGCCAAGCAATCGGGCATAGGTCTCCAGAACGGCCTTCCGGGCATGGAAGACGTCACCCAGTTGCGTGTTCTCAACGCCATTCTGGCGGAATGAGGGGATCGGCGATGGACAACACAACGTTTCGGATCGGCGGCGAACTTGAGGTAAGCCGGCTAGGCTTCGGCGCCATGCGTCTCACCGGGCCAGGCATATGGGGGCAGCCCACCGACCGGGAAGCAGCCCTCGCCACGCTCCGCCGGGTGCCCGAACTGGGCATCAACCTGATCGATACGGCGGACAGTTACGGGCCGGATGTTTCCGAACCGCTGATCCGTGAAGCCCTGCATCCTTACGCCCCCGGCATGCACATCGCCACCAAGGCCGGGCTCCGCAGGCCCGGCCCCGATGCGTGGATGCCGCACGGCGATCCCGACTATCTCATCGCCCAGGCGCGCAGGAGCCTGACGCATCTTGGCGTAGAGCAGATCGATCTGTGGCAACTGCACCGGATTGATCCCAGCGTACCGCGTGACGAGCAGTTTGGCGCCGTTCGTGCCATGATCGACGAAGGGATCATCCGCCATGCCGGGCTCAGTCAGGTAACAGTTGCGGAGATCGAGGCGGCGCAACGGGTCTTTTCGGTCGCGACCGTGCAGAACCGCTTCAATCTTTCCGATCGCTCGAGCGAAAGTGTGCTGGATTATTGCACGCGCCACGCGATTGGATTCATTCCATGGTTTCCGCTCGCGGCAGGGGCGCTGACCGGGCCGGGCTCCGCCCTTGCCGTTATCGCGCAGGCACATGCGGCGACGCCGGGCCAAATTGCCCTCGCCTGGCTGCTGCGTCGCAGTCCCGTCATCTTGCCCATCCCGGGCACCGGGAGCGTGGCGCACCTCGAAGAAAATGCTCGGGCACTGCATATCGTGCTGAGCGACGACGAGTTCGCCAAGCTTGAGGCCACTTACCGCTAAGGTAAGGACCCATTACTAGCGTTGCCGCAAGCCGCGAGGCTGAAAGCCGTCGCGTTTTCCAGAAGAGGCTTCTTACAGCCTGCTCCCCCTACCAAGGGACGGGAAAGACAAACCATCGCAGGCCTGTTCCACCCCTGCAGTTCGGTTCAGACTGGCCCTGTTCGGACCTGCTGCGGTGTAAACCCAGCGCCACCACATTCGGGAACAAGGCCCATGGACCCGGCCGGCAACACCATTTTGATCACCGGCGGACATCCGGCATCGGCCACACCCTTGGCCGAACAGTTCCACCAGCCGGGGCGCTAAACCGCCCCGGCCACCCACCTTCCCCACAACGGAGAATGAAGATGTCCCGCATTGCCATCACCAGCCGTGACCAAGCCCCTGCAGCCGCCCAGCCGACGCTCGATGCCGTGCACAAGCAGCTCGGCTTCACCCCGAACTTCTTTGCCGTGCTGGCCAACAGCCCGGCCGTCCTTGCCGCCCACGGCGCCTTCGACGGTGCGCTCGGCAAGACGCTCGATCTGAAGACCCGCGAAGGGATCGCCCTTGCCACGGCGGCCGTCAACGGGTGCGAATATTGCACCGCCGCCCATACCTATACCGGGCACACCTTCGCCCGTCTCTCGGAGGCCGATATCGCGGCGGCGAAGCGCGGGGAGGCAGCGGACGACAAGCTTGCCGCCGCGCTGCATTTCGCCCGGCGTGTCGCGGAAACGCGCGGCAAGGTTGGCGATGACGACCTGGCGCAACTGCGCGCGGCGGGTTATGGTGATGCCCAGATCCTGGAGATCGTGGCCAACGTCGCCAAGAACTTCCTCACCAATCTCATCAACAACGTGGCGCAGACCGACGTCGACTTTCCGGCGATCACCGCCAACGCAGCCGCCTGAAAAGGTACATGGCCAGGGCGGCGGACGAACGGCGAAAGCCGCCCTATACTCTCGTGTGATTGCGCTGCGGCTGCATCGTGTGGTTCGTTTACACGCAGCGGACGCCGCCGCCGCGGCACTTGCTCCAACGGAACACGAAGGCTGACGCGTCATGAGCCAATCCGATTTCGAACTCTCCCGTCGCCAGGTGGTAGGCGGGGCAGCCCTCTCACTCGGGCTCGCGCTATTTCCTGATCCCGCAATGGCGGCCGTACTCCAAGACGCCGCATCAAAAGGACACATGACCATGGGAACGATCAAGGTCGCAGACGGCACGGAAATCTTCTTCAAGGACTGGGGCCCGAAAGGCGCGCAGCCGATTGTGTTTCACCACGGCTGGCCGCTCAGTGCGGACGACTGGGACGCCCAGATGCTCTACTTCCTGGCCCAGGGCTATCGGGTGATCGCCCATGATCGCCGCGGCCACGGCCGCTCCACCCAGACCGATACGGGCAACGACATGGACACTTACGTGGCCGATGTCATCGCGCTGACCGATCACCTGGATCTGCGCAACGCTGTGCATATCGGTCATTCGACCGGCGGCGGAGAGGCGGCACGCTACGTCGCCCGCGCCAAGCCAGGACGCGTTGCCAAGGCCATTCTCGTCGGGGCCGTCCCGCCGATCATGGTACAGTCTGCCAATAACCCCGGCGGCACCCCGATGTCGGTATTCGACGGCTTTCGCACCGCGCTTGCAGCCAACCGCGCGCAGTTCTACCTCGATGTGGCGAGTGGTCCGTTCTACGGCTTCAACCGCCCGGGGGCCAAAATCTATCCCGGCACGATCCAGAACTGGTGGCGGCAAGGCATGATTGGCGGCGCCAAGGCGCACTACGATTGCATCAAGGCATTTTCGGAAACCGATTTTACCAAGGACCTGCAGGCAATCGACGTTCCCACGCTCGTGCTGCACGGCGATGACGATCAGGTTGTCCCGATCGCGGATTCCGCGCAGCTTGCCATCAAGTTGCTGCGCAAGGGCCAGCTGAAGGTGTACCCGGGCTTTCCGCACGGCATGCTGACGGTTCACGCCGATGTGCTCAATCCCGATATGCTGGCCTTTATCAAGGCCTGATCCCCGAAACCGGAACGCTGCGCCGGAAAGGCCGCTCTCATCACGAGGGCGGCTTTTTCGCGCGCACGCGGCGCGCTGTGGCCTGAGATAAAATGCCTTCGTGCGGCGAAGTCGCGCTCCAGCCGTTCGGTGGCGATACTGGCCCGTTCGAAATCCGATCTCGGAGATGGAAAATGCCGGGCGGCCCCCAGGAGGGGGGGAGCTTCGGGGCCGCCCGACAAGGTTGGGACCACATCAGGCCCTGGGAGTGCCAATAGCGGGATCGGGAGAGTTGGCACTGCATCGATTCCGGATCGATGCCATGATGATGCGTTAGTTTCGGCGCGGAGGCTATCACGCGGAAGTATATACGATGCCTTGCCGAACCATACCGAGGTGCTGCTCCATCCGCCACGCCTGCCCCATCGTCAGGTCGCCGCATCCTTGCGCCGGCGGCAGTAGCTTTGTTCCGCAACACCGATCCGGGCGGCAGGCGCCTGCCATCGCCGCCCTGCACCGACACCAACTTTGCCCCACACGGTCTCAGGCCTGACGCGCAACGTCCACAAAAATCCAGCCGCCTTCGACCTTGACCGGATAGACGCGCACGTCCTTGTCAACGATGCCGCCCTGCGCCTTTCCAGTCTTTACGTCGAAGAAGCCCGCATGCAGCGGGCATTCGACGAGGCACCCCTCCTGGAAACCGTTGGTGAGAAGCGCGAAAGCGTGCGTGCAGACATTGTCGATGGCAAAATATTCGCCGTTCACTTCGAAAACACCGATCTTGATCCCGCCGATCGTCCCCGAAAAGGGCCGCCCGTCGGATACTGCCGAGGTTTCCGCAATTCTTTGCCAGCCCTTCATCAGATCCGGTTCCATCGGGTCACGCTTCTTCGAGTGTCTTGGGGGACGTGATCGCACGCCACGGCTGATCCGCAGCGATGGTGGCTGCGCGCGGCATGATCTGCGAAAAATCGAGTCCGCCGCCCGGAGCGCACGCTGGGACCTTGCCGTCGATATATTCCCGGACCGCGCGCAACAAGCCGCGGCGTACGCGGATCACGAACTGGTCGCTCGACGAGAGATATTCCTTTCCGCGATCGGCAAGCGGCCCCTGACTGACCTGCGTTGCGAAATCCTCGGCGACAAGCTGGCGAAATCCGGTCCAATGGCCCTTCTTCATCAATTCCCGATCCTGGCCCCAATGCTCCTCGGCAGATCCGATCGGTGCGAAGGCATCGGGATCGCCGACCTGCGCTCGGGCGCCGTCGAGCCCTGCCTCGGTGTAGGGATTGAAGCGCACGAAGAACTGCATCATGTGAGTATCGTCGGTCGGCGCGACGAAGATCGCTGTGCGATCGCCATAGGGAGGATTTTCGGGCGGTATCATCCCGAACCAGGGCAGCACGAACTCGGTGACGCGAACATACTTCTGCTCGTCGCCGATATGGCGCGTTGCCGAGGCCGTGTAGCCATAGGGCCGATCCTCGAATTCATATTCGACCGCCGTTGACTTGCGCGTCGACGACATGCCCTTGGCCCACTCCTGCTGCATCCAGCTCTGGTGAAGCACGCCGACGTGGGACGAATCGATCGTCCCCTCGACCCCCTGCACCCAGTTCGCGTCGAGCGGCTGGCACATGACGCTGTAACGGTCCGGCGCCAAGTTCATGAAAGGCAGATTCCAGAATTCAGGCTCCTCGCCGCTTCCAAGCCAGACCCAGATGATGCCAGCCGCCTCGCGCACCGGATAATGTTTGAGCGGCACCGTCGCGGCGAAAGCCGCGCTGTTGTCCCCTTCCGTCGGGACCTCGAGAACTTTGCCGTCGACGCCGAAACGCCAGCCGTGAAAGATGCAGGTGAGCGAGCAATCCCGGTTGACGCCCAGCGCCAGGCTTACCCCGCGGTGCGGGCAGGCTTCGTCAAGAAAGCCGACCCGGCCATCGGTCGCCCGGAAAGCCACAAAGTTCTCGCCAAGCAGGCGCACGCGGACCGGCGCTCCGTCGGCCTCAAGCCGCGCGGCGCGGAGTGCAGGCAGCCAGAAATGCTTGCGCAGCATACCGCCCATGGGAGCGTCGCCCTCGACCAAGCACATCAGCTCATTCTGCTCTTTGCTCAGCATTTCCGTCTCCCTCGTGCCCCGAGCGCTTTGTGCGCGGTAGCAAATCACCATCCAACAAACTTCTATTTAATTTTTCCGTTAGGTCAATAACAACATATTACGTCGACCAAAAATATCACTTTAATGCAACCTTCCCGTCGCAGAGCGTCAATCGAAGGGCCGTTTTCTCGCCCTTTTCGTCAGCTTGACCCCCTTACCTGGAATGGCCTAGACTCGGATCGGCGGCCAAAACCCGAAGTGACCCGTCGCGAACGGACCGGATTGGATCAATATGAGCATAGCCCTTGACGCGGCGACCGAAAAAGCCAGGGCCCCGCGCAAGCGGCGTGAGCAAAAGCGGGCGGTCGAAACGCGCGAACGCATTATCCGTGCTGCGGGCGCAGAGTTCGCCGCAAAGGGCTTCGATGGTGCGGCCACCCGGTCGATAGCGGCTGCAGCCGGTGTCCAGCATACCCTGGTCACTTACCACTTCGGGGGCAAGGAAGGTCTCTGGCAGGAAACGCTTCGCTTCTACTCGCACGAGCGGTTCGAGCAGCTTCAGTCAAGGTTGGACGGGCTTCGGGGGGTTGGCGCCGCGACCAAGCTCTACCTCTACATGGATGATTTCGTACGCTATTCGGCCGAGTGCCCGGAGTTTGCCTGGATCATGGGCAATGTCGCGGCAAAACCCAACCCGCAGCTTGAATGGCTATTTGAAACTCAGCTCAGCCGCGGTTTTTCCGCCGTGGAAACGATGATCGAGGGCGCACAGAAAACGGGCCATTTCGTGGATGGCGAGCCCCGATATCTTTATTATCTTTTCATCGGCACGGTGACGCGCATCTTCATGCTGTCGGCGGAGGTCGAGAAAATGCTCGGCCGGTCACCGTTCGACCCCGACTTTGTGGCTATGCATGCGAAGACATGTCTTGGGCTGTTCTTTCGCAACCAGCCCAGTCTTGAGCCCTATTGAAGCCGCCCCTCGTATCAGCCGCGCGCCGCCCTGTAGCCCGAGTAGCCCGGCTGATCTATTGCGAGCCGGTCGAGAGTAGTCTCCCGCAGGATCTCGCGCACCTCCGGGTTGCCCAAGGCATCCGCATCGGCCGCAATGAGGTCGCACAGGTCATCGCGCAATTCGCCAAGGAGGCCGCTTCTACCCAGCGCTGCTTCGAGGCGCCGTTGCTCTGCTGCCTCGGCGACAGCACGCTGCGCGATTTCACGGCCAACAAGATCGAGCGCATTGACCGTCACTCGAACATTGAACGCATCGCCGGCACTCAATCTCGGCAACAGATCGTCGCGAAGGAAGCGGGTAGCTGCCGCGAGAATATCGGGGACGGCGGGGAGGCTGTCATGGGTCATTGCAGCACCAACAGTTCGTCGAGGATGTCGATTTCGGCTTCTGAGGATCGCCGGCCGATCATCGCGCGTTCGATGCTCGGAAGTACATCCGACCCTTGTGGAAGAGACATCTCGATGCAGCCGATACCCCAGTTGAGCGAGCCGAATATCCGCCAGAATGCCAGATCTGCGGGCGCGATCTCCACGCCGCCTTCCCGGATGTATCCGGCAAGGAGATCCGCCTCGGTGCCAAGACCGCCGACAGGTAGGGACCGATTTCCGAAGCGCCAGCTATTGACCGTAAGCCACCCGAGATCCTCGGCAGGATCCCCGACATGCGCCATCTCCCAGTCGAGCACGGCGGCGACGCCGTTCGTGTCGATGATCAGGTTGCCAAGACGAAAGTCGCCGTGCACGAGCGCCGGTCCGCGCGTCGCGTCATGGGTCGGCATGTTATCCTCCAGCCAGCGGAACGCAGCTTCGAAGACCGGGCGGCGGAAGGCGAGCCGGCGATAAAGCATCCTTAGCCGTTCGAGCTTTGCACGGGGGGGCAGGTGCGGCAGGCCAGCGACACTCCGCATGTCCGCCTGGTGAAGCCGCGCGAGGATCGCGCCGCACTCGGCCGCCAAGCGTGGCCGTACTTCGCTGAAGGCCGGGTCGCGCTGAATCCGACGGGGAATCGTCTCGCCTTCGACCCGCTCGGATATGAACCCCCGGCCGAGGCCGTCGCTTGGCACCAGCACGTGACGCACGGCGGGTACCGGAACCCCGGCGCGCTTTGCCGCCGCGATCGCGGCGGCTTCGCATTCGGGGCCGATCGCATTATCGAGAAGCGGGGCATCTTCCGGAAGCCTGCGAAGAACATAGGCACGGCGTTCGGCGGCGGCATCTGCCGCGACAAAAGCCCAGCTTTGCTGGCTTGCCCCCCCTGTAAGGCGGGTCAAGGAGTGTCGATCGAGTGCGCCTAGCCGGGCGCGCTCCAGGAGCGGGCTCAGCAAAGCCGCGAGCTTGTCTTGCTCGGCGGAGGCTCCCTGCTCTAGCGCCGCCACCGCCTCGGCCGCATTATCCCGCGTTGTCGCCGGCTGCCCGGTCATCGCAAGCACACCACGAGCTTGCCTTTCGCCTCGCGCGACGCGAGACGCACTAGGGCGCCTGCCGCATCCTCCAGCGAGACAAGCTCCGAGATTGCCGGGCGGATGTGCCCTTCCCCGTACAAGGTGAACAGTTCCTCGATATTCTCGGCGGATGCAGCTGGTTCCTTCTCGGTGAACGCGCCGTAGAACACACCGATGGCCGACGCGCCCTTGAGCAGTGGCAGATTGAGCGGCAAAGCAGGAATGCCAGCCGGAAATCCGACCACAAGGTGACGACCGCCCCAATCGAGCGACCGGAAGGCGGCCTCGGCGTAGCTGCCACCGACCCCATCGTAGACGACATCGAAACCGGACGCGGGGGCTGCCTCGCGGAACAGGCTTGCCAGTGCCCGGCTATCGTCGACCTTCGAGGGATAAACAAGGCCGCTGTCCGCGCCCTTGCCAAGCGCAAAAGCGACCTTGAGCGGGCTGGATGCAGCCGCGACAACGTAAGCGCCCATGGCTTTCGCCAGTTCGACCGCCGCGATCCCGACTCCGCCTGCCGCGCCCAGCACGAGAAGGCTTTCTCCCCGCTTCAGAGCGGCACGTTGCTTCAACGCATGGTAGGATGTGCCGTAGGTCCCCAGAAATGCTGCCCCTTCGGAGAAGGGCATGGCATCCGGCAGTCGCACGCACTTACCGGCCGGGCAGGTGACCTGCTCGGCCATGCCGTTCCAACCGGTCAAGCCGATCACGCGGTCGCCCGCGCGGTGATCGGTTACGGCCACCCCGACGCGCCGGATCACGCCGGCGACCTCGCCGCCGGGTGCAAATGGCCGCTGCGGCCGGAACTGATACTTATCCTCGATCAGCAGAAGATCGGGGTAATTGATGCCGCAGGCGTGGACGTCGATCACGACATCGCCGGGTCCGCATTCCGGATCGTCGATGGTTTCGACGGTCAAGCTGTCGGGTCCGCCGGGAGTGCGGCTGAGAAGCGCGCGCATCATGCCTCCTTCAAGGTTGCGGGCTGGCGCAGCGCTGCGGCCGCCCGAAGAAAATGGATCGCCGCCCACAAGGCGAAAGGTTGCAAGGCAAGCAGTCCGCCACCGAGCGCGCGTGCGCCAAGCGAGGGTTCGAGAAGATCGCTGATCGCGCCTGCCAGCACCGGACCAGAACCAAAGCCGATGACCGTGTAACTGGCGACAAGACAGGCGGCCGCCGTAGCGCGGCGTTCGGCCCCGGCAGCGATCTGCACCGCCGCAATCGACGGTCCGAGCCAGCAGACCGAAAAGCTCGACTGCAGAACGAGTCCGGCGAGCGCCAGTTTGAGCGTCGATGCAAGAAGGAGCACCACGGACGCCGGGATAGCTGCTACGCACCCGATTACCGCTATCCATTGCAGCCAGGCGCGGTTCCGACGTGCAAGGCGGCTCGCTATCCAGCCAACAGCGATATTGGTCGCAATCGCGGGCACGCCTGCCAGCACGGCAAAATAGAGGCCAGCCTCGGCGGCTGTAATCGAGAATTTGCGCATCAGAAAAGCGGGGCCAAAGGACAGGAAGGCAGCGCTTGCCATGGCGTAGAGGATGGCGCCCAGGATCGTGTTGCGCGTGGCTCGTTGCGCGAAAATGGCCCGAAAGGCCGCCCCGGCGTTTTCTTGCGCGCGCGGCACAGAGATTGCGGCGTTGCGCGGATCGCGAACCATCAGGCGAAGCGCCAGCACCAGGAGCAGTCCCGGCGCGCCCACGATCAGCAGCGCGGCACGCCAGCCGTGTTTTTCGGCAAGCAGCCCGCCAAGGGGAAGCGCAACGAGACCGCCAGCCAGGGCGCCGGCGGCGTAGATGCCGGTGGCGAAGGGACGCCGCGTCTCGTCGAAGATATCCGAAATCAGGCTGTGCGAGGCCGGCTGGCAACCCGACTCGGCCAATCCGATACCCATGCGCAAAAACAGGAGTTGCAGATAGGAGGTCACGAGGCCGCAAATCATCGTCAGCACGCTCCACATCGCGAGCGCCACCGCGAGAATGGCGACACGGTTTCGGGTTTCGGCGAGACGGGCGATCGCGAGGCTTCCGAAGCCATAGAAAAGGGTGAATGCGAGCCCCGACAGCATGCCCAGCTGCCAGTCCTGAAGCTGGAATTCAGTTTTTATAGGATCAAACAGGATCGCTATGATCATACGGTCGACATTGCAAACAACGAGAACGAGGGTCAGGACGGCAAGCGCTCCGTAGGCAGCGCCCCCCTCGCCCATCTCATCTCCCTGCGCCATATCGCCTCCCCTCGTCGCAGCCGTTTCGCTCGATCGATGACGCGAAGCGATCTAGACAATTATTTTCCTTTTGGATAGTCTAATGCCAACAAACATATCATGTCGGAATAATTTTTGACCGATGGGGAGAGACAATGCTTGGTCAAGGGACGGCGGCAAGCGACCTGCCGACTGGGGGCTCCGGCACCTCCGTGCTGCTCGTCGGCGGTGGGCAGGCAAGCTGGATGGTCGCCAAGGCGCTACGCCGCGATGGATTCGCCGACCGCATTACCCTTGTCGGCGAGGAGCCTCATCCCCCCTATGAGCGGCCTCCGCTGTCGAAAGGGATACTCTTGGGATCCATGGCAGCTGACGATGCCTATTTGGGATCGCCGAGCGACCTGGCGGACCTCGGCGTCACCTGGATTATCGACAAGGTGGTCACCGTCGATCGCGCGTCTCGCAGCGTCCGAACCGAAGGCGGCTCTGTGCTGGCTTGGGATCATCTTGTGCTTGCGACGGGCGGGCGCGCGCGAGCCCTGAACATACCAGGTGCGCACCTTGACGGCGTGTTTTCGCTGCGCACGCTTGCTGATGCCTCTCGTCTGAAGGTGAGCCTCGTGCCTGGGCGGCGGCTCGTCGTCGCTGGCGGCGGCTGGATCGGCCTCGAAGTCGCGGCTTCGGCGCGAATGGCCGGGCTCGATGTAACCGTTATCGAGGCTGCTCCGCGCCTTTGCACGCGCGGTCTGCCCGAGGCGCCGGCCACCTTCCTTCTCGAACTTCATCGCGCGCGAGGCACCCATATCCGTTGCAACGAGACTCTCAGCGCCATTGCAGGCACCGGCTGCGTGGAAGAGGTTGTGCTGGGCAGCGGAGAGCGGCTGCCCGCCGATCTTGTGCTGGTCGGAATCGGTATGCTTCCCAATATCGATCTGGCGGCCCGGGCGGGGATCGAAACCGCGTCCGGAATCCTCGTGGATGCCGATGGACGGACGTGTGATCCCGCCATCTTCGCTGCGGGCGACGTCGCCGAAGAGCGGGGCGCGAAATCGCGGACCGAATCCTGGGCCAATGCCAATGAGCAGGCAGAGGTCGCCGCCGCCGCGATCCTCGGCTTGCCGAGACCCGAACGATCGCCAGCCTGGTTCTGGTCGGATCAGTATGATGTTAATGTGCAGATCCTCGGCACGGTCGCCGGAGCCGAAAGCGTCGCGGTCGCAACTCCGGAGAGGGGCGAGGGAAGCTGGTGCTATTTTGACGAAGGCCGCCTTTCCGGCCTTGTTGCGGTCAACCGTCCGCGCGACGTGCAGGTGGTCCGGCGCCTGCTCCAGCGCGGCTACCTGATCGATGCAGGCACGCTGGCAGCTGTAGGTAACGACCTCGCGCTACTGCTCAAATCGCCGCCACCTCCCGGTCCAAGCTCCGGCTGTTGAACTGTCTGCAGGAACATTGTCATGACATACGCCCCCACCCACCCCGATTCCGCGCCGTCCGCAGCAACCATCCCGACCGTCAGCGGCTTGATCGCGCGCCAGGCCGAAGCCGCTCCCGACCGGACCGCCTTGAAATTCGAGGGCGAGAGCCTGAGTTATGCCTCGCTTGCCGACATGGTGAGGAGGACGGCGGCTGCCCTGCACGCCGACGGTGTCCGCGGAGGCCATCATATCGCCTATCTCGGCAAGAACCACCCGGCCTATTTTGTGCTGCTCTACGCCGCGTCCCGTCTCGGCGCGGTGATGGTACCGGTCAGCTGGCGCCTGGCCGAGCCCGAGATCGAATATATCCTCGCCGACACCGGCGCGACGCTGCTGTTCGCCGATGAGGAAATGGCACAGACTGCCGCCTTGGTCGGCCTGCGTCTGCCGTTCCTGCAGAAGATCGCCACGCTGCCCGGCGGGGGCCGCGCGGCGGGGTTGGCCGACTATATCGAACATGTCGGCGCGCACCATGAAGTCCCGCCGATCGACCGGCCCGACACGGTCTTTCTGCAGCTATACACGTCGGGCACGACGGGCAGACCCAAGGGCGTGATGCTGACCGCCCGCAACATCTTCGCGATGCGCGTCCGCTGCGCCGAAGCGGGTATCGAGTGGGACCTGTGGGGAGACGACGAAGTCGCGCTGATAGCCATGCCCATCTCGCATATCGGCGGAACGGGCTACGGGCTGATGTCACTCTATCATGGGGCAAGCGGTCTTGTAGTGCGGGAATTTTCGCCCGAGATCGTGCTCGAGAGCATTCGCGAAGAGCGAGTGAGCAAATTCTTCATCGTGCCGACGGCGCTGCAGATCCTTGTGCGGCATCCCGAGGCGCAGACGACCGACTTTTCCCGCGTCCGCCACATCCTCTACGGCGCTTCGCCGATGCCGTTGCCGCTGCTCAAGGAGGCGATCGAGGTCATCGGGGCCGGGCTTGTCCAGCAATATGGCATGACCGAAACTGCCGGCACGGTCGTAGCTCTCGGCGCTGAGGATCACGATCCGGAGGGCAACCGGCGCATGATGTCCGCAGGCAAGGCTCTGCCGGGAGTCGAGATCCGGATCGTCGACGACGCGGGCGGAATACTGCCCGCGGGAGCAATCGGTGAAATCTTGGTCCGGTCTGACGCCAACATGCACGGATACTGGCATCTCCCGGAGGCAACAGCGCATACCGTGGACAGTGAGAACTGGCTTCGGACCGGCGACGCGGGCTATCTCGATGACGACGGCTATCTCTTCATCTGCGACCGGGTGAAGGACATGGTCTGCAGCGGAGGCGAGAATGTCTACCCGGCCGAAGTCGAAGCCGTGCTCTACGGGCATCCGTCCGTTGCGGAGGCCGCCGTCATCGGCGTGCCGGACGCTAAATGGGGTGAAGCCGTAAAGGCCATTATTGTCCCAACAGCGGGACGCGCGATCGACGAGGCGGAATTGATCGCTTTCACCCGTGCCTCGCTTGCCGCGTTCAAGGCGCCCAAAAGCATCGACGTCGTCGATGCCCTGCCCCGCAATGCCTCGGGCAAGGTATTGAAGAAGAATTTGCGCGAGCCCTATTGGCAGGGTTTCGATCGCCGCGTGAATTAGCGGTAGCCGACAACAGGCCCGTTCCCAGACTTTCACGTTTCAGACCGCTGCGCACCACCGCATCGATCGCCGCACGATGAAACGCCCCGGCCGCGCTAAACGGCCGAGGCGTCAGTTTCCCTCGCAGTGCGTCCGAGGTTATCAGTAGCGCAACGTAAACTGGGCCGCGATTGTCCGCGGCTTCTCGATGCTCGCGGCATAGCCCGTATAAAATGGCGGAGCGTTGTAGGCGTTGTCTATAATGAGGTTGTTTGTGAGGTTTCGGCCAAGAAGCGCAACCTCGTAGCGTCCGTCCGCGAAGCCGAGCGCAACCCTGGCGTTGAGACGCTGCGCCGACCCGAAGTTATAGAGAAATTCGCTCGCCGGCGGATTGGACGAGCTCGGCGGACGGTAGAATTGCGAACTCCGCCATTCCAGATCCACCCCTGTCGTCAGGCTCACACCCCCAAGATCACGCGAATATGTGGCACCGAGATTGCCACTCCATTTCGGTGAAAAGCTCAGTGGCAAATCGTTCGATGTGTCATGCGTGTCGGCGTAAGTGACGGTGGCGTTGAGGCTCAGGCCGTCAATCGGGCGGACCATTGCATCGAGCGTAAAGCCGTCCGATCGCTGATTGAGAGAGCGATAGATCAGCAGCGCGCCATCCGCGACCGCATTCTGGAAATTATCGACGCGAACTCGGAAGCCGGAAAGGTTCACGTAGCCAATACCCGGAATGGTATATTTCACGCCGACCTCAAGGGTGTGCGCGGTTTCTTCGCTGAACTGCGCGCCTGAACGGAACGCCTCATACGTCGGGGCCGGTTTCGGCTGATTGTTGAAGCCGCCCGATTTCGTCCCCTGGCCATAGGAAACATAAGCCATGAGCTCGGGGCTAAACTCGTACTTGGCGGAAACGCTATAATCCACGGTCGTGCGGGCGCGCTTGACGAGGGTGGCAGGAAACGGCGGCTGCGAGGAATTGGAATAGGGGCCGGCAACAATGCGGGTGTTTCCGATAACCGCCCGTTTCTGCTCGCTGGTAACGCGGACGCCCCCCGAAAGCTCGAACTGATCGGTCAGCGCGTAACTCGAACTGGCGAAGGCCGAGAGCGTTTTCGTCACCTGGTCGAAGGCGAAATCGGTACTGCCGATCGCGGTTCGCGCAAAAATCGGGGTCGAGAATTTATCATGGCCGAAATAACCACCAAACAGCCAGTTGAAGGCACCGCCTTCGTCCGAAGCCAGACGCAATTCCTGCGAGAAAAGTCTGTCGCGCTCCTCGAAGCGAGCCGCAAAGAGCGCCGTCGGCAACAGATCGGCATCGATCGAGCTTGCCGCGTCATATTTCTGATACCCCGTGATCGCTGTCATCGTGACGCCATCGAGGTCGAGAACAGCGGTGCTGCTGACACGGTGGCTCCGATACTCGTCTCCCGTCGGACCATAAGGACCCGTCGCGCCGCTGAAATTGGTCCGGCCTGGCGCGGTGGGGAGGAAGGGATGCGCCACGAAAGATACGGGAACGTAGGAACTGCCTTTGGCGCTCCGATGATCGTATTGATAGACGAGGTCGAGCGTAAAGTTGGAAGCGGGAGTCCACTGCGCCGACGCTCGGCCACTATAGCTCTTGATTGCGGTTTCGTCGCGGTTGAGCGTGGCATTGCGAATCCAACCGCCGTCGTCACGATATTGCCCGGCGAAGCGGAACTTTAGGCTGTCAGACACAGGTACGTTGACCATGCCCTCGCCATAGACCGAATCCAGTTCGAACTCGTACCGGCCCGTCAAGGTCGCCTCGAACTTGCTGCGCGGCTTCTGGCTGTTGACGAGGATGGCCCCCAAGCTCGCATTCTTGCCCAGGATGGCCTGCGTCCCCTTCACCACTTCGATGCTCTGCAAATCGTAGGTGCCGATCAACATCGAGCGGCCGTGGCCGTTAGCGACGCCGTTGAAGAAGGGCATTACCGACTGTTCGAACGTCGTGCCAGCACCAGCCGTCCCCATGCCGTAAAGGAAGAGCGCGGGATTGCCGAGCGGACTCGTGTAAATTTGCATGCTTGGAACCAGTCTGCCGACATTGGTGACGTCCACGATCTGAGCGGCCTGCACCTCGTTGCCGCTGATGGCCTGAATGGTCGCGGCGGTATCCTGAAGATTCGTGCTGCGCTTGAGCGCGGTCACCACGATGGCGTCTTCGCCGCCATCTGCCGCTGCCACGCTGTCGCCCGGGCTCGTTCTATCCGACTGCGCAGCCGCCGGCGTCGCAATTCCCGCGATGGACACGCTGACCAGCAGTCCCAACGAAATTTTCATCTCTCTCTCCCTTGTCAATTATTTTCACAAAAAAGTCTATTTTTAATCTATGAATATTCCATATGGTAAATTTGATATAGGATAAGACCGACCTTTCTCATGCTTCCTCGCTCAAGAATTCGGGGTCTGGAGCAGATGGTAGTTGAGCGCCCGCCGCGCCTCGTCGAGCCGCATCCCGCCGCGCACAAGGTCACGGATCTGCTCCTCGACCGCCTCGATCCTTTCAGCGATCTCGGCCACCTCGGCGACCCGGTCCTTCGGGATCGCGACAACGCCATCGGCATCGCCGACCAGCCAGTCTCCCGGCTCGATCCGGACCGAGGCGACCTCGACAGCGACGTTGAACGCGTGGGCGGTTACACGGTCCTTGCCCGTTCGCATCGTACTGCCACGCGCGAACACCGGATAGGCGAGCTCAACGCAGCGATCACTGTCCCGGCAAACGCCATCGATAACGGTGCCGGCAACACCCTTGGTCGATGCGACAAAGGTCAGGATGTCGCCCCAGACAGTCGCATCCATGCGGCCGTCGTTCGCGATCAGCACGACTTCGCCCGCGGCGACGTCATCTATATAGTCGCCGACACTCCCGCCGGTGATGCCCACAGGGAGCATCTGGATGGTGAAGGCAGGCCCGGCGAAGCCCATGGTCCGAACGACGGGTGCAAGGCCCAAAATCTGTCCAGGGATGGCGAGTTTATCAAGCGCGTCGGAAAGCGCGGTGGTTCCGACCGCGCGAAGCCGCGTCGAAATGTCGGCCCCGCTCATAGCGCATCCTCTGCGAGCATATCTTCGTAATCGGTGCCCATCACTTCGTCGATCGGCACACCAGCCGCGATGTCGCGGGCCATCATTTGTTCGCGTGCGAAGATCCGCTCGGCCATCGCCAGAATTTTCTCGAGGCTATCCGCGGCCAGGAACACCACGCCGCTCGCATCGGCGATAACCCAGTCCCCCTCCCTCACCGCGAGGCCTGCAACCGTGATCGGCTCCCCATGCGCGAGTTCGGCCACACGACCGCGCGCGGTGACAGGCACGCCGGCACGTGCATAAACGGGGAAACCAAGTTCGGACGCCTCGTCGATATCGCGCACCGCGCCGTCGACGATCACGCCTTCGATGCCCCGCGCGATCGCGCCACGCGATAGCAGGCCTCCCCAGCCCGATACGTCGACACGTCCCCGATGCTCGACAACGATGATATCGCCTGCCTTTGCCGCCACGATCGCGCCGGCGCCAAGATGAACCTTCGGCCGCCCTGCGACCGGAGCGCCAAGGCGCACCGTGCGCACCCGACCGGCAATACGCGCACGCGCCGTTAGCGGGAGGAGACCGTGGATTGCGCCCGGAAGCCCGAGCGCATCGAGCGCATCGGACAGTGTCGGGGTATCGAGCGCCAGCAGCCTTGTTTTGAAATCTCTCGTCGTCATCGATCCTGCCCTGTCGGTGTCAGTCCGCGATCCAGCCGATCGCGTCACATTGAAGAAGCATGTTTGCCGCCAGTCCTTCGTTGGCCAGCGTGTGCCGCGCCGGACGGCTTTCGGGATCGGGAAAATGCCGCAGCCATTCCGCGTTGATCGCCGCTCGCACGGAGGGGTGCTTCACATGAAAAGTGATCCGCGCGATGCTGCCGAGATCGCCGCCCGCCGCTTCCATGATCGCCGCAAGATTTTCGAAGGTGAGTTGCACCTGCGCAGCCGAATCGTCGGGAATCGTACCGCGCGCCCGGTCGAGACCATAAACCCCGCCGGTAACGACGAGCGGGCCAACGCGGGACGCCGCCGGGATCGGCTGATCGCCATGGCTGAAGCCGGGCACCGCGATGCTCCGCCGACCGCTCATGATTCACCGTCTTTCCAGACGGCGAACCCACACCCGATCCCGGTGCCGGCCGCAGTTCGCCGGATCGGTTCATATTCGACCCAGGAAAGGGGAAAATGGTTCACCGCGCCAGCCGTCATCACCCAGTTGAGTATTTCCGAGGATCCCTCCTTGAGCGCCTCGAACGGAAGACTGCGCAGGATCGTCCCGTCCGGTTCGGCTAGACCCTCGATAACGCGCCAATCGAGGGCTTCCTCGACAACGAAATGGCTGAGACCACCCGAGGCGAGAACGGCCACCTTGAGATCGAGCGGGCTCGCTTCAATCGCCTCGCGAAGCTTGCGACCGATGTCGAAGCAGCGGCCAGGCCGGGGAACGTTGGGGGGATAATAGGTGTTGAGAAGTACAGGCACCATGGGAATGAGACGCTGTCCGAACAGACGCTCGGCCGGAAAACCGAAGGCATGGCCGAAGCCCGACTTCCCAGGATCGGTTACTTGCTCGGCGATCGCTAGATCGACCTCGCGGTCCATCAGCCCGTCTATAATGTCGAGCGCGAGGCCCGGATGCCCCGGAAAGACATGGGTTTCATCCATGCCATAGCCTTCGGCAACCTTCTGGAGCCAGGGCGCCAGTTCATCGTCGAAGCTGTGAGTGATAATCTCGGCGCCCCAGTACACCGCGACCGCCGGCATGTTGCCGGGGGCGTAAAGCTCCTCCTGGTCGTCGCCGATCACGACGATTACATCGGGATCGGCTTCGGCGATCTCAGCCGCCAATCGATCGAGATGCGCCTGACAGCGCGCTGCGATGGCGCAGAACGTCTCGGGCGTCACCCCCTCGGCATAGGGAGCGCCGCGAAGTGCGACGAGGGTTTCGTAATCAACGAGCTGTCCGTCTGCCAGGCTAAGCCGGGGATTGCGGAGATCGGCAGCCGCACGGTTGTGCCAGTCCTCGCCATCGAGTGTAAGCATCGGGCTGTGCGATGTCGCAGCCCCTAGAACGATGCGCGCCATGCCTAGATATCCAGACGCGCAAAGAGATGGCGGGCATTGCCTTCGAAAATCGCGGTGCGGGCGTCATCGTCAAGCGCGGGGATCGCCTCGATGAGCGGCTTGATATCGTCGTAGGCGCGGCCGGTGGCCGGGTCTATCCCGCCGCCGGAGCCCGGGCGCTCGGTCCCGAAGCAGCAGCGATCATGACCAACCGTTTTGAACAGCAGTTCAAGCGAGTCCGGGTTATGCAGCACCGTATCGAACCAGAATTTGCGCAGCACTTCATCGAACGTCGGCGCATCCTGAGGTACGCGGCCGGCCGCTCGCGCCATTTCGCGGTGTGAGCGCCATCGACCGACCTGATAGGGGATCGGGCCACCGCCATGGCTGATCATCAGCTTAAGATCGGGAAAGCGGTCGAACACGCCAGCGCGATAGATGGACGTGATGGCAAGGCCTTCTTCCGCCATGAAATGCTCGTCATAGGTCTCGCGGCCGTTGCAGCACTGCCCCGAATGGATATGCGCGGGCAGGTCGAGCTCGCACAATTTCTCGTAAAGGGGATACCAATAGGGATCGCCAAGCGGCGGGCTTGCGTTCATCCCCTCACTCGGGTCCGGGTTCAGCAGGACGCCGACGAAGCCCAGGTCATTCACGACGCGATCTATTTCATCGAACAGCGAGGTGACGTCACGTCCGGCTTGCTGCGGCAGGGCTCCAACGCCGCGAAAGCGGCTCGGGTGCATCTTGACGGTGCGGGCTATCAGCTGGTTGCTATCGACCGTCCAGTCAATGATGTCATGCCAGCGCGCGGTCCCGTTCACCATCAGGAAGGGCCGCGGCGAGAGCAATTGAAGGTCGGTCCCGACACCGTCCATAATCGCGACATTCTGCTCAGCGGAAGCAGCAAGATCCTTGTCGCTGACGATGGCGCTGAGATGATCGCCATATTGCCCGCCCGACACTAGCAGATTGCTGCGGTGAGCGTAAAAGGAATTGGGCGCGACAAGGTGCGCGTGCGCGTCGATGATCATGCTTGGATGGCTCCGTTTCGAAGTCGGTATATGTCGAGCGTGGTCTCGCCTGCTTCGAGACGACGAAAGATCGTGCGTTCTTCCGCTTCGCGCGCTTCGGCAGCGGCGACGACAGCGGTCGCCTCCGCTGCCGGAATCGCAAACAGTCCATCGGCGTCACCAACGATCAGGTCGCCTGCGCGAACAGTGACGTCGCCCAGCCGAACCGGCTCGCCGATCGCGCCATCGCCGCCGAAATCCTTCGCCGTCCCCTGAATGGCGACCGAGGTGCAGAAAGTCGGGAAGCCAAGTTCCACAAGTTGGCGACTGTCGCGAATGCCTCCGGTGAGCACGAGGCCCGCAAGGCCCCGCGCCACAGCGGCGCGGGCCATCACCTCGCCCCAATGGCCGTAACCTTCGCCGGCGCCGACATCGGCCACGAGCACCGCGCCGGCTTCCGCTTCCGCAATGGCACGGTGAAGCCACAAATTATCACCGCGCGGGGAGCGTACGGGAAAAGCGGGTCCGGCAAGCAGCATAGATACGGAAAGGGGCTTAAGACCGAAAGGTAGGGCCCCTCGCCTGCCGGCAGCTTCGTGCAACGAGGCGGTCCCCAGCCCGGCCGCGCGGCCGAGCAATTCCGCTCCGAACGGATACGACCATCCCGCCATCGACTCAACCTCTCCGTTCGGTTCATGTTTTTAGTTTTATTATACCGTTTGGATAGTTTAGCAAGGCTCCGATGGATATGTTGTAAAATTTAGCTACAGATCAGGCCTTTACGAACGCGCAGCCAGCCGTCGCGACGCGCTCATGCCAATGGGCGCGCGATGGTGAGCCCGCCGCGCCTTGTTTTTTGAAGTTCGACGCCGCGCGCCGGACACCGCGGCACCCGCGCGATGCGGTTCCGATCAGGTTGCGCGCAGCAGCAGCGTTACCGCGAAGCGGCCGTTGTGGCGGCCGAACGTGACCGTGCCGTCATGCGCGGCCGCCACGCGGCTGACGATGGCAAGGCCCAGCCCGGTCCCCTCGCCGCCACGCGCGCTATCGCCGCGGGCGAAGGGGCGCAGCATCTGTTCGCCCGCGGTCGGCGCGATGCCGGCGCCGGCATCGCTGACCGTGATCCGCAACGCCCCCGCTTGCACCGCAGCGTTCATCATGACCGGCGCCACGCCGTGACGCGCCGCGTTCGACAGCAGGTTGCCCACGGCCCGCGCCACCGCCTGCGGCCGCAGCGCGAAGGTCAGCCCGGGTGCGACATCGGGCGTGACCGTGCCCACCAGCCCGGCATCCGCCACCGCGCGCGCCAGCAGCCCGGCCACGTCGGTCGGCACCTGCGCCTCGTTCTCGAAACCCCGCCCGAAATCGAGGAACTGGGTCAGCATCGCCTCGATCCGGTCAACCTGCCGCAGCGCGGTTTCCTCCAGTTCCTCGTCCTGCCCGCGCAGCATTTCCAGCGAGAGGCGCAGCCGCGTCAACGGCGTGCGCAAGTCATGGCTGACCCCTGCCAGCATCAGCGCCCGCTCGGCTTCCTGACCCGCGATCCGCGCGGTCATGCGGTTGAGCGCCCCCGCCACGGCGGCCACTTCCTCCGGACCGGAGACGTCGAGAGGCGGCTGGGCTCCATCGGCGCGGTAGCCATCGACGCTTTGCGCCAGTTGTCGCAGCGGCCGGTCGATCCGGCGCTGCAACGCCAGTCCGCAGGCGATCGCAATCACGAAGGCCACGAACGAGGCGAGCATCAGGCTGGCCAGCGCCCCACGCTGGCGCGGTGGCGTGATGCTGACCCAGTAATCGCGCTGCCCCATGCGCAGCAGGAACCATAGCCGCCCACCCGTATCGGTGCGCCAGACGAGTTCGTCCTGCATGTGCAGGCGCGAGGCGAGCGTCAGCGTGAACTGCCGCTCGACCATCGTGGGAAAGCGCGGCCCGTCCGAAGGTACGTCCGCCGCCGGGCGCACCGCCATGCTGCCCGCGCGGTTGATCCCGTCGATCAGCGCCGCCTGGCGAGCCGGGTCCATTTCGCGCATCGCCTGCGACAGCGCGGTGACCATGTCAGCGGTGACGGCGGCGACGCGGATCACTTGCGGGCGGATCACCAGCGTCATGACGAGAAAGCCGGCGAGCAGTTGCCCCGCCAGCACCACTGCCACCAGCAGCGCCACGTTGCGATGGAACAGCCGCCGGAACACGCGCCTCAGCCCCCCGCCGTCCGGTCGGCCATGCCGTCCGTCAACACATAGCCGACGCCCCATACCGTTCGCACATGGCGCGGATCGGCCGCGTCGTCGCCGATCGCGCGGCGCAGGCGCACGATCTGCACGTCGATGGCCCGGTCGGTCACTTCCGCATCACGCCCCAGCGCGCGTTCGATCAGTTGCGCCCGGCTGAGCGGCCGCCCGGCGCTGCGCGCCAGTGCTGCGAACAGCGCGTATTCGCGCGAGGACAACGGCAGCACCGCACCGTCGCGGCTGACCGTCATCGCGGAGAAGTTGATGCGGAACGGACCGATCTCTTGCTCCTCGTCACGCGTCATGGTCCGCTCCGGCCCCAACCGGCGCAAAATAGCGGCCAGCCGCGCTACCAGTTCGCGCGGCAGGAACGGCTTGGCGAGGTAATCGTCCGCGCCCATCTCCAGCCCCAGCACGCGGTCGATCGGATCGCCGCGCGCAGTGAGCATGATCACCGGCGTGGCATCGCCCGCAGCCCGCAGCCGGCGCACCACCGCCAGGCCATCCTCGCCCGGCATCATCAGATCGAGCACGATGACGTCGGCCGGCTCGCGTTGCAGCGCTGCGTCCATTGCCTTGCCCCCGTCCACCGCGCGCACGGCATAGCCATGCTCCGACAGGAAACGCTGCAGCAGCGCGCGCAGTTCAGAATCGTCGTCGACAACAAGCACGCGGGGCGAACGGTGGCTCATGCCCCGCCTTGTGCCATTCCCGCCGGGCCGCCGCCAGCGCGCAAGCTGTGACAAATGGTGACAGCGCGCCGTGCGTGTCACGCCTTGCCGCATCATCGCGCTTCGTCGGCATTGCCATGACATATCGCCTTGCCATTTCCTCGCCATCGCCAGTCAACGGCGTTCATTTTCACGCAAAGGAAACCAGACCATGATGCGCAAGACCATGAACACGATGATCGCCATGCTCGCCGCCACCACCCTGCTTGCCGGTGCCACCGCCGCCGAGGCACGGCAGGGTATGGTGCGCGTTCGCGGCGCCAACGGCGCGGCCACCGGCGTCGCCGGGCCACGCGGCATCGCCGGACGCGCCCACGGCACCTATCAGTCGTCCGACGGCACGGTGATGCATGCCAGCGGCAGCGCGTTCCGGGGCGCCAACGGCAGCCGCGGCTATCGCGGTTCGTCCACGTCCGTTTCGCCCGACGGCACCGTAACGCGCAGCGGACAGGCCGCCGCCAGCGGTGCGCGCGGGTCCGCCAGCAGCGCGGGCAGCTTCACCCGCTCCGCCGACGGCACCTGGAATGGCAGCCGCTCTACCCAGGCGACGAGCGCCACGACCGGCAATTCCTATTCGGGTTCGACCACGATCGATCCCACCACGGGCAAACCCGTCCATTCCGGCACCTGCACCGATGCCTCTGGCGCCACGATCCCCTGCCGCTGATCCCGGCGCTTCCGTATCCCTCCGGCGCGGGGAGCTTCCGGCTTCCCGCGCCTTTCCCGTCGCCAAAAGGAAAAGCGTATGAGAGCCCTTTCGATCGCGCTGGCCGCGCTGGCCATGATCCCCACCCTCGCCCATGCCACCCCTGCCCGCGCCGCCGCGCTGCCCGAAGGCGCCGCCGATCGCCTGCGCGAAGCCGATGCCAACGGGGATGGTGCGATCAGCCGCGCCGAACTGGGCGCATGGCGGGTCAGCCAGTGGCAACGCATGGATCGCAACGGCGACGGCGCTTTCTCGCGCGATGACCTGCCCGCGCTGATGCGCAGCCGGTGGGACTCCGATCGTCTGGTCAAGCTGCGCCAGGTCTACGACCGCAATGGCGATGGACGAATCAGCCGCACCGAATTTGTCGACGGCCCCGCCCCTGCCTTCGAGGCCGCAGATACCAACCGCGACGGCGTGGTCAGCGCGCAGGAGATGCGGGCGTTGAAGGCCCGCAAGGTCGGCTGAGCCGCCGCCTGCATTCCCGAAACGCCCCCTTGCTGCCGGACGTTCGGCCGGATCGATCAGCGCTTGATCGGCAATCCGGCCGAAGCCCACGCGTTGAAACCGCCGGCAAGATGTGTATCGACGGCGGCCTGCGCCACCGCGCATTTGTCGAGCGCCATGGCCGAACGCTTGCCCCCAAGGCAATTCAGCACCAGCTTCTTTCCGCCCGCATCGGGCAGACGCGAAGCCTGAAACGTCGACAGCGGCATGTTGACTGCGCCGGGAATATGACCGGCAGCGAACTCGTCCGCCTCGCGCACATCCACCACCATCGCCTTGCCATCGTCCAGCAGCGCCGCGAGTTCGGTCGCGCCGATTTCCGCATGCCGGGGCTTTCCGAAACCAAAGACCATTCGTCGTCCCTTCCGAGTCCGGAGGGCGATTTGCGGCGCCCTCACAATTGATGTTGCTAATATTGTAATTACATTATATAAGTCAATTGTAATTTACAGAGAGCGATCGGTGAAGGAGCGCGACAATGCACAAGGATTGGCCAGCGATGGCAACCGAACTCTCCGGTGCGATCAAGGAAGTGCGGCTTGGCACGCCGGAGGTGATGAAGGCGTTTTCGGCGATGGCCAAGGCCGCTACCGACGCCGGCGCGCTGGATAGCAGGACCAAGGAGCTGATCGCGCTGGCCATCGCCGTGGCGATCCGCTGCGACGGCTGCGTCGCCTTTCACGCCCAGGCGGCGGTGAAGCACGGCGCGACGCGCGAAGAGGTCATGGAAACCATGGGCATGGCGCTCTACATGGGGGCAGGCCCCAGCCTGATGTACGCCGCGCAGGCGGTCGAGGCCTATGACCAGTTCGCGGCAAAGGGCTGATTGCCAGAACGGACGAACCGTATGTCCCCGACCGATGCCGCAATCGTCATCTGCCCCCGGTGTGCGGCGGCCAACCGCGTGCCGCAGGGGCGGCTGACGCAGCATCCCACCTGCGGCAAATGCAAGGCGCCGCTGTTCACCGGCCAACCGGTGAACGCCACGCTGGCCGCGTTCGACCGGCACGTGGGCAAAGGCACGTTGCCGGTGCTGGTCGATTTCTGGGCCGAATGGTGCGGTCCGTGCAAGATGATGGCGCCGGCCTTCGCCTCGGCCGCGCAGGCACTCGAACCCTCGGTACGGTTGCTGAAGGTCGATACCGAACGCGAACAGGCGCTGGCCGCGCGCTATGGCATCCGTTCGATCCCGACGATGATCCTGTTTTCCGGCGGGCGCGAGGTGGACCGCATCTCCGGCGCGATGGACGCACGCCGCATCGCCGCCTGGGCGCAACGCCCCTGATCGTTGCCGCCCAGCCCCAACTCTTCGCCCCAACGCATCACGAGCACGCCCTCAACCCACGCAAAAGGGGCGACCGTTGCCGGCCGCCCCTTCGCTGGCGTTTGTGCGCCGGGGAAGATCAGAACTTCTTGTTCACCGTCACCGCGAATTCGCGTGGCCGGCCGACGTTCGAATAGGCCGTGCCGGCGGACGACGCGAGCGCCTGGAACCGCAACGGCAGGTAGTAATACTTGTCGAACAGGTTCTGCGCTTCCACCGAGATCGACAGATCCTCGTTTGCGTTCCGCCAGGTGATGCGGGCGTTGGCCAACGTGTAGGACGGATTGTAATCCAGCGGACCGAAGTTGCCGCCGCCCAGCGCGAGGCGCCCGATCGTCTGCTTGCCGACATGCGACAGATCAATGCGTGGCGTGATGGAACCGGAAGAACCGAGATCGGCGCGGTACTGCACGCCAAGGCTCCACCGCCACTTCGGCGTGGTGATCGGATCGGCCAGACGGATCGATCCGCCCACCGTCGGCCCGATGCGCGACCACGAGCCGTCGATGTAGCTGAGCGAACCATCGATATCGAGACCGGGGATCGGGCTTGCGCTCAGTTCGGCCTCGGCGCCCGCCATATGCCCGTCACCCGCGTTCTGGATCGCCGCGCAGGGGAACGGATCGGTCCCCACGGCAAAGCCATCAAGCAGCGAACAGTCGCCGATCGGCAGCTGGATATTCTTGTAGTCGTTGTAGAAGCCGGAAAGGTTCAGGCGCAGCTTGCGGTCGAACAAATCGGTCTTCAGGCCGCCTTCGTAAGCGGTCAGCGTTTCCGGCGTGAAGGTGCCGTTCTTCGCCTGCGCCTTGGTGAACGGACGCGCGGTCACACCACCGCCCTTGAAACCGGTGCTGACGGTCGCATAGGCCAGCACTTGCGGGCTGAAGCGATAGTCGACCGAAATGCGCCAGTCGACCTTGTGGCCATCGTACTTGGCAACCGAACCATCCAGCGCGCCGACACCGAAGATATCGACCAGCGGACCGCCGCTCCAGTTCTTGCGAACGAAGGTGTAGTCCTTGTGCTCCTTGGTGTAGCGCAGACCACCGGTGATCGTCAGCCCTTCGACGGGCCGGACGATCACCGTACCGAACGCCGCCTTGCTGTTGGCGTTGACCGGATCGTTGCCCAGGAACTGCAGGAACAGCGGCGGCGCGCCGTGGCCGATATAGCGGATGTCCTGCCGGGTGAAGTAGATCGACTGCTGGTCGTTGTAATAGCCACCCAGGGTCCAGTCGACCATATCGCCGATCTTGCCGTTAAGGCGCAGCTCCTGGCTGAAGAAGCGGAAGCGCAGATCGTTGAAGCCGGCGCCGCCAATGAGCGGATCGGGCGTGTAATCGTCATCGGTGCCAAACTGTTCGCGATATTTACGATAGGCCGTGATCGACTGGATCTTCAGCGAATCGTTCAGCGAAATGTTCAGATTGCTGGAAACGCCCCAGCCCGTGAACTTCGTGGTGTTGGGCATGGTATAGGCTTGCGCGGCCTGCCCGCCAGCCGGAAGGTAGAAACTGGCATAGGTGCAATAGCGGCCGCAGGTGAAATCGATCCCGTCCGATTTCGCCGGGTTGGAATAGGACAGCACACCCGCCGCATTGGTGCGGTTTTCGTAGGTGTAATCCCCGGTCACCGTCCAGTCGATCGTGTCGTTGGGATTGTAACGCAGTGACCCGCGCAGACCCGAATAGTTCTTCTCGCCAAGCTTGGCGACAACGCAGTTCGACGGCGTGGAGGCATTGCCGGCGATACCGAGGGCATTGCCCGGCTTTGCGCAGCCATAGTCAATCTGACTGACATAGCCGTCCTGGCGCTTGAACACCCCGGAAACGCGGGCATAGAGCCCCTCGGCAAGCTTGAAATTGGCACTCCCGCGCAAATCGATGCGGTTGCGGGAACCATAGGCCGCCTCGACCGAGCCGCTGTTTTCCGCGGCGGGCTTGGCCGAGAACAACTTGATCGCGCCACCGATGGAGTTCCGGCCCGTCAGCGTTCCCTGCGGACCACGCAGCACTTCCACGCGATCCAGGTCCAGCAAATCCATGACGCTGCCGGTCAGGGTCGCGAAATAGACGTCATCGACGTAGATGCCGACGCCCGGTTCGTAGGCGGGGTTGAAGTCATACTGGCCGATGCCGCGAATGTAGGCTGCCATCGACGATCCGAAGGCCCCGCCCATCTGCGTGAGCTGGACGTTGGGCGCCTGGGCCGCGATCTGCGAAATATCGGTTTGGTTGCGAGCTTCCAGCAGCTTGGAATCAACCGCCGTGATCGACAACGGCGTGTCTTGCAGGCGTTGCGAACGGAACTGCGCCGTCACCACGATTTCACGCGACGCGGCGGCTTCATCGGATGTTGATTGCGCCTGCGCCGCTTCCTGCGCGAAGGCCGGCATGGCGAGACCAAACGCCAGCGCCGCGGCACTTCCCGCGGAAAAAAGACGCACGATTCCTGCAGTACGGTTGGCGATTGCCATATCCCCTCTCCTGTTAGTATCCTCTACGGGACAGCCTTGCTAATTGTTAGTTAGGCATACAAACTTACGCGTGGCAAGCGCTTCCTGCACCATGTCGCCGCAAAAACGGCGCTGATGCACAAAAGTCACAAAACCACCACCAGCCTGGCTGCCGCCTCTTGCCGTTCGCGCCCGGTGCGGCGATAGGCAACGCCATGACTGCCAAGGCTTCCGCCACGCCCGATCCGCAGACCGGCGGCACCGACAACGTGGCCCTGCTGATCGACCTGCTGAAGCTGGCCACCTTCATCGCCGGCCCGATGCGCGATGGCGTAGCGGAGCCGCTCGCGCTCAGTTCCAACGATCTGCGCGTAATTCTCGCGCTGGGCGGCGAAGGCGAACTGGCGGGGCACGACCTGTCCGAAATCATGGGAGTGCCCCCCATGAATGTCAGCCGCGCGCTGGCCAGCCTGCTGGAACGCGGCCTTGTCGAACTCGGCAGCGATCCGGCGAACCGCCGCCGAAAGCCTTTCCGGCTGAGCGCGCAAGGACGGGCGACTTTCGCCAGCACCCTGCCCGCCATGGAGAAAGTCGGCGGCGCCCTGTTCGCCGATCTCGACAAGGCGGAGCGCATGGCTTTCGGCCAGGCAATGCAGGCCGTGCTGGCGCGTATTCCGGGCTGGATGGACCGTCACAGTCCCGCCTGACGATCGCACCCAAGGTCCGTCATGATGTAGCCTTGCTGGCCAGCACCGCACCGAACCGGGGATGCGCAAAGTGCATCGGCACATCATGGCGGTGTGGCCATGTCTGGCGGATTTCCGCGCTGCGGATTTCATCAGGGCCGAACGGGTTTTCGGGATAGCACGCGGTCAGGGGCTGGAGATGCGCGGTGGTCTTCGACCAGCCGGTTTCATATTCGCTCTGCCACTGCATCATGTAGTCGAGCCGCTTGATCTTCCACACGCCGTCTTCGCGCACGTAGTCGTTCTCGTAGATACCCGCTTCCATGAACTGGAGCGGCAGGCCTTCCGGCTTGAACGCGCGCGTTTCGTGGCTGCCGCCGAACAACATCCCGCGAAACCGGCCTTTCGCGGTCTGCCGGTCGGGCGCGACGGTGATGATGTCCTGCATCTGGAAATGATCGAGCAGGAAGCCATAGGCCGGCGCCTCCTCGCCCGGCGCAAGGAACAGGCTGCGGAACCACGTGCCATAGAGCCGGCGCGCGCCTTCCCGCCCCCGGTAGATGCCCGAAAGGAAGATCACCTCGCCGTCCTCGGCAAAAAGCTCTGCCACGTCGTCGGCGCGGTTGAAATCGATGTAATAGCCATAGGCCCAGTGCAGGCGGCGGATGGCGTTGACGTCCTCCAGCAAGCCCACACGGCTTTCCAGCGCCTCCAGGCGGGCAGCAACATCCGTCATTTCAACTCTCCCAATTTCGATCTTTGTATGCAACACTAACAATAACAATCGATGGAACCATTGCGAGAGGAAAACATGGCGCTTGCCCAAAAAGACGGTTCGGAATGGTCCGGCCAGGTCGCGTTCGTAACGGGTGGCGTCACGGGGATCGGCCTTGGCGTGGCGCAGGCGCTCAGCGATGCCGGCTTGCGGCTGGCGCTTAGCTATCGCAACGAGGCCCATCGCGAACTGACCGCGCGCTGGTTTGCCGATAAAGGGCGGGAACAGCCGCTGTTCGTGCCGCTGGATGTAACCGACCGCGCCGGCTTCGCCGAAGCGGCCGAGGCCGTGGAAAGGCATTTCGGCGCGGTGCACGTGCTGGTGAACAACGCCGGTGTCAGCGTGTTCGGCCCCACCGACGAGGCGAGCTATGCCGACTACGACTGGATCGTGGGCGTCAATTTCGGCGGCGTGGTTAACGGACTGGTTAGCTTCCTGCCCAAGATCAAGGCGGCCGAGGGACCGCGTCACGTCGTCAACATCGCCTCAATGGCGGCCTTCCTGCCGGGGCCGCAAGCCGGCATCTACACCGCCAGCAAGTTCGCCGTGCGCGGCCTGACCGAATCGCTGCGCTACAACCTAGCGCCCCACGGCATCGGCTGTTCGCTGTGCTGCCCGGCGCTGACCCGGACCAACGCATGGGATTCGGCGCTCAAGCGCCCGGATAGCTTCGCCGAGAGCGGCTTTGCCCCCGTCGCCCGGGCCGAGCTGGAGCAGTTCGGAACGGCTTTCGAGGCTGGCATGGACCCTTACGAAGTCGGCTGCAAGGTGTTCGCCGGCATGATCGAAGACAAGGGGCTGATCCTCACCCACCCCGAATTCCGCGAGGACTTCGAGGAAATCTTCCAGGAGAGCCTGAACGCCCTGCCCGACGAGGACGCGCCGCCGGCGCGCCTCGAAATCGAACGGCTACGCCGCGCGGCGAACAAGGCGGCAAAGGCGGGCAAGATTGTGAGCCTGTCCGATCTCACCTGACGGCCGCCGGTTGCGCCGCGCCGCTTCGCCGCTATCCTCGCGATCGGCGGGGATTTCGCGGAGAGAAGACGATGTGCGATCAGGATACGGAAGCCGATAACGAAAGCTGGCTGGCGCTGAACCGCCGGCAATTCACTGCCCTGGGCGCGGGCGCGGCGGCAATGGCGATCGTTCCCGGCTGCATGGCCCAGACGCATGACGGCGCGGGCAGCAGCAAGACGGCCAGCCGCGCGGTGACGATCACCACGCCCGACGGCAAGGCCGATGCCTTCTTCGTCCACCCCGAAGGCGGCAAGCATCCCGCCGTGATCCTGTGGCCCGACATCGCCGGCCTGCGCGATGCCTACAAGACCATGGGCACGCGGCTGGCCGAGGCGGGTTATGCCGTGCTCGTGGTCAACCAGTACTACCGTTCCAGCCCGGCGCCGATTCTCAACAGCCTGTCGGAATGGCGCTCGCCCGAAGGGCAGCAGAAGCTGGCGCCGATGATCGCGGCGATCACCCCGGCGGGTACCGTGCGCGATGCGGCGGCTTTTGTCGCCTGGCTGGATGGGCAGGCGGAAGTGGATACCAGCCGGAAGATCGGCACCTGCGGCTATTGCATGGGCGGACCGTTCACCGTCCGCACCGCGCTGGCCAATCCCGCGCGTGTCGGCGCGGCAGCTTCGTTTCATGGCGCCAGCCTGGTCAACGACACGCCCGACAGCCCGCACAAGCTGCTTGCGCAGACGCAGGCGGCCTACCTCTTCGCGATCGCGCAGAACGATGACGCCCGCGCGCCAGACGACAAGGTGCGGTTGCGCGAAGCGGCCGACGCGGCGAAGCGGCCTGAGGAAATCGAGGTCTATCCCGCCCAGCACGGCTGGTGCACGATCGATGCGCCGATCTACGACAAGGCGCAGGCCGAGAAGGCCTGGGGTCGCATGCTCGCGCTGTACAAGCAGTATCTCTGAGAGGGTCTGTCAGGCGGAAATGCTGCACGCCGCCTCGCGCAGCATTTCCGCATTTTCCTCGATCATCTGGCCGGTTGAGCGGGGTTTGCGCCCCGTCAACCGCTCGACGTGGTCGGAGCGGATTTCCAGGAACCCTTCGCGGATCGCCCGGCCGAACGAGACCATGTCATCGCTGTTCCACGGAATGCCGTTGACGGACTGGTCATCGACGGGCCGGCGCGGAATGCCCATGGCGTCGAAGATCGCGTACTGGGTCGCGTCATCCACCGGCTCATAAGTCAACGGCTGCCCGGTAGCCTCCGCCATCAGCGCCGCCACGTCGCGGAAACTCTGCAATTCCGGCCCGGTAATGTCGTAAGTGCGTCCTAGGTGCCCCTCGCCAACCAGCACCGCTGCGGCGCAATCGATGCAATCGTCCCGCCAGACCATCGCCTCACGCCCGTCGCCGGCATTGCTGGTCCACTTGCCCGCCTGCATCACGCCCGGCCCCGCCATCAGCACCATCGCATCGGCATAGTGCGCATCGCGCAGCATGGTCCAGCCGCAGCCCGAGGCGCGGATGAGTCGTTCGGTCTCGATATGATCGTGCCGCACTTCGGCCGGGTTCGCCGGATCGTCGATGCCGATGAAGCTGGTATAGACGATCTGCCGCACCCCGGCCGATGCCGCCGCCGCAATCGCCGCCCGGTGCTGCTCCACGCGCGCGCCCACCCGCGTCCCGCTGATCAGCAGCATCCGATCCGCCCCGATCACTGCTTCGGCCAGCGTCTCCGGCAGGTCGAAATCGCCATAACGCACCGTGCAGCCTTGCGCCGCGCGGTGCGCCAGCTTTTCCGGCTTGCGCGTGATCAGGATCAGATCGGCCCCGCGCCCTTGCGCGATAAGCCGGTCTGTTACCCCTCGCCCATAGTTGCCGGAAGCGCCGGTGATGACGATCCGCGTCACGCCGCCGCCGCGTCCAGTTGCGCCTGCGGCACCCACCAGCCATGCACCTGCGGGCGCAGCCGGGCGGGGATCGCCACTTTCGCCACGGGCCCCGCCGCGAGGTTGCCGGCATCGACCACCCAGGCCTTGTGCACGAAGCTGTTGTCGCCGACCTGCCGGTCCACGATCATGACCAGCCAGCCGTCATGCGCCGGGTCCTTCGCCGGCACGTGTACCGGCTCGTTATAGCCGGCCTGCGGCGGCAGGGGCAGCGCCTGCGAGAGGTGCGGCGCGCCCGTGTCCATCCCGTCCAGGCGCACCAGCAGGTTGAAGCTGACGCCTACCGGCCCGGCGAAAAGCGGCGGTCCCTGCAGGTCCGGATTCATCGACAGCATCCAGCCATGGCCATAGCGGCGCCCCTGCTTCGCGGCGGGGATCACCGGGAAATCGCCGGGAGGGCCGATGATCGTTTCGGTGACGTCGCCACCCTCCGCGGTGGGATCAACGGTCCAGCGAGTCAGCGCGCCCCGGACCTCCTGCGGCGCCATGAAGATGCCCGATGGTTCGCGGATGAAGGCAAAGGCGTTGGTGTTGTTGAGGCACGCATCGAAGTGCAGCAGCCCGCTCTCATCCTCCCACGCGTTCATCATGTGGTAGGAGTGGCACCCCTTCGGCCCCTTGAACCACTTGATTTCCGATACGTCGCCATAGCGCGGCATCACGCCCAGCCAGGAAGCGAGTTCCGGTTCGTGGTGCCAGTGTTCGCCCCCGGCCTGGATGCGCTCGAGATCGGCGGTAGTCGGATAGATCGGGAACAGTGCATAGTTCTCGCTGATCGTGAAATCGTGCATCATCGCGCAGTACGGCGCATCGAACCACTGTTCCGACTTCAGCGTGCCATCAGGGCCGACGATGCAGTAGGCGACTTTCTGCGAGGCGAGGCCATCCGCCTCGTAGCCATAGAAGAACAGCTCGCCGGTACTCGCGTCGATCCGCACGTGCGCGGTCATCGTCTCGGACTTCAGCGCGCCATCGAAGTCATGCGAACCGATGGTTTCGAGCGTTGCGGGATCGACGCGATAGGGGCGCCCATCCTCCTTCGCCATCAGCAGACGGCCGGCGTGCCAGACCGGCGTGGTGTTGGCGACCGTGCGGTCGATCCCGCGCATGTCCTCGTCATCGGTAAAGGGATTGCGGTATTTGCCGAAGCGCGCACGGCCCAATTCCTTTTCCGCCTTGTGCCGCGCCGTTTCCACGAAGCGGATGGCGAAGTCCGCCGTGCCGTCCGCGTTGAACGACAGGCGGCTGACCATGCCATCGCCCGACAGCGTGTGATCGCTGGCGAACTTGGGCGGATAGGCCGGGTCGGGAACCGCGCGGAAGAAGCTGCCACGCACTTCGGCCGGCAGCGTGCCCTCCACCGTCAGCCCCTTCAATTCGACCTCCTGGCCAACCGGCTCGTTCAGGCCGGTGAAATACGGAGTCTGCGGGAAAGCGCCCATCGATCCTCATCCTAACAATTGTTATTATTTCTCCTTACAGGGTGAAACTGGCGATGCCAACCGATTCCGCAACGGCGCTCGCCACGATTGGCAATGGACGGAACTGCAGCATTCGCGCTTTTCGGCCGCGTCAAAACGGAAAGGACCGCCGCCGCGAAAGCGACGACGGTCCTGGAAGCTGCCTTCCCGCTGAGCGGGTAAATCGGCCTCCTCTCCAACCGGTCAGAAGTCCTTCCTGAAACACCCGGCGCTGGCGAACGGCTCGTACAGCGATGTGAAGTGGGGCGTGATCAACAGGGTCCGGACTTCAAACGAAACGGGCTGCGACTCCTGGCTTTGACGCTTGTCGGCAAGCGAGCTATTCCGGGAAAATAGCCTTCTAAGCGGCGCGGTGCAATCATTGTTGCAAAGGGGGCGCCACGGGGCGCCGCAATTGCAACACCAGCGGACGGGATCACGCCCACCACCAGGCCGTCGCGCGCATTTCGATGCTGACGCGGGGCGGCGCGTCGGGCGGGCAATCGGGCAGGTCGAACGCCACGTGGGGAACGTGATGCGCTCTGCCCTCGTCGGTATCGTTGGTCTTGAACAGGATCGCCTCATCGCGCGTCAGCGCGGGGAAATAGTGCCAGCGATGCGCGGCATTGTGCGCGACGACCAGCCCTTCGAACGACCATTCCGGCTTGCCCTCCTCATCGAACACGGCATCGGCTTCGATCAGATCTTCCCGCGCCAGCGTGCGGGCATCGCACAGGGCCAGCGGCACGTCCTGCGGCGGGGGCGAGATCGCGCGCCATACGTTGTAGTGCGCGCAGCGCACGAACGGCCTGCCCGCCGCACCGCGTTCGCCGAACAGCGCGGCGGTCTTGTCCGAGATGTCGATATGCGCGAAGCGCGCCGGCATGGAATTGTTGAGGCTGCCCGCCCGACCCGACCGTTCGCTGAAGCGCAGCAGGCCGGGGCTGCCGACATGGACATGATCGGCGCCGGTCACCTCGCGTACCAGCTCCGCGATCTCGTGCATATGCAGTGAAACGACCTGTTCGCGGTCCGCGAAATCGGAAACGGCACTGGGATGGGCGACGAGTTGGAATCCCTCACGATCGATCGCGGTTCCCTCAGCGCGCGCATCGTGCATCGGCATGGGCACCGGGGCGATATCCACCTCATCCCGCTCATGCGCGTTGGCATAGTAGCGCGGTCGGGCGAAGCGGCGGCCCGAATAGGCGATGAGCGCTTCCATCACGGCATCCTTCTCCTGCGCCCGCCGTTGCCCGCGGGCCTTCCGGAGAAAAGACCACAATTGTTAGCATTGCAAACAGAAAGGCCCACTTCACCAACCGGCGAAGCGGGCCTTCCAGGAAACCGTAGGAGAATCAGCCCTGCGCGAGCTGCTGCTCCAGTTCGCCCAGCACGCGGTAGCAATCGAACACCTTGGCCACCGAGCTGTTGGGGTCGCGGCCTTCGCGGATCGCGCTGACGAATTCGCGGTCCTGCAGTTCGATGCCGTTCATGCTGACGGCAACCTTCGATACGTCGATCGGCTCTTCCTTGCCATTCACCAGATCGTCGTAACGCGCGATATAGGTCGCGGTATCGCCGATATAGCGGAAGAAGGTGCCCAGCGGCCCGTCGTTGTTGAACGATAGCGACAGCGTGCAGATCGCACCGCTTTCGCTCTTGAGCTGGATCGACATGTCCATGGCGATGCCCAGCTCCGGATGGATCGGGCCTTCCACCGCGTTGGCCTTGACGATCTTGCCCGCCTGATAGGCGAACAGGTCCACCGTGTGCGCGGCGTGGTGCCACAGCAGGTGGTCGGTCCACGAACGCGGTTCACCCTTGGCGTTGATGTTCTTGCGGCGGAAGAAATAGGTCTGCACGTCCATCTGCTGGACGTTGAACTCGCCCGCCTTGATCCGGTTGTGCACGAACTGGTGGCTGGGATTGAAGCGGCGGGTGTGGCCGACCATGCAGACCTTGCCGGTTTCCTCCTGCACGCGCAGCACGTCCTGCGAATCCGCCCAGCTATCGGCCAGCGGAATTTCCACCTGCACGTGCTTGCCCGCCTTCATGCAGGCGATGGCCTGCGATGCGTGCATCTGGGTGGGCGTGCACAGGATCACGGCGTCCACGTCGTCGCGCGCCAAGGCGTCTTCCAGTTCGGTGGACGAATGCTTCGCGCCATACTTGGCGGCAACGGCGGCGGCCTGTTCGCCGGTGCGGCTGATGATCGAGACGATTTCGACGCCATCGATGTTCTTCAGGCCATCGAGGTGCTTTTCGCCGAACGCGCCGGCGCCTGCGAGGGCGATACGCATGGGGTCAGTTCCTTCAAAAAAGACCGGGCGGCCCGCAAGCCGCCCGGCAGGGTGGATCGGAGTGTCAGTCCGCCGGTTCGAGCACGATGTGCCCGATGGCGGTGTTCGAACAGGGAATGTGGTAGTGGCGGTTCAGCCGCTTGACCTTCTTGCCCAGCGCGCCGCGCATGATCAGCCACATCACCATTTCGATGCCTTCGCTGCCGGTTTCGCGCAGGTATTCGATGTGCGGGATATGGCGCACATCGTCGTTGTCGGCTTCCAGCAGATCAAGGAACTTGTTGTCCCATTCGCGGTTCAGCAGGCCGGCGCGCGGCCCCTGAAGCTGGTGGCTCATGCCGCCGGTGCCCCAGATCTGCACGTTCAGGTCTTCGGGGAAGCTTTCCACCGCGCGGGCAATCGCCTCGCCCAGCGCCCAGCAGCGGTTGCCCGAAGGCACCGGATAAGTGACGACGTTCACCGCCAGCGGCACCACCTTAACCGGCCACTTTTCCGGCTGGCCGAACATCATCGACAGCGGCACGGTCAGCCCGTGGTCCACGTCCATCTCGTTGATGATGGTCATGTCGAAATCGTCGAGGATCAGGCTTTGCGCGATGTGCCAGGCAAGATCGGCGTGGCCTTCCACGTCGGGCACCGGCCGCGGCCCCCAGCCTTCGTCGGCCGACTTGTAGTGCTCACCGCAACCGATCGCGAACGTCGGGATGATGTTCGCGTCAAAGGCGGAAGCATGGTCGTTATAGACCAGGATCACCACGTCGGGCTTCGTTTCCTTTTCCCATTCGCGGGTCCATTCGTACCCCTTGAAGATCGGGCCGAAGTAATCGTCCTGCCACTTGCCCTGGTCGACAGCGACACCCAGCAGCGGCACGTGGCTGGAGCCAACGCCAGCGGTAATACGGGCCATCTCAGTAGCCTCCCTTGATCGAACGGTTGCCTTCCGGCGAGCGGCCGCCGTTGAGCATCATCTGCTGGTATTCGGGGAACGTCATGTCGGTCATCGTCGACACGGCCTGGGCGAAGCTGAACCCGTCGGTCGAAAACAGCTTGGACAGGAAATAGACGTTTCCGCCCAGATCGAGCAGCCGGTTGTAATCCCGCGCCAGCAGCGCTTCCTTGGCCTCGTCGGAAATGTTCCATTCGTCGAGGTAGGCCTTTTCATCGGCCTTGAAGCGTTCGCGATTGTCGGCCTTCATCAGGCTCATCGCGAACTGGTTGATCCAGTATCCCCGCCGGGCGCGCTTGGCCGTGTAGACCCGCGTGCCGGGGATATCGTCGAACTCGGCCAGGTATTCGTGGATATTCTGCCGAGCCTTTTCGCCAGCATCTTTCTGGTTGCTCACAGGCCCCTCTCCTTCAGTTTGGCGTCGAGACGCGGGAACACCCGGCGGGCGTTGCCTTCGAAGATCGCGTGGCGTTCCGCGTCCGAGATAGCGAGCGCATCGACATAGCGCTTGGTGTCGTCGAAATAGAAACCGGTGGTCGGATCGATCCCGCGCACCGCGCCGACCATTTCCGATCCGAACAGGATGTTCTTGTTCTCGATCACGTCGGCCAGCAGATCGATGCCCGGCTGGTGATAGACGCAGGTATCGAAGAAAACGTTGTTCATCAGGTGCGTGTCGAGGCCGGGCTTCTTCAGCATGTCCGCCAGCCCGCGATACCGGCCCCAGTGATAGGGCACCGCGCCGCCGCCGTGCGGGATGATGAAGCGCAGGGTCGGGAACCGGCCGAACAGGTCGCCTTCCAGCAACTGCATGAAGGCGATCGTGTCGGCCGCGATGTAATAGCCGCCGGTGGCGTGCATCGCCGGGTTGCACGAACCCGAAACGTGGATCATCGCCGGCACGTCCAGTTCCACCATCTTCTCGTAGAACGGGAACCAGTATTCGTCCGTCAGCGGCGGATGCTTGAAGTGCCCGCCGCCCGGATCGGGATTGAGATTACAGCCGATGAAGCCCAGCTCGTTAACGCAGCGCTCCAGTTCGCGGATCGAGCTGGTCATGTCCGCTTCCGGCGACTGCGGCAACATGCACACGCCCGCGAACGTTTCGGGGTAGAGGCGCACGACCCGCGCGATCAGGTCGTTGCAGACCTGCGCCCACTTCACCGCAACCGACTGGTCGCCCACATGCGGCGCCATCGCCGAAGCGCGGGGGCTGAAGATCGTCATGTCCGCGCCGCGTTCCTTGAGCAGGCGCAGCTGGTTGCCCTCGATCGTCTCGCGGATCTCGTCGTCCGAGATTTCGGGATAGGGCGGGCACTCGGTCCCGGCCTTGAACGCGGCCTTCTGCTTCTCGCGCCATTCGTCGTGCGCCTTGGGCAGCACGGTGTAGTGGCCGTGGCAGTCGATGATCATGGTCATTCGCTCGTCACTCCAATCCCAACCCTACCTCCGTTCGTGTCGAGCGAAGTCGAGACACCCGCGCTGGGCATCTCGACTTCGCTCGATGCGAACGGAATTGCTTTTCCGGCCTGCTCGCGCTGGCGGCGCACGGTGCCGCTGGTCATCACCGGTTCGATACCCAGCGATTCCAGCGTCTTGCAGCTTTCCTCCATCTCGGCGGCGCGGCGAATGCCGTGCGTGGTCATGCGCTCGACGTTGTAGGCGGCGCGGACCGTCCAGCTTTCCCGCTTCTCGCTGGCGTCGAGCGAGGCCAGCACCTCGTCGACCACGCCGGCGGCGCTGGCCGCCAGCATCATCTCGGCCGTCAGTGCCTCGATGCCTTTGACCATGATCGACCGGATCATCTTGATCGCGCTCGCCCGGCCGATCTCGGCCCCCACGATGCGCACGTTGGCGAACCCGGCTTCACGCAGCAACGCTTCCGCGCGTGCCGCCGCTTCGCCCGCCAGCAGCAGCGGCACGTTCATGCGCGCGGGATGGACCGGCGCCAGCACCGCCACGTCGACATAGCGCCCGCCCGCCGCCTCGATCGCCTTCGCAGCGGCGCGCTTGGTGTCGGGCGCCACCGAATTCATGTCGCACCAGATCGCCCCCGGCTTCAGCAAACCGGCATAGTCGCGCGCCGCCGGCAGGGCGGAATCCGCCGTCACCAGCGAAAGCGCGAAGTCCGCGCTGGTCAGCGCGCATTCGGCGGTGGCGCAGGCGACGACGCCGGCCTCCTCCATCACCGCGCGCCGCGCGGGATTGATGTCATAGGCCAGCGCGCCCGCTTCCCAGCCGGCGGCCTTGGCGAATGTGGACCCGGCTTCGCCGAACCCGATCAGGGCAAGTGTGGCATCCATCGATCGCCCTCCTGCGCGGAGAGGCCCGCGCCGGGAAATGCAAAGATGGGCGCGGGCATAAATTTATGCGAAACCCGCTTGTGCCACCTCATGCAGTAGCGTGACGAACGCGGCCTGCGGCGCGGTGGGCCGCCAGCCCTGCCGCGTGGTGATCCCAATCGTGCGCGTGACCGGAACCGGCGGCGGCCGCATCGCCAGCACGCCGGCATCCAGCTCCACCGCCAGTTGCGCGGGCGACAGCAGCGTCAGTGCATCGCTTCCCCGCAGCAACTGGCGCACCGTCAGCACCGATCCGCATTCGATGCCCACGTGCGGCGGCTCCGCCCCCACCGCGCGCATCATCGCTTCCCAATAGTGCCGCAACGGCGTGTCGCGCCCCGACAATATCCACGGATAGGCGGTTATCGCCGCGCCATCGACAGCGGGCAGCGCCAGCAGCGGATGGCCCGCGCGCATCACCAGCGCAGGACGATCCTCGAACACCGCTTCCTGTTCCAGATCGTCGAGCAGGGCCGCCTCGCGCAGCGCGCCAAGCATCAGGTCGATTTCGCCATCGCGCAGCGGGCCGGCCAGCTCGGCATGGCTGCCTTCCATCACCGCGACATCCACCCCCGGCCAGTCGCGCACGAAGCGCAGCACCGTTTCCGGCAGCCAGCGCGCGCGCGACAGCGGCATTGCCCCCACCACGATGCGCCCGGCAGCCTTGCCCTGCCAGGCCGCCACTTCGGCAAGGCCCGCGCGCAGTTCCGCCATGGCAAGGCCGAACCCTCGCGCGCGCCGCTCCCCGGCCGGGGTCAGCATCACCGAACGGCCGCGCCGGTCGACCAGCCGCTGCCCCAGCGCGACCGCCAGATCGGCCACGGCGCGGTGCAGCGAAGCGGTGGAAAGCCCGGTCTCCTCGGCCGCGACGGCATAGCTACCCGCCCGCGCCAGTGCCAGGAACGCGCGCATCTGCGTGCCGGTCACGCGCGGGGAACCGATATGCGCCAGGGCCGCGTCGGCGCGCGGCGCCAGCAACAGCGCCGGTTCCGTCGGCGTCATGCCGGCCGCGCCGCGCTCGAACAGCGCGCAGCCGAGGTCCGCCTCCAACCGGGCGATCGCCTGCGTCAACGCCGGCTGCGTCAGGTTGATGGCGCGGGCGGCGCGCGTTACGCTGCCATGGTGCACCGTGGCCGCCAGCGCGGCGAAGTGGCGGATATTGAGAGGCCGCTCGCTCATTCCACTCGCTTAGCATTTCCTTATGCCCCGCGCCAAACATTGCATTGGCTGGCATGGCGCGTGCGGCCCATGGACACGGCGAGATTACGCCATGCAATTGGGAGCACGGGATATGTCGGGTATCGTCGTCCAGAATATCGAGCGGGCCGATCCGGCCGTGATCGACGGCCTTGCCGCCTGCGGCGTGGCCACCGTGCACGAGGCGCAGGGCCGCACCGGCCTGCTCGCCAGCTACATGCGCCCGATCTATCGCGGCGCCCGCATCGCCGGCAGCGCACTGACGATCAGCGCCCCTCCCGGCGACAACTGGATGGTCCATGTCGCCATCGAACAGCTCCAGGCCGGTGATATCCTCCTTCTTGCGCCGACCTCCCCGTGCGAGGACGGCTACTTCGGCGACCTTCTCGCCACCAGCGCGCAGGCGCGCGGCTGCCGGGGCCTGGTGATCGATGCCGGTGTGCGCGACGTGCGAGACTTGACCGAGATGGAATTCCCCGTCTGGTCCAAGGCGATCTATGCGCAGGGCACGGTCAAGAACACGCTGGGCAGCGTCAACGTGCCGGTCGTCTGCGCCAACGCGCTGGTCAATCCGGGCGACGTGATCGTGGCCGACGACGACGGCGTCTGCGTGGTCCCCCGCGCCAACGCCGAAGCCGTGCTGAAAGCCGCGCAGGCGCGCGAAGCCAACGAAGGCGAAAAGCGCGCCAAGCTGGCTGCCGGGGTTCTGGGGCTGGACATGTACAAGATGCGCGAACGGCTCGAGAAGGAAGGGCTGAAGTATGTGTGAGGGGGCGAACATGGCGCCTGTCACTCCCCTCCCGCAAGCGGGAGGGGGCCGATGACCTCCGGCTTCTCTGCCCCCTGCATGTGGATGCGCGGCGGCACGTCCAAGGGCGGATACTTCCTCAAGGAAGACCTTCCCGTCGATACCGCCGCGCGCGACGCGTTCCTGCTCGGCGTGATGGGCAGCCCCGATCCGCGCCAGATCGACGGCATGGGCGGCGCGGACCCGCTGACCAGCAAGGTGGCCGTGGTAGCGAAGTCCACGCGCGAAGGGATCGACGTTGATTACCTGTTCCTGCAGGTCTTCGTCGATCAGGCGATCGTTACCGACGCGCAGAACTGCGGCAATATCCTGGCCGGGATCGGCCCCTTCGCGATCGAGCGCGGCCTTGTCGCCGCCACCGGCGATGAAACCCGTGTCGCCATTTTCATGGAAAACACCGGGCAGGTCGCCGTGGCCACGGTGCGGACGCCGGGCGGCAAGGTCACGTATGCCGGCACTGCCGCGATCGATGGCGTGCCGGGCACCCATGCGCCGGTCCCACTGGAATTCCGCGATACCGCCGGATCTTCGTGCGGGGCGCTGCTGCCCACGGGCAACGCGGTCGATGTAGTCAACGGCGTGCCGGTGACGCTGATCGACAACGGCATGCCCTGCGTGGTGATGAAAGCGCAGGACGTGGGTATCACCGGCTACGAGGACCGGGACTGGCTGGACAACGCCACCGAGTTGAAGGCCAGGATCGAAGCGATCCGGCTGGCCGTGGGCGAACGCATGAATCTGGGCGACGTGAAGGAAAAGTCCGTCCCCAAGATGATGCTCGTCGCCCCGCCGAAGAACGGCGGCGCCGTTACCGTGCGCAGCTTCATTCCCCACCGCGCCCATGCCACCATCGGCGTGCTGGGGGCGGTGAGCGTCGCTACCGCCTGCCTCATCCCTGGTTCGCCGGCGGCCGAGGTGGCCGTGATCCCCGACGGCATGCGCAAGACGCTGTCGGTGGAACACCCCACCGGCGAAATGAGCTGCGTGCTCGAAACCGACAATACCGGCGCGGTGCGCACCGCCGCGCTGCTGCGCACCGCGCGCAAGCTGATGGACGGCGTGGTGTTCGGATAACGGGCAGCGCGCATGCTTCGACAGGCTCAGCATGAGCGGAGTCTGGTAATTGTTCCTGTTTCAACACCCGTTCGTCCTGAGCCTGTCGAAGGACGCGCGCCGAGGGTAAGACCATGACCGACCGCATCCTGAGCTGGCACACAAACCCGTCCAAGCCGCGCTACACCCCGCCCGCCGGCGCGATCGACGCGCATTGCCACGTGTTCGGCCCGATGGCGCAGTTCCCGTTCAGCGCCAAGGCCAAGTACCTGCCGCGGGATGCCGGGCCGGACATGCTGTTCGCGCTGCGCGATCACCTGGGCTTCACCAAAAACGTGATCGTGCAGGCAAGCTGCCATGGCACGGACAACGCCGCCACGCTGGATGCCATCGCCAAGTCCGATGGCAAGGCGCGCGGCGTCGCCGTGGTCGATCCCGCGATTTCGGAAGCCGATCTTCATGCCCTGCACGAAGGCGGCATTCGTGGCATCCGCTTCAATTTCCTCAAGCGGCTGGTCGATGACGCGCCGAAGGACAAGTTCCTCGAAGTCGCCAACCGGCTGCCCAAGGGCTGGCACGTGGTGATCTATTTCGAGGCCGATATTCTCGACGAACTGCGCCCGTTCATGGACGCCATCCCCGTGCCGCTGGTGATCGACCACATGGGCCGCCCCGATGTGCGGCAGGGTCCGGACGGCGCGGACATGAAGGCCTTCCGCGCCTTTCTGGACAGCCGTGAGGACATCTGGTTCAAGGCCACCTGCCCCGACCGGCTCGACGCGATCAAGGAAGGCGGCGCGGGCGATCCGTGGAACGCCTTTGCCGACGCCGTGGCGCCGCTGGTGGCCGATTATCAGGACCGCGTGTTGTGGGGCACCGACTGGCCGCACCCCAACATGGACACTGAGATCCCCGACGACGGCCATCTGGTCGACATGATCCCGCGGATCGCCCCGACCGAGGAACTCCAGCGCAAGCTGCTGATCGACAACCCCACCGCGCTTTACTGGGCCGACTGACAGCCCGCACGGGCAGGCCCCGCGCCTGCCCGATCACCCCTTTGTCAGGCCGCTGCACCACCCGGCGCGCAGCGAAAAATTAAGCCCCTTCGGTTAGAGGCCACTCTGACGGAAGGGACGGCAAGTGATCCGCACGCAACCGCATATCGATGGCGAGGCCGCGCCGCGGTCGGCTTCCGCGCGCGTGTACAAGACGGTGGCGTTTGCCCCGGCCCTCGCCGATCCGGCCTTTTGCGCGGCATGGACCCGGCTCGAAGCGTCCGCCGCCTTGCCAACGCAGGGATTGGCCTTCGTCACCGCGCTGGCCTGTTCGATGCTGGCCGGCGCCGACATCAACGTTTTCGCCGTCGCCCACGAGATCGGCGGGCAGGAACTGGCCGCGCGAGGATGGGAGGGACTGGCGGCGCTGCTGCCCTTGTATCGCGATGCTTCCAGCCGACCACACCGCTGGCGGATGCCCGGCGCGCGCGAGGTCTATGAACCTTGCGATGCGCTCTATGATAGCCCCGAAGCCGCGCACCGGCTCGCCCAGGCCATCGCCGGGCAATCGCAGCCCGTCTCGCTGGACCGGATACCGGCGCAGTCGCTGCTCGTCCCCACGCTGCGCGCGGCGATGAAAGGGCGCGGACTGGTGTCGGTCCGGTCCGCCCTGCCCTGTCCCACGATCACGCTTGGACCGGCGTGGGAACACCCTGAAGACCAGTTCAACGCCGGCCGCCGTTCCGACTTCCGCCGCGCCACGCGCAAGGCCGCGGCCATGGGCGCCGTGACTTACGAGGTCCACGCGCCCGATCCAGACACCTTCGACCGCTGGTTCGACGAGGCGCTCGATGTCGAACTGCATAGCTGGAAGAAGGAGGCAGGGACGGCCATGGCCAGTGATCGGGCCAAGGCCGATTTCTTCCGAGCCTTCTTCCGCGCCGCCAGTGCCGCCGGCACGTTCCGCGTCGCCTTCGTGCGCATCGATGGACAGCCGGCCGCCATGCAGCTTGCGATCGAGCACGCCGCGCGCTTCTGGCTGTTCAAGATCGGCTACGACGAACGCTTCGGCAAATGTTCACCGGGAACGCTGCTGATGCTGCACACGCTGCGATATGCGGCTTCGCGCGGGCTTATCGCCTACGAGCTGCTCGGCAATATCGAGCCGTGGATCTCCGAACTGTGGACGCGCGATCACCACGAGTGCGTGCGGCTGCGCACCTATCCGTTCTCCATCGCCGGGCTGACGGCGCTGGCCGTGGACGGCAGCGATTGGCTGCGCCAGCGCCTGTTTCCCGAAACCGGTGCCTGATGCGCGGCGTGAAAGCCGCCCTGCGTGACGCGCGCTATGCCCTTCCCGGCCGTCTGGGGCGCCTGCTGCCCGCGCCGGATGCGCGATCCGTCGCGCGGCTGGCGCGGCGGCTCGAACGGCGCGGGATCGGGGTAACAACGGGTTACATCCCGGGGCCGGACGCGGAACCCGCTGCAGTGGCGGCCAAGAACATCGCCGCCATCGCGCTGCTCGCGAGCCAGGGCGGCGCGCCCTATCTCTCGGCCAAGCTGCCCACACTGGCGTTCGACGAGCCCGCCTTCGCCGCCATCGCGCAGGCCGCGAGCACCGCCGCCATGCCTTTGCTGTTCGACGCGCATGCGCTGAAGGACGCGGAACCGATCCACGGATATCTGGCGGCCCTGCTCCCGGAACAGCCCGGCACCGGCTGCGTCCTTCCCGCGCGCTGGCGGCGCAGCCTGGACGATGCGGCGCGCCTGCGCGACACCACCGCCCGCTTGCGCCTCGTCAAGGGCGAATGGGCCGATCCCGATTGGCCGGATTGCGACATGGACCACGCCTATCGCGCGCTGGTGGAAACGCTGGCCGGTCGAACCGCCCCGGTATCCGTGGCCACGCACAAGCCGGAGCTGGCGGACCATGCGCTGCGCACCTTGCGCGCCGCCGGCACGCCGTGCGAACTCGAACAGTTGCGGGGGCTGCCGATGCGGCGCACCATGGCCATCGCGCGCGCGCAGGGCGTGTCGGTCCGCGTCTATATCCCGTTCGGCGAAGGGTGGTGGCCCTATGCGCTCGACAAGGCGCTCGCCCGCCCGTACCTGCCGCTGTGGATGCTGCGCGACCTGATCGGCTGAAACGCCCTACTTTTGATCCGCATCCACGCGCTTGTAGTCCTCCTGGATGGCCTTGGGCACATCCTCGAAGCTGTCCCACGGCAGCGGCTTGTGCAGTTCCATCGACCAGCGCTCGAGCCACTCGATCCCGTCCTTGCCGCTATAAGGATCGGGCGTGCGGTACGCCGGATCACGCATCGCCTGGTCCAGCGAGACCGGACGCAGCCGCTGGCGCTTCAGGATCGCGGCCAGTTCGTCCATGCTGTCGGCATTGAGCCGCGTGGCGTGCAGCAGCATGACGTAGGGTATATCGCGGCCGAACAACGCGCGCGATGCCGAACGATACCAGCCGATCGTCCGTTCGGTATAGGCGAGGTAGGTGGCACGGATGCGCTGCCGGCGGGGTTCGTCATGCCGCGCGATGGCGTCGTCGTAAGGCTCGGCGAACTCCCAGTCGTCCGCGTCGATGGTGACCGGAGCGTTGCGGTAGCCATGCTCGGTCAGCCACTGCTCGATCTCGCGCTTGACCGCTTCGGGCGATCCGGTCTCCAGATAGGGATAGCGGAACCAGCGCGGCCGGCGGTGGCGTTCGGCGAGCAGTTCGCGAATGACCGGCTCGCCGCGCGCGATGTCCGCGATATAGGCCCGCCCCCCGATCTGGTTCGGCGAATTGTGCGAGAAGGTGTGGTTGCCCAGGTCCATCCCGGCATCAAGCCAGCGCCGCAGGTTGGCGATCTGGCGCGGTCGGTCGAGCGCCAGCTTGCCTTCGTTGACGAAGCCCGTCGCCGGGAAATGATAGTGTCGCAGGCCGCGCAGGATCATCACGTTGATGTAATCGACATAAGGCTGGCTGTTGAGCTGGGTCAGGCCGGGCAGATCATCGAACGTCAGCGCGATCGTGCCACGCGGCGGCCGCGCGGGCGCTTGCGGCGCGGGCTTGGCGGCGGCATTCGGCAAGACGTTCGGCAGAGCATGGGCATTGGGCGCGGCACGAACGACCGGCGCCGCCAGCACCAGCAGCGCCAGCGATGGCAGGAACAACAGGAACTTGCGCATTGGCTTCCTCTGTCGGCGGGCGGTCCCCCGGTAGCGCTCTAGCGCGACAATCGGGGATGCGCCACTCGCGCCGGTTTTCGTATGCCCGGCGGTCCGATCCAAATAGGATCGATCACACCATGTCGGCCGGGCGCACCAGCCGGTCGAACGTGGCTTCGTCCACCAGCCCCAGCGCCAGCCCCGCCTCGCGCAGGGTCAACCCTTGCGCGTGCGCGTGCTTGGCAATCTTGGCGGCGTTGTCGTAGCCGATCGCGGGCGCCAGCGCCGTCACCAGCATCAGCGACCGGTCGACCAGTTCGGCAATGCGCCCGGTGTTCGGCTCGATGCCTTCCACGCAGCGTTCCGCGAAGCTGTCCATGCCGACGGCAAGCAGGTGGACGGACCGCAGCACGGCCGCGCCAATCAGCGGCTTGAACACATTGAGTTCCAGATGGCCCTGCAAGCCGCCGACCGTCACCGCCTGGTGGTTGCCGATCACTTGCGCGGACACCATCGTCAGCATCTCGCACTGCGTGGGGTTGACCTTGCCCGGCATGATCGAGCTGCCCGGTTCGTTGGCCGGCAGGTCCAGTTCCCCCAGCCCCGAACGCGGACCGGACCCGAGCAGGCGAATATCGTTGGCGATCTTGGTCAGCGCCACCGCCAGCGTGGCCAGCGTGGCCGAGAAGTGCACCAGCGCATCGTTCGATGCCAGCGCCTCGAACTTGTTGGGCGCGGTCACATAGGGGCGGCCGGTCAGCGCCGCGACTTCGGCGGCGAAGTCCTCGCTGAACCCTTCGGGCGCGTTCAACCCTGTGCCCACGGCCGTGCCGCCCTGCGCCAGACGGAGCAGAAAGGCCTCCGCATCGCGCAAGCGGCGATAGGCATCGCGCAACTGCTGGACATAGCCCGAGAATTCCTGGCCCAGCGTCAGCGGCGTGGCATCCTGCAGATGGGTTCGGCCGATCTTGACGATACCCTGCCATGCCTCCGCCTTGACCGTCAGCGCGCCGCACAGCCGGTCGAGCGCGGGAATCAAATCATCGTTCAGGGATTGCACCGCCGCGATATGCAGCGCGGTCGGAAAGCTATCGTTGGACGATTGCCCGCGATTGACGTGATCGTTGGGATGGACCGGGTTCTTGCCGCCGCGCGTTCCCGTCAGGATCTCGTTAGCGCGCCCGGCGATCACTTCGTTGACGTTCATGTTCGATTGCGTGCCGCTGCCGGTCTGCCAGATGACCAGAGGAAACTGATCGTCGTGCCGGCCCGCGATCACTTCGCCCGCCGCCGTGCCGATCGCGTCGGCCAGCCCGGCATCCAGCCCATGCCGCCGGTTCACCCGCGCCGCCGCCTGCTTGACCAGCGCCAGCGCGCGCACGATGCCCAGCGGCATCCTTTCCTGCATACCGAAAGGGAAATTCTCGACGCTGCGCTGGGTCTGCGCGCCCCAGTAAGCGGATGCGGGGACGGCGATTTCGCCAATACTGTCGGATTCAAGGCGCGTGGCGGTCATGGGGTCACTCCGGAAGGTCGGCCTTATCCTACACCGGCTCGACAGCAAGGCCAGCCGGTGCGATGAAAACCGCGATGCGCCAATCCCTGACCGAACTTGCCGTTCCCACGCCGGGCCGCGGCCTTCACGAAATCACGCCCCAAGTCGCGGGCTGGGTCGCCGCGCAAGGGATCGAGACGGGGCTGCTCACCGCGTTCTGCCGGCATACCTCGGCCTCGCTGTGCATCCAGGAAAATGCCGCGCCCGAAGTGCGTGGCGACGTGGTGCGCTGGCTCGACCAGCTGGCCCCGGAGAATGCGGGCTATGCCCATGACGACGAAGGGCCGGACGACATGCCGGCGCATCTGAAGGCAATCCTGACCGGCGTTTCGTTGTCGATCCCGATCGCTGGCGGACGCCCAGCGCTCGGCACATGGCAGGGCATCTATCTGGTCGAACACCGCCGGGCACCGCACCGCCGCAAGGTGGTGCTCCACCTGATCGGGGCTTAGGCTCCTGACCCTGGGCACATCGGAGTTATCCGCGCTTCATGGTGTCACGCGGATGCGCTAACGCGGGACCGACCTGATCCGGAGGCCCCGATGTCCGCCCTTCTTCGCGCTACCGTTGCTGCAGCGCTGCTGCTTTCCCCCGCCGCCGCCATCGCGCAGGAAAGCGCCGCGCCCTCAGCGAGCGCAAGCCCCGCTCTGCCGCCCGTCGATCCCGCGCGGCTACAGGCCGCCACCGCCACGGTCGACCACATCTTCCCGGCCGGCACCTATGCCAAGATCATGAACGGCACGATGGACACCATCGTCCGGCAATCGGTCGACAGCATGACCGCGCTGCCGATGCGCGATCTCGTTGGCCTGGCGGGCCTGAAGCCCGAGGAAGCGGCCAAAGTCGGCAAGGGCACCATGGCCGAAGTCATGGCCATTCTTGATCCCGCCTTCCGCCAGCGCACCGATCTTTCCATGACCGTGATGCGCGACGAGATGACCACGATGATGACCCAGTTCGAGCCGGACATGCGCGCAGGGCTGGCCGAAGCCTATGCCCGCCGTTTCTCCGCCGCCCAGCTCGACGAGTTGAACCGCTTCTTCGCCACGCCCACGGGCAGCGAATATGCCAGCAATTCGATGACACTGTTCATGGACCCGGCCGTCATGGGCCGGATGCAGGCGCTGCTGCCGCAGATCATGCGCCAGATGCCGGCGATGATCCAGAAGATGACCGCAGCCACCGCCAACCTGCCCAAGCCGCGCCGCTATGCCGATCTGACGGCGGCGGAACGCGCGCAGCTTGTCCGGCTGCTCGGCATCAGCGAAGCCGATCTGGCAGGGCGCCAGCCGCGCAAGGGCCAGTAGAGCAAAGCACCGTCGCGCGTTCAGTCCGCGGGGTTGTACTTCGCCAGGAACACGTCGAGCCGGTCCAGCCATTGCTGCATGTTGGCGCTGGTCGAAAAGCCGTGGCCTTCGCCTTCCAGCGTATAGAACTCATAGGGTTTGCCGGAGAGCTTGAGCGCGTCGGCAAACAGTTTCGACTGCTTGTAGGGCACGCGCTGGTCCTCGGTTCCGTGCATCATCAGCACCGGCACCCGCAGGCGATCCAGCGTGAACAGCGGCGACACGGTCCTGAGATCGAACGTCTCCTCGCCCTGCACCGTGCGCCGCCAGTCCTTGCGGTACCGCTTGCTGACCTTGAACGCGATCTGGAACTTGAGCTGGCGCGGAAGGTCCGAAACGCCGGCAAAACTGGCCGCGCAACGATAGCGTTCGGGATTGCGCGTGGCGCCCCACAAGGCGGCATAGCCGCCATAGGAAGCACCGATCAGGCACACCCGCTTGGGATCGATCGTGCCGTCCTTGGCCAGCCAGTCCATCCCGTCGTCGAGATCGTCCTGCATGGCCCGACCCCACTGGCCTTCACCCTTCTCGTAGAACGCCTTGCCATAGCCGCCGGACCCGCGAAATTCCGGCTGGAGCACCGCGTAGCCGCGATTGGCCAGGAACTGCACTTCAGGATCGAACGTGCCATCGTCGCGGATGTCGTAAGGCCCGCCGTGCGGCAGGATCACCAGCGGCAGGTTCTTCGGGTCCCGCCCTGCCGGCAGGGTGAGATAGGCGGGCACCTCAAGACCATCGCGGGCCTTGTAGTGCACATAGCGGGTCGGTACGAGGTCGGCGGAGCGCAGCTTCTCGTTCACGCGTGCCAGAAGCATCATCTTGCCGGCGTCCTGCCGGTACAAATAGTATTGCCCGGCGTTGCTGGACGACCCGAGATGGATCATCAGCACGGAATCATCCCGGCTGCGCGAAACGATCGAGGCCTGCATGCCGCCAACCGCCTTGTCGATCGCATCCTGCACATCGTGCATGGTCTTGTCGAACCAGTGCACCCGGGACCGGTCGTCGGTGTACCATGCGGCCAGCGGGTTCGCGCCGTCGATCGAGGTATCGAAATCGTCGATGTCGTTCGACACGTTGTCGAGGATCAGTTCGCCCCGTTCGCGCGTGGCGAAGTTGAAGCGATAGAGCGCATAGCGCCCGGTCGCCTCGTTGTTCATGATCCGGTAGCCGAGATCGCTGCCCTGGTAGATGCGGAACGCATCGAAGCCGGCGTCCTCGTCCCCCTGTTTGGCCTTCACCACCGTATGGAACGATTCCGTGGCGTTCGGACGGTAGATCATCGTCCAGCGATCGCCCGACCAGCCGAAGCCGGCGCGGACCACGCCCTGTTCATCGGCGTACCAGTCCCAGATGTCGGTGCGGGCCTGAACGACCTGCTTCTGGCGGTTGGTCGCCAGATTGACGGTGAACACGGACGGGTAGTCATAGATCGTGCTCTGATAGGCCAGCAGGATCGACTGCCCTTCCGGATCAATCCAGAGCACGTCATCGCCGACCAGCCCTTCCTCCCGGCCGCCGATGAAGCGGGTCTTGCCGGTGGTGATGTCGAACGCCACCAGCCGCGTCTGCCAGGCATCATCGCCGTCCCACGGCACCGATTTGCCCATGCTTATCAGGATCGTGCCGTTTCCGGCCCAGCGATACCAGTTGAGATCGTATTCGTTCCCCAGGTCCATGATCCGGGGATTGTTCTCGCCGATCTTGATGACTCCGATGCAATCCTTGCCGGCCACGTTCATCCGCGCGACGATCTGCGTGCCGTCGGGCGAGAGCTTGGGATTGCTGAGGAACGGCTGGTTGGCCAGCACGCCCGTCTCGATGCGCGGGGGGCGTGGCTGCGCGGCCGGTGCGGCATCCGCTTGCGCGTGAGCCGGCACCCCGGCCGCGAGCATGATCGTGGTTGCCGCCGCGGCCAGCCAGCGCCTGTCAAACATCGAAATCCCCCGGTTAGAAGCCCCACCCCACCGCGAATGAGGCAAAGGAAAGCGCCACCGTCAATTCTCTTTCCCGGTTACATCTCCATGAAATAGCGCAAGAATGGACGTTCCCATACGAAACGCCCCCTCCCGGCCGGCGGGAGAGGGCGTTCGTTCAAGGGCCGGCGTTTGAGGGCCGGAAGCGGCGTCCGGTTCAGGACACGCTGAAGTTCAGTGCGCCATCGCCTTCGTTGATCCGCACCGTGCTGCCGTCCGGGATCTCGCCACCCAGCAGCTTTTCCGCCAGCGGGTCCTGTAGGTAGCGCTGCACCGCGCGCTTGAGCGGCCTTGCGCCATAGACGGGATCGTAGCCGACGCGGCCCAGCCAGCGCTTGGCGGCGTCCGTCAGGTCGATCGCGATCTTGCGGTCCTTGAGCAGGCCGGCGACGCGTGCGACCTGGATTTCGACGATCGGCGCCATGTGTTCCTGGCCCAGGCGGTGGAACAGGATGATCTCGTCCAGCCGGTTCAGGAATTCCGGCCGGAAGTGCGCGCGCACCACTTCCATCACCTGCGGTTCGACCGAGGTGACGTCCTGCCCTTCCTCAAGGTTGGCGAGGTACTGGCTGCCCAGGTTCGAGGTCAGGATGATCAGCGTGTTGGTGAAATCCACCACGCGCCCCTGCCCGTCGGTCAGCCGGCCATCGTCCAGCACCTGCAGCAGCACGTTGAACACGTCGCCATGCGCTTTCTCGACCTCGTCGAACAGCACGACCTGGTACGGCCGCCTGCGAACCGCTTCGGTGAGAACGCCACCTTCATCGTAACCAACATAGCCCGGAGGCGCGCCGATCAGGCGGCTGACGGAGTGCTTCTCCATGAACTCGCTCATGTCGATGCGCACCATCGCGCTGTCGTCGTCGAACAGGAAGCCGGCGAGCGCCTTGGTCAGTTCGGTCTTGCCGACGCCGGTGGGGCCAAGGAACAGGAACGAGCCGAGCGGCCGGTTCGGGTCCTGCAGCCCGGCGCGGGCGCGGCGCACCGCCTTGGACACGGCCACGACCGCATCCTTCTGGCCGATCACGCGGCGGCCAAGCTCCTCCTCCATGTGGAGCAGCTTCTCGCGTTCGCCTTCCATCATCTTGTCGACCGGCACGCCGGTCCACTTGCTGACCACGGCGGCGATGTCCTCGGCCGTCACCTCTTCACGCAGCAGGGCGTTCTCGGACTGGGTATGCGCGTCGGCAAGCTGCTTCTCCAGCTCGGGAATGCGGCCATAGGCCAGCTCGCCCGCCTTGCCGAGATCGCCCTGGCGCTGCGCCTGTTCCAGTTCCATCCGCGCCGCGTCCAGCGCTTCCTTGATCTTGCCCTCGGCGGCGATCTTGTCGCGTTCGTTCTGCCAGCGCGTGGTCAGTTCGGACGACTGCTGCTCCAGGTTGGCCAGTTCCTCGCGCAGGTTCTCCAGCCGGTCCTTCGAGGCGGTGTCGCTTTCCTTGGCGAGCGCCATCTCCTCGATCTTGAGCTGGATGATCCGCCGGTCGAGCTTCTCGATTTCCTCCGGCTTCGATTCCACTTCCATGCGGATGCGGCTGGCGGCCTCGTCCATCAGGTCGATCGCCTTGTCCGGCAGGAAGCGGTCGGAGATATAGCGGTTGGACAGCGTGGCCGCGGCGACGATCGCGTTGTCGGCGATGCGCACGCCGTGGTGCAGCTCGTACTTGTCCTTGATGCCGCGCAGGATGCTGATCGTGTCCTCCACGGTCGGCTCGCCCACGAACACCGGCTGGAACCGCCGCTGCAAGGCGGGGTCCTTCTCGATGTACTTCTGGTACTCGTCCAGCGTGGTCGCGCCGATGCAGTGCAGTTCGCCGCGCGCCAGCGCCGGCTTGAGCAGGTTGGAAGCGTCCATCGCGCCATCGGTCTTGCCCGCGCCGATCAGCGTGTGCATCTCGTCGATGAACAGGATGATCTCGCCCTCGGCGCCCTTCACCTCGTCCAGCACCGCTTTCAGCCGTTCCTCGAACTCGCCGCGATACTTCGCCCCGGCGATAAGCGCGCCCATGTCGAGCGCCATCAGCCGCCGGTCGCGCAGGGATTCGGGCACGTCGCCGTTGGCGATGCGCAGCGCCAGTCCCTCGGCAATCGCGGTCTTGCCCACGCCCGGCTCGCCGATCAGCGCCGGGTTGTTCTTGGTGCGCCGGGCGAGGATCTGCACGGTACGGCGGATTTCCTCGTCGCGGCCGATCACCGGATCGAGCTTGCCCTCGCGCGCCGCCTCGGTCAGGTCGCGCGCGTACTTCTTCATCGCCTCATAGGCGTTTTCCGCCCCGGCGCTGTCCGCCGTGCGGCCGCCGCGCAACTGGGTTATCGCCGCTTCCAGCGCCTGCGCGGTGACGCCGGCCGCCTTCAGCGCCTGCCCCGCCGCCGTGGTGGTGGCGAGCGTGAGCGCCACCAGCATCCGTTCGACGGTGACGAAGCTGTCGCCCGACTTGGCGGCGACCTGCTCGGCCTGGTCGAGCACGCGCACGGCATCGTTGTCGAGGCCCGGCGTCTGCTGCGCGCCCGAGCCGGACACCGCCGCGATCTTCGCCAGCGCCTTGTCGACTTCGGCCTGGGCCAGCGCGGCATTGCCGCCGGCGCGCTGGATCAGCCCGGACGCCATGCCCTCGCCATCTTCCAGCAGGGCTTTCAGGATATGGTCCGGCGTGATCCGCTGATGGTTCATGCGGATGGCAACGGTCTGGGCCGCCTGCAGGAAGCCCTTGGCACGATCGGTGAATTTCTCGAGGTTCATGGGGTCTAATGTCCTCCTGTTGCGCCAGAGATAGTGTTGCGTTTGGGCAACACAAGGACATGGGTCAAATTTTGGGTGATGACATTCATGACAAAGCTAGCTGTCGATACGCCCCGTAACTGCGTGGCAGTTCGAGAATTGAAATTACTAAGACGATGCCTCTCACCGTTGGGAACGCGCTGCGTCTATCAGGCTTCTAATGTCCTTCAGAGAGCGGAGTTGCGGTTCTGGTGGAGCGTGTTCTGCTGGCAGCCATTGGCCCCCTTGGGCTTTCGCCATCAAATCCAATAAAAGATTGGAAGCTCTAGAAAATTGCCTTGAAACTAGATCAATATCTCTGACACAGAGTGACCCACTTGGCGGCAATGGCCTCTTAGATTTGATCTTCGGTTCCTTATATGAGATTGGCACGATCGCGTATCGTCGCCCCGCACTTGCTCCATAGAATCCGATAGTTCGGCAATGCGCGATCTTGTTACGCGTTGAGGACAAAGCACGAACCTGTTCACGCAATCTTGCCCAGTCCTCGATCAGCTCTTTGAACGTATTTGATTGCGCAATTGCATTGTCCGTAAATGCCAGCTTCGTTCTGAAGTTATCGATTGCGTAGAAGGACGCACCAACGACCTTTGTCGGCACGCCGGAAAAAGCGACAGTGCAGATGTTGAATAGGCCGTTCTCAACATGCGCCCACTGCGTAATCGCCTGTCCTATGGCCATATGGAAGGCGATGTGTTCCTCGACGGGGGTCAGCACCGGGACAGTCATCAATAACACCGATCAAATTGAAAAAGCGACGCTTTACGCCTGACGCGAAACACCCTCGTAAGCCACATAAGCCCACGAAAGAGTCCAGTCCAAAAACTTACGACAGCAGCATTTCCTACCTCTACTTCCGAGGCGCGTCACCAGTCGGACCACGATTAGGCAACCGAATTTAACTCGGTTGATTCGATCGCGAGGCGGCGTTGCCCTAATTGGCATTTGGATCTCTCCATACACCGTTCTTGTCACCCTTTTTGCGCCGCCAATCGACGCGCAGGCGTCCGCCGGAAAGTCGCCTTCACACTCTCGCCGGAAATACCCCACCCACCCAACGCGTTAGCCCATCCTAACGCGCCCCAAAATGCTGCATCGCAACAAGTCGGTCATGCCACCGTCACCGGAGCAGCGCCGAACTGCAACCTGCGCCCCCTAGGTGCCGCCCGGGAGCCCGATCGGGTCGGGCGGTTCAAATCCCAGGGGGACAATCATGATCGCATTTCAACCGCGCCTGGCGCTGGGCGCCTCTTGCCTTGTGCTGGCAACCCTGCTGGCCACGCCGGCGCTGGCCGCGTCCGACGACCAGGCCGCACCGGCGGCCGATACGCAAAGCCCGGACGCCGAAGCGCCCGGTGGCGGCGGGCAGCTTTCCGAAATCGTGGTGACCGCGCAGAAGCGCCGGGAAAACCTGCAGGAAACGCCGATCGCGATTTCAGTCCTCACCAGCCAGGGCCTGGCCGACCGCCATGTCACCTCGCTGCTCGATCTGGGTGACGGCGCCATTCCCTCGCTGAAGGTCGCCCCGTTCTTCTCGCGCCCCGGTGCGCTGATCGTCAACATCCGCGGCGTGGGCGTGCTGTCCGATTCGAACCAGCCCGCGCGCGATCAGGGCGTGGGCGTCTATGTCGATGGCGTGTACATGGGCCGCGCGCAGGGCCTTGGCACCGCGCTGTTCGATGTGGAGAACATCGAAGTGCTGAAAGGTCCGCAGGGCACGCTGTTCGGCCGCAACACCATGGGCGGCGCGGTCAACATCGTGACCAAGAAGCCCAGCGGCCAGTTCAAGCTGAACGCCACGGCCGGGGCCGGCAACTATGGATCGTACAAGGGCGAAGTCCATGTCGATCTGCCGGAGTTCGCGAACATCAGCCTGAAGGTCGATGGCGTGATTGCCCGCCGCAACCCCTTCGTGAAGAACCCGATGCCGGGTCAGTTGGGCTTCAATTCCTATGACAAGCACGGCGTGCACGTGGAAGCGCTGTGGAAGCCGGTCAGCAATTTCAGCGCCGACCTGTCGTACGACAACAGCTACGACGCGACCAGCACGCTGTACATGCAGCAGATTTCGGCGCCGCTCGGCCTGCCCGTGTCCGCGTCGGGATCGGCCGCGGTGCCGGCCAACGTCCTGTCCCCGCTGCTGACCCTGCAGCCCGACCGCGCCTCCACCGCCGTGGTCGGCGCGCCGCAGCAGGCGAGCGTGGGCAAGGCCGAAGGCGGGCGGCTTGGCCTGGAATACATCGCCACGCCGAACCTGACCTTCCGGTCGATCACCAGCTATCGCGAAATGACGCAAAGCCAGTTCGACAACGGGTCTGTCGCCACCAGCATGCAGCGCCCGGTCTCGGTCGCCAGCTTCCAGAACTTCGCCTTCGGCCGCTACAGCCTGGCGCCGTTCCGGCAGAACCAGTTCAGCCAGGAATTGCAGGTGATCGGCGAAGTGCCACGGCTGAAGTACCAGGCCGGCGGCCTCTATTACCAGGAACGCGTGGAAGACAGCGCGCAGGCGCCCAACACGCTGATGTTCACCAACGCGGCCGGCACCGCCTATACCATCTGCGATCAGGCACTGGTTTCAAGCTGCCGCTATGTGACGCAGCGCGCCAGCCACGTCAAAACCACCAGCATCGGCGTCTATGGCCAGGCGACGTACACCCCGCCCGTGCTGGAAGACATGGTCCACCTGACGGTCGGCGCCCGCTGGACGCGCGACAAGAAGGAAGGATCGCTGTTCACCATCAACGGCGCGGCCCCCTCGATCCCGGTCAACGGCGTCAACGTGGTCGGCCCGATCGCGCTCGATCGCAGCTGGTCGCGCGTCGATCCGCTGGTGAACCTGGCGTTCGATGCATCGCGTGACCTGCACTTCTACGGCAAGTGGAGCACGGGCTACCGCTCCGGCGGCGCCAGCTCGCGCTCGCTGACGTACCGCGCGTTCGATCCGGAAAAGGTGTCGATGTTCGAAATCGGCGCCAAGACCGAATTCTTCGACCGCCATGCCCGGTTCAATATCGCCGCCTACACGGGCACCTACAAGAGCATCCAGCTCGACTTCAGCGGCCTCTATGTCGATACCGTCAACGGCGTGCCGCAGATTACGACCCGCACCACGACGGACGTGGTCAACGCGCCCGGCACGGGCCGCCTGAAGGGTGTGGAAGCCGAACTGCTGCTGATGCCGATGGATGGCCTGACCCTGTCGGCCAGCTATGCCTACAACAGCGTGCACATCCCGCCGACGGTCAATCCGTTCCCGCAGACCGGCGGCGTGCCGATCACCACGCCGGTGCCGATCTACCAGGTTTACACGCCGAAGCATTCGGCCAGCGGATCGATCGACTACGAACACGAAGTGACGGCCGGCGGTGCGATGCTGAAGTTGCACCTCGACGGCAACTACGACTCCGGCTTCTACGTCAACTACACCGACGCGAACTACGACAACAACACGCGCGCGGTGCGCTACCCGCAGGTGAAGGGGGAATCCGGGCTGGTGTTCAACGGGCGCATCGCGCTGGCCGACATCCCCATGGAAGCGAACGGCGCGAAGGTGACGGTGGCGCTGTGGGCGCGCAATCTCTTCAACGAACAGCACCTGTTCTACAAGACCGGCAGCGCCGCCGCCGGCATCAGCGGCTTCTTCAACGATCCGCGCACCTGGGGCGCTGAAATCAACGTGAAGTTCTGATCCGCGCGCCACGGCGCAAGGCATCCCGAAGCCCGGTCCGCGCGCATCCCGCGCGGGCCGGCCTTTCGCGTATGCAAGTTTGCAAGCGGCGTTCGACGAACGGACACGTCGTTCGTCGAACGCCGTTCAGCTTCGGTATGGCATCGGTTTCTGAAACGGTTACAAAGGATACAGAGTCTCCCACAGGATAACCCATGGCCCGCATGCATTCCGCTTCGCAGTTCGTCTCCGCCATCGCCATCGCCGCCGCTCTCGCTTTCACCGGAACGCAGCCCGCGGCCGCCGCGCAGCCGGCGCCGGCAGAGGCCATCAAGCCCGCCCCCGTCGCCGATCTCGTCAACCGGGTGACCATCCCCTACGAAAGCTTCACCCTGCCCAACGGCCTGCGGGTGCTGGTCAATACCGACCGCAAGGCGCCGGTGGTCGCGGTTTCGGTGTGGTACGCGGTCGGCTCCAAGAACGAACCGAAGGGCAAGACCGGCTTCGCGCATCTGTTCGAACACCTGATGTTCAACGGGTCCGAACATGCGCCCGGCGATTTCTTCGAACCGCTGCAGCAGGTCGGCGCGACCGACATGAACGGCACGACGTGGTTCGACCGCACCAACTATTTCGAGACCGTGCCGACGGCCGCGCTCGACCGCACGCTGATGCTGGAAAGCGACCGCATGGGCTACCTGCTGGGTGCGGTCACCCAGGAAAAGCTCGATAACCAGCGCAGCGTCGTTCAGAACGAGAAGCGGCAGGGCGACAACCAGCCGTTCGGCATGGTCGAGTACGAGGAGCTGGAGACGCTCTATCCCTCGGGCCATCCCTATCACCATTCCACCATCGGCTCGATGGACGACCTGAACTCGGCCTCGCTCGAAGACGTCAAAGGCTGGTTCCGCGACCACTACGGCCCGAACAACGCCATCCTCGTGCTGGCGGGCGACATCGATCTCGCCACGGCCAAGGCCAAGGTCGCCAAATGGTTCGGCGCCATTCCCGCCGGCCCGGCGGTGCAGCCGGTATCCGTGCCGGTGCCCACGTTGCCCGCGCCGGTCAGCAAGACGATCAAGGATCAGATCGCCACCACCCGCATCTACCGCGTCTGGACGACCCCCGGCCTCGACAACCCGGAATACCTGCCGCTGCAGATGGCGGGCGCGGTTCTTGGCGGGCTTGCCAGCTCGCGGCTCGATGACGCGCTCGTCCGGCAGCAGCAGCTTGCCGTATCGGTATCGGCGAGTACCTCGATCTTCGCGCAGGGCGGGCAGTTCGAGGTCTTTGCCGACGTGAAGCCCGGCACCGATCCGGCGAAGGTCAGCGCCGCGCTCGATGCCGAAGTGGCGCGGTTCCTTGCCCAAGGGCCGACGCAGGACGAACTGGAACGCGCCGCGACGACGTTTGCCGCCGGGCAGATCCGCGCGCTGGAATCGGTGGGCGGCGGCAGCGGCAAGGCGCCCACGCTCGCCGAAGGCCTGCTCTACCAGCACGATGCTGGCGCCTATCGCAAGGAACTGGACGCCGCGGCCGCGCTGACGCCCGCGCAGGTTCGCGACGTGACCCGGAAATGGCTTTCGCGTCCCACATTCGCGCTGACGGTGGAACCGGGCACGCGCACCGAAGGCGGCGAACACCGTGGCGGTTTCCTGACCGATCCCAAGAGCCCGTCCGCCCGCCCCGCCTTCTGGCGCGATCCGCGCTTTGCGGATGGTTCGGCATCGGGCGCGGGGGCCAGCGCGCCCGACCGGTCGGAGCTTCCGCCCGTGGGGCAGCTCAGCCCGCTGGTGTTCCCGAAGATCGAACGCGCCACCCTGCCCAACGGGATGAAGGTCTATTTCGCCCGTCGCGCCGACGTGCCGGCGGTATCGGTGCGCGTGAGCTTCGACGCTGGCTATGCCGCCGATCCCAAGAACGCGCTCGGCACCGAAGCGCTGCTGCTCAAGCTGATGAACGAAGGCACGACCACGCTCGATTCCTCGGCGTTCGCGCGGGCACGCGAACGGCTGGGCGCCAGCATCTCGGGAAGCGCGAACCCCGATACCACGTCGTTCCAGCTCGATGCGGTTACGCCCAATCTCGCTGCCTCGCTGGGGTTGCTGGCGGACTATATCCAGCATCCGGCGCTGGATGCCCGCGAACTCGAGCGCGTGCGTGCCCAGCAACTCACGGCGATCAGCGGCGAGATGAAGGACCCCACGTCACTGGCGTTCCGGGTGCTGTACCCCACGCTCTACGGGCCGCAGCACCCCTATGGCATTCCCGCCACCGGAACCGGCGATCCGGCCGTCGTCGCGCGCCTCTCGCGCGATGATCTGGCCACGTTCCACAAGCGGTGGTTCCGCCCGGATACCGCCAGCGTCTTCGTGGTCGGCGATACCACGCTGGCCGAAGTCACCAAACTGCTGGAAAAGAGCTTCGGCGCCTGGAAAGCGCCGGCCGAACCCGCCCCGGTCAAGAACTTCGCGGTGCCGGTTCCCGTCCAGAAGCCGCGCATCATCCTGATAGACCGGCCCGCCTCCCCTCAATCCGTCATCATGACGGGCGAAGTGCTGGACGCAAAGGGCACCGACGACCTGCTGGCGCTGCGCACCGCCAACGACATCTTCGGCGGCAACTTCCTCTCACGCATCAACACCAACCTGCGCGAAACCAAGGGCTGGTCCTATGGCGTGTCGAGCGGCGTGGTCGAACGGGAGGACCGCGTCCCCTTCCGCATCATCGCGCCGGTACAGACCGACCAGACCGGCCCCGCCATTGCCGAACTGCGCAAGGAACTCACCGGCTTCCTCGGCACGAAGGGCGTGACCGCCGACGAGATCAAGTGGTCTACCAGCGGCAGCGCGCGTGAACTGCCCGGCATGTTCGAAACCTCGCGCTCGGTGCTCGATGGCGTGAGTTCGATCATCGAAAACAAGCGGCCCGACAACTACTACGAAACGCTCGCCGGCCGCTATGGCAGCATGACCGCGCAGCAGGCGGACGCCGCCGCCCGCGCCGCAATCTCGGCCGACAAGCTGGTCTATGTGGTGGTGGGCGATGCCGCCAAGGTGCGGCCGCAACTGGAAGCGCTGGGCCTGCCAGTCGAATCGCTTGCTATTGACAGCAATGTAGGTAGCAAATGAGAGGGCGTCGTCGGCGCTTGCCGGCGAGCCGTTAACGGGAGAGAACCATGTCTGTTGCCGGTACCTATGATTGCGTGACCAAGACGCCGATGGGCGATCAGTCGAGCAAGTTCACCGTCGAAGTCAGCGGCGATACCTTCACCGGCAGCAACGCCGGCCCCACCGGCACGATGGCGGTGGAAAACGGCAAGGTCGATGGCAACACGCTGACCTGGCAGATGAAGATGACCGTACCCATGCCGATGACGCTGGACTGCAAGGCCACCGTCGATGGTGACGCGCTGACTGGTTCGGTCACCGCCGGCATGTTCGGCACCTTCCCGATGAACGGGACGCGCGCCTGAACGAGGTCTCCACGATTCCTTACGCGGATGGGCGCAACTTGCGTCCATCCGCGTCGTCGTGAAGATGGCGCCAATCAGCGTAATGCCCGGCAAACGCGACAGGTAAAATCGGCATTGTTGGCTTTCCCCCACAGGTATACTGGGCGTTGCAGGGGGTTCGACGATGCGGACGATTTTATGGGCCTTGGCGGCCGTTTTGGCGCCGCTGCATGCGGCGTACGCGGCGGAAAGCACCGCCGACACCGCCGCCGCCCCTTGCGAATTGCATGTATGGCCATCCGGCCCGTTGCGCTCTACCTACTACGGCTGGGTGCATGGCGGCATCGTCGACGGCTCCGTCCAAGGCCGCCCTGGCTATCCGAAACTGCCCGATCAGCCTTTGACTACCGCGCGACAGGTGGAAATCCTGAACAGCCAGGATCTGCCAGCCATCCTCGGCCTGCCCGGCTTCCGGACGGTTCTGCACGATCAGCCGCTGGAAAGCCGCGTGTTGCGTGGCACCGTTGGCCGCATTCTCGCGAACAGTCCCCCCTGCTACGCGGAACTCGCCATCGATGACGTCTTCTTTCAGGCAGATGTTTTCAGCGGTGCCTATCTCAAGACGCTCGTGCGCTTCCGCAGATTTGACGCCGGCGATACGCCGACCCGCACGTTCGGCACGATTGCGACCGAGAAACTCACCCAGTTCCCGCCGGCAAAAAGCGATGCGGCCCCCGCGGATGCTGTCGCCGAACTGTCTGCGGCCTTTGGCAAAAGCCTGACCGATTTCGGCAGGATGCTGGCCGCCCCGCCGAAGCGCAAACATTGACCGAACCAGGATAAGAGGGGGTACGAATGAAATATCCAGGCCTTGTGCTCGGAACGATGCTGCTTGCCGGCAGCGTGCAGCAGGTCTGCGCACAGGAACAGGGGTCGGCGGCTACCCCGGCGGCGGTCGCGCCGGACCAGACCGCCACGGCTCAACCCGCTCCGGCTCCGGTCGAGGTCATTGCGCATCCTCCTGCCGATGGCGCGGCGGATGGGTGCGAACTGCACATCTGGCCCGCGCAACGAATGACCTCGATGACGACCGGCCTGCTGGGCGGAGGCTTGCTGGACGCGGCGATCCACGGCAACCGGGATGCCACCAACCGCACGCTGCTGGCCAGCGCCCTCGACAGTCCGAGCCAGCTGGATGCGCTGCAGGCGCTGGATCTGCGGACGGAACTGAAGCTGACGCCCGGCACCACGATCATCACGCATTCGCAACCCGTCGACCGCCACACCATGAACTCGGTCAAGACACGCCGCGGGGAATCCCCGAGCAAGTGCTATTCCGAGCTGATCGTGGCGGACGTCTTCTACCAGAAAGCCGCCATTTACGGTCGCTCGCTGCGAACCCTGTTCATGGTGCGCGATTTCGGGGCGGGCGAGAAGATCGCCTTCGAGTACAAGGCGTGGGGCGGCAACGGCCTGAAACTGTTCCCGCCCAAGGAAGGCGAAGACGCCGTGGCCGCGCTCGACGAGCTGGTCGCCGTGTTCAAGAAGAACTTCCAGGAATACGCCAACAACGAACGCAAGGCGCCACGCACGCCGGCCAAATCCTGATTGACGGGTTCCGGCCCGCACAGCGCGGGCCGGAACGTTACCCCAGCTTCTTCTTCAGCAGTTCGTTGACCAGCTGCGGGTTGGCCTTGCCCTGCATGGCCTTCATCGTCTGGCCCACGAAGAAGCCGAACAACGCTTCCTTGCCGCCCCGGTACTGTTCGACCTTGTCGGCGTTGTCAGCCAGCACCTTGTCCACCACCGCTTCGATCGCGCCGGTGTCGCTGGTCTGCTTCAGACCTTCGCGCTCGACGATGGCGGCGGCGCCGTCGCCCGTTTCCAGCATCTTTTCGAGCACCTGCTTGGCGATCGAGCCGGAAATCGTGCCATCGCCCACCAGCGCCAGCAGTTCGGCCGCGCCTTCGGGGCTGACCGGCGAATCCTCAAGGCCGCGGCCCAGCTTGTTGAGCGCGCCGAACAGTTCGGAGGTCAGCCAGTTGGCCGCCTGCTTCGCCACGTCGGCTTCGCCCTTGCCCTGCTTGCCCGCGCTTTCGGCCAGCAGCTTCTCGAACCAGCGCGCGGTTTCCACGTCGGCGGTCAGCACGCCAGCGTTGTAGGGCGAGAGGCCCAGCACCGTTTCGTAGCGGTGGCGCTTGGCGTCCGGCAGTTCGGGCAGGCTGGCGCGGCATTCCTCCAGGAACGCATCGTCCAGTTCCAGCGGCAGCAGGTCCGGATCGGGGAAGTAGCGGTAATCGTGCGCGTCTTCCTTCGAGCGCATCGAGCGGGTGGAGCCGCTGTCCGGATCAAACAGGCGGGTTTCCTGCACGATCTTGCCACCGCTCTCCAGCACATCGACCTGGCGGTTCGCCTCGTGCTCGATCGCCTGCATGACGAAGCGCACCGAATTGACGTTCTTGGTCTCGGTGCGCGTGCCGAACGGCTCACCCGGCCGGCGGACCGAGACGTTCACGTCGGCGCGCATCGAGCCCTGGTCCATGTTGCCATCGCACGAGCCGACATAGCGCAGGATCGTGCGCAGCTTGGTGAGATAGGCCCCCGCCTCGGCCGGCGAGCGCATGTCGGGCCGGCTGACGATTTCCATCAGCGCCACACCCGAGCGGTTCAGGTCCACGTAGGACATCGTCGGGTGCTGGTCGTGCATCAGCTTGCCCGCATCCTGCTCCACGTGGATGCGTTCGATGCCGATGGTCTTGGTGCTTTCGGGGTCCTTGTCGTCGAGCTGGATCTCGATCGTGCCCTCACCCACCAGCGGGTGGTAGAGCTGGCTGATCTGGTAGCCCTGCGGCAGATCGGCGTAGAAGTAGTTCTTGCGGTCGAAGCGCGACCACTTGTTGATCTGCGCGTTGATCGCCATGCCCGTGCGCACCGCCTGGCGGATGCATTCGCGGTTGGGCACCGGCAGCATCCCCGGCATCGCGGCGTCGACAAGGCTGACCTGGCTGTTCGGCTCGGCGCCGAAAGCCGTGGCCGATCCCGAGAACAGCTTGGCGTTGGACGTGACCTGCGCATGGACTTCAAGGCCGATCACGACCTCCCAATCCCCTGTTGCGCCCTGAATGCGATAGCTGTTCATCTCGTTCTTCCGTCATCCCCGCGGACGCGGGGATCTCGTTGATCTGGGTCGGACCTTCAGGCCCGAGACCCCGGCTTGCGCCGGGGTGACGTCCATTACCACCACTTCGCCGGCTTGGCCGAGAACCCCGCGCGTTGCTCGATCGCCAGCCCGGCGTTCAGTACGCCCTGTTCGTCGAAGGCCTTGCCGATGACCTGCAGGCCCAGCGGCAGCCCGTTGCGGTCCACCCCGGCGGGCACCGACATCGCCGGCAGCCCCGCAAGGCTGGCGGGCACCGAGAACACGTCGTTCAGGTACATCGCCAGTGGATCGTCGCTCTTTTCACCCAGCGCGAACGCGGCGGTCGGCGCGGTCGGCGCCAGGATCACGTCGACTTCGGTGAAGGCGTTCTTGAAGTCGTGGCTGATCAGCGTGCGGACCTTCTGCGCCTGCGTGTAATAGGCATCATAGAACCCGGCCGAGAGCACATAGGTGCCGATCAGGATGCGGCGCTTGACCTCCGCGCCGAAGCCCGCCGCGCGCGTGGCGGCGTACATGTCCTGCAGGTTCGCGCCGTCGGGCAGTTCGCGCAGGCCATAGCGCACGCCATCATAGCGCGCGAGGTTGGATGAGGCTTCGGCCGGCGCGATAATGTAGTAGGTCGGCAGCGCGTACTTGGTGTGCGGCAGCGAGATGTCCACGATCTCCGCGCCCGCGTCCTTCAGCCAGGCGATACCGTCGTCCCACGATTTCGCGACGTCCGGGTCCATGCCGTCCATGCGGTATTCGCGCGGGATGCCGACCTTCTTGCCCCGCAGGTCGCCCGAGAGCCCCGCTTCCCACGCGGGCACCGGCATGTCGAGGCTGGTTGCGTCCTTGGGATCGAACCCGGCCATCGCTTCCAGCATGATCGCGCAATCGCGCACGTCGCGCGCCATCGGCCCGGCCTGGTCGAGCGAGCTGGCGAAGGCCACGATGCCCCAGCGCGAGCAGCGGCCATACGTCGGCTTGATGCCCGAAATGCCGGTGAAGGCCGCCGGCTGGCGGATCGATCCGCCGGTGTCCGTGCCGGTCGCGGCCGGTGCCAGACGCGCGGCGACGGCGGCCGAGGAACCGCCCGACGAACCGCCGGGCGCCAGCGGCGCGGTATCACCGGGGCGGCGCCAGGGCGAGATCACGTTGCCGAAGGCGCTGGTCTCGTTCGACGACCCCATCGCGAACTGGTCAAGGTTCAGCTTGCCCAGCATCCCCGCGCCCGCATCCCACAGCTTGCTGCTGACCGTGCTTTCATACTCGGGCGTGAAGCCTTCGAGGATGTGGCTGGCGGCGGTGGTCTGCACGCCCTTGGTGGCGAACAGGTCCTTCATGCCGATCGGCACGCCCGCCATCTTGCCCAGCGCCTTGCCGGCGGCGCGATCGGCATCGACCTTCGCGGCGGCTTCCAGCGCCTTCTCCGGGGTGGTGACGATGAAGGCATTGAGCGCGGGCTGCGCCGCCGCGACCGCCGCGTTGAACGCGGCGGCGACTTCGGTGGCGGTGAATTCGCCCTTCGCCACGCCTTCGCGGATCGCGGCGATGCCAAGTTCGGTCAGTTCGTTTGCGGTATTGGGCATTATTCGATCACCTTGGGCACGCCGAAGAAGCCGTGTTCGGCCGCCGGCGCATTGGCCAGCACGGCATCGCGAATGCCGCCGCCGGTCAGCGGATCGGCATTCACCACGTCATCGCGCAGGCGCAGGGTATTGGGGATCACGGCGGTCATCGGCTCGATGCCGGCGACGTCCACTTCCCCCAGTTGCTCGACCCAGGCGAGAATGCCGTTGAGTTCGGGGACCATCGCCTCAAGCTCCGGTTCGGTAACCTTGAGGCGGGCCAGCGAGGCGATCTTCGCCACCGTGGCGGTATCTACGGACATGGGATTTCCCTGCCTTGGACAAACGGAAAAACAAAGGACGCCGCGCGCTAGCATCGCGCGCGGCGTCCTTCAAGCGAACGGACGGAGACGCGCGATCAGCGCTGCGGGGCTTCCCCGGCGGGCGGCGCGCCATGCGGGCCACCGTGCGGCCCGCCGGGCATGCCCTGCATCCCTTGCATCTGCTGCAGGACGCGGCGTTGCTGCTCCAGCTCGGCGGCGCTCTTGAAATCGATCAGTTCGACTTCGAACACCAGATCGCTGTTGGCCGGGATCACCACTTCGCCAGTGCCCTGGTTGGTCTGCGGGCGATCGCCATAGGCATCGGCGGCCGGAATCTCGAGCCGGTACTTGCCGCCGCGCTTCATCATCTGAAGCCCCTTGGAGAAGCCGGGGATCACCCCATCGACCGGCATGGCGACACGTTCGCCGCGATCGAATTCCTTGCCGGTGGACGCGAGCCGCCCGACATAGTTCACCAGCGCGACATCGCCCGTCTTCGGCGATTCGCCTTCACCCTGCTTGACCGCCTCGACATAGACCGCCGCAAAGTGCTGCGGCCGCGCGGCATAGGCCCCGCCGATCCCGATCAAAGCGGCCACGGCAACGCCAAGCCAGATCTTGGTGACCGATCCCTGCGCAACAGGCTGCAGCGGAACGCGCGTGATTTCGGACATTGCTTCCCCTTTTGAGCGCCCCGGTCTGAGGCTCTCCCTGCGGTAAGGCGCGAATCGCCATCGGCCGCAAGGGCCAGATGTGCGAAAGGGCGCCGCGATGACGGCGCCCCTCTTGGCCCAGCCGGGCCGTCGCGGCAAGAGGCTAGATGGCGGATGAGACCAACGTCTCTTCCGCCGCCCGAACCTTACTTGGCGCCGTCGCGCTCCAGCCGCTTGCGCTCCAGCTTGCGGGCGCGGCGAACAGCGGCCGCCTTTTCGCGGGCGCGCTTTTCGGAGGGCTTTTCGTAGTGGCGGCGCAGCTTCATTTCGCGATACACGCCCTCACGCTGCAGCTTCTTCTTGAGCGCGCGAAGAGCCTGGTCGACATTGTTGTCGCGAACGAGAATCTGCATAAACCGACACACCTCAAACAGCTTCAGGCGAGAGCCCGCCAATCATGCGGGGGTCACCGTGATTCGGGAAACACGAACGGGGCCGAATCCATGCTGGACCGGCTCCAACCGGCGGCCCGTTAGCAGTGCGCCAAACGAAAGGCAAGCAAACTCGCGCCCTGATCGTTCCCCCGCCCTTCCCCCGGAGCCGCTGAACGTCTAAGGCCGCAACCATGAATCCTCCCTCAACCTTGCAGGCCACGCTGCTGGTCGCCGCTGGCGGCGCCGGTGGATCGGTGCTGCGCTATCATGCCGGACGGCTCGTGATGGGCATCGTCGGCCCCAACGCGGCCTTTCCCTGGCCCACCTTTTCGATCAACGTCGCGGGCAGCCTGCTGATGGGACTGCTGGCGGGCTGGCTTGCCCGGAATGGCGCGGCCGGCGAAGCCTGGCGGCTGCTGCTGGCGGTGGGCGTGCTGGGCGGCTTCACCACGTTCTCCTCGTTCAGCCTCGAAACCGCGCTGCTGCTCGAACGCGGGCTGATGGGCACGGCCGCGGTTTATGCGGCGGGTTCGCTGGCGACGGGCATCGCCGGGCTGTTCCTGGGCCTTTTCGTGATGCGGGCAGCGGCATGAGCGAGGAAGTCCGCCAGTTCACCATCGCGCACGACGATGACGACATCCGGCTCGACCGCTGGTTCAAGCGCCATTTGCCGCAAGTGGGCTTCGCCACGGTTTCGCGCTGGGCGCGCACCGGCCAGATCCGCGTCGACGGCAAGCGCGCCGATGTCGATACCCGCCTGGCGAAGGGCCAGGTGCTGCGCGTGCCGCCAGGCGGGACCACCCCTCTGGCGGGCAGCAAGAGCGCCCGGCCGCGCAAGCCGCTGACCGAGGAGCAAATCGCGCTGGCCGAATCCATGGTGCTGGAAAAGGACCGCGCGGCGATCGTGCTCAACAAGCCGCCCGGCCTCGCCACGCAGGGCGGCAGCGGCACGCACGAGCATGTCGACGGCCTGCTCGACGCCTACGCAGAGGACAAGGGACCACGCCCGCGCCTGGTCCACCGGCTCGACAAGGACACGTCGGGCGTCCTGCTGATCGCCCGCACGCCCGGCAGCGCGGCATTCTTCTCCAAGCGCTTCTCCGGCCGGTCGGCCAGGAAGATCTACTGGGCGCTCGTGACGGGCATTCCCGATATATCGGACGGACTGATCGAACTGCCGCTGGCCAAGCAGCCGGGCACCGGTGGCGAGAAGATGATGGTCGATGAAAGCGGCCAGGGTCAGACGGCGCGCACCCGCTACCGCGTGGTCGATCGCGCCGGCAACCGGGCGGCCTGGGTGGAACTCCAGCCGCTGACCGGCCGCACCCACCAGCTTCGCGTCCACATGGCGGCGATCGGTCATCCGATCGTGGGTGACGGCAAATATGGCGGACAGGCGGCGTTCCTGACCGGCAGCATCAGCCGCAAGATGCACCTCCACGCCCGCCGCCTGCGCATCGAGCATCCCGAAGGCGACCTGATCGATGTAACGGCCCCGCTGCCCGAGCATTTCGCGGCCAGCATGGCGCAGCTGGGCTTCGACGAGGCGGACGGCGATCTCCCGCTCGAACCGGTCAAGCTGGTCGACGAGAAGGACGAACAGAAGCGCGCGGCCAAGGCTCATGCCAAGCAGTACCGCAAGGAGCGGCGCGGCGAACGGCGCAAGCGGGCCGATGGGCCCACCGGCCGCAAGCCGACGGGCAAGCGCGCCGCCGCGAAGCCCGCCGCAAAGAAGCCGGCGGCACGCAAGACGCCATCGCCCCGCACGCCCAAGCGCTGATGCACCCGAACCCCGCCTTCCGCAGCGACGATCGCGATCTGCACGAAGCGCTGATCGCGGAAATCGGATTCGGCATGGTGTTCCTGACCACGCCGGACGGGCCGCGCGTGGCGCATACGCCGCTGCTTTCGACCGGCGACGGCGCGGTGCAGTTCCATCTCGCGCGCGGCAACGCGCTGACCCGCCACCTGGACGGCGCCATGGCGCTGGCGGTGGTCAACGGGCCGGACGGTTATGTCAGCCCGCGCTGGTATGCCGATGCCGCGCAGGTGCCGACGTGGAACTACGTGGCGCTGGAACTGGAAGGGCGCGTGCGGCGCATGGATCAGGATGGCCTGCGCGCGCTGCTGGAAGGGCTTTCCGCACGGCATGAAGCGCGCATCGCCGATGGCACGCCTTGGACGATGGACAAGATGCCCGAACCGCAACTGCGGCAGATGATGGGCGCGATCGTGGGCTTCGAGATGGAAGTGCTGGCCTGGCGGCCCACGTTCAAGCTTTCGCAGAACAAGCCGGCCGACGAACGCACCCGCGTGGCGGCGGGGCTTGAGGCGGAAGGATCGCCCGCCATCGCCGAACTGATGAGGAAGTTGGTGCCATGACGTCCGACGCGCCTTTGCGCCTTGCCATCTTCGATTGCGACGGCACGCTGGTCGACAGCCAGGCCGATATCTGCGCGGCCATGGACGCGGCCTTCGCCACCGCGGGCCTGACTCCGCCCGATCGCGCGGCAACCCGCAGGATCGTCGGCCTTTCGCTGCACGAGGCGATGCGCCGCCTGCACCCTGAAGGCGGGGACCGCGACCACGCCGCGCTGGCCGGATACTACAAGGACGCCTTCCGCGCCCGGCGCGAGGCCGGCGCCGTGGCCGAGCCGCTCTACGAAGGCATCGCCGCGCTGGTGGAAGAACTGGCGGACGCTGGCTGGCTGCTGGGCGTCGCCACCGGCAAGAGCGACCGGGGCCTTGCCCATTGCCTGGCCACCCATGGCCTTGCCGGGCACTTCGTTACGCTGCAGACGGCCGACCGGCATCCCTCGAAGCCCCATCCTTCGATGGTGGAAGCCTGCCTCGAAGCCACCGGCGCCAGCGCCGCGCACACCGCCATGATCGGCGATACCGCCTATGACATGGAAATGGCGCGCAATGCGGGCATCCGGGCATTCGGGGTGGACTGGGGCTATCACGATCCGGCGGAGCTGTTCGAGGCGGGCGCCGAAGCGGTGGCCACCACCATGGACGAACTGCGCGCCCTGCTGAAAGGCATGGAATGAGCGCCGAGCGCGACCCGGCCATCGCCCGTTTCGCCATCCTGCAACTGGTCCGCCTTTCCGGCACGCTGCTGGTGCTGGCCGGCGCGCTTGTCGCTTCGCATAAGGTCGGGTGGCTGGCGGGCCTGCCCGAAGCGGCGGGCTATGTCCTGATGGCCGCCGGTCTTGCCGATTTCTTCGCGCTGCCACCCCTGCTGGCAAAGCGCTGGCGGAGCCCCGAATGAAGCGTTTCTACAAGGACGTGACCGTTGTCGCCGAAGATGGCGGCTTTCGCGTGGTGCTGGACGGGCGCGGCATCCGCACCGTCGGCGGACGTCCCCAGATCGTCCCCGCCCGCGCGCTGGCCGAGGCCATGGCGGCGGAGTGGGCCGATCAGGGCGAAGAGATCGACAGCACCCGCTTTCACCTGCGCGACATGGCCGATTTCGCGCTGGATGTGGTCGCTCCCGAACGCGCCCGCACCATCGGCGAACTGCTGCCTTATGCCGAAACCGATACGCTGTGCTATCGCGCCGAGCCGGACGAGCCCTTGGCGGCGCGCCAGCGCGCGGTGTGGGAACCGCTGCTGTCCGCCATGGAAACGCGCATCGGCGTGAGCTTCCACCGCGTTTCGGGCGTCATGCACCGGCCGCAGCCGCCTGAGGCGATCGAGCGCATCGCCGGCGAACTGGAAGGGCTGGACGCCTTCGCGCTGGCGGCGCTGCGCAACACCGCCAGCCTGGCCGCGTCGCTTACGCTGGGCCTTGCCGCCATCGCGCCGGGCGCGGACGTGGAAGCGTTGTGGAACGCCGCCAATCTCGAGGAAGACTGGCAGGCGGAACTGTGGGGCAAGGATGCCGAGGCACAGGACCGGCGCGACAAGCGCTTCGCGGCGTTCCGCGCGGCAACCCGCTTCGCGGAACTTGCGCGGGCTTAAACCGCTTTCCTGCCAATCAGGATCAGCCGAACCAGTCGACCACGTCCTTCGCCACGGCGTTGGCCGCCTTGTTCAGCGCCGGCCCCACCTCGCTCGCTTCCGGCGCGACGCCCGGCACGTCCTGTTCGAAACGCTTCGTCTCGATCTTGCCGCCCGGCAGTTCCTTCACCGCATCGAAACGGACGATCACGCGCCGGCTGCGCGCGTCGTAGCCCAGGTCGAGAATGCGGCCCGAAAGGCGCGGCCCGCTGACGCCCAGGTCGTTCTCCACCACCAGCCTGCCGCCCTTGGCGCGCAGCGTTTCGGCCAGCAGGCGCTGGAACAGCCGCGTCGGCCGTTCGACCCATTGCGTGCCTTTGAGATAGGCGACGTTGGAATCGTCGATCTGCACCGGAATGCGCAGCACCGCCAGCCGCGCCTCCGCCGCCGGCTCCAGCACGGCGGTCGCGCCGGAGAGGCTGCCCGACACGCCGGCGCCAGCCGCCGGCGCGCTTTCAGGCGTCAGGCTCATCAGCGTGCCCGGCACCTTGGTGCCGATGTTGACGCAGGCGGAAAGGGAGAGAGCGAGGGCAGACGCGAGCAGCGGCGCGGCAAAGATCGGTTTGCGGATCATCGCGATGGTCCCTTTCATGGCTTGTAGTCCGGCAGCTTCGGGCTGCCGACGATGGCGCTTACGCCACGGTCGTTGATCTTGTCGGTCACTTCGCGCAGCGACCGCGTCGTCGCCTGCAGATCGCGGATCGCGGCTTCGGCGGCAGGCAGCGTGCGTTCGTTCAGCTGGCGCGCGGCCGGGCGCGTATCATCCAGCGTGGCCTGGAGCGCGTCCGCCGCGGACTGGGCCGATTTCAGCGTCTGGCGCAACTGCTTGGCCAGGCCGATACCTTCGTCGTTGATCATCGCGTCGGTCGATCCGGCCAGCTTCTCGAAGCTGGAAAGCGTGTAGTTCGCCTGCCGCAAGGTCGCCTGCAATTCGGACAGCACCCGCTTCACATCGGGCGAGGCAGCGGCAAGGTTGCCGGTCATCTTGTCCGTGTTGCGCATGATGTTTTCGAACGACTTCAGGTTCTGGTCGGACAGCACCATCGTCAGCCGTTCGGTCAGCGTCGCCAGCCGTTCCAGCAACAGCGGCGTGTTGGCCAGAATCTCGCCAAGACCGCCGCGCTTGGTCGGGATCACGGGCACGCCTTCCGGTCCCTTTTCCTCGATCGGCGGCGCGCCCTTGACCGCGCCCTGCAACTGGATGGTGGTTACGCCGGTGAAGCTGCCCTGCAGGCTGGCGGTCGTGCCCTGCAGGATCGGCACCTTCCTGTTGATCTTGATCCGCACCCGGACGAATTCCGGGTCCTTCTCCCACAGATCGATGTCTTCCACCTGCCCCGAGGGCACGCCCGAGAACGAGACTTCCGATCCCTTGGCCAGACCATCCACCGACTGCTTGAAGAAGATGTCGTAGTGATCCTGTTCGCCCTGGTTCAGGCGCGCGATCCACACCGTCAGCGCGGCGATGCCGGCCAGCAGCAGGAGGGTAACGGCCCCGACCCAGATATGGTTTGCGCGCGTTTCCATCGGCTGTGTTCCCGTATCCTATGTCTCGTCCAGCGCCGTATCGTCCACCGGAGCGGCAATCCCCGGCGGTGCAATTCGATCCTGCGCGGCCTTGGCGGCCCGGCCGCGCGGGCCATTGAAGTATTCCTGAATCCACGGATGATCGAGCGCCAGCAGTTCCGGGATCGTTCCCACCGCGATCACCTTCCTGTCGGCCAGCACGGCCACACGATCGCAGATTTCGTAAAGGGTATCGAGATCGTGCGTGATCAGGAACACGGTCAGCCCCAGCGTCTGCTGCAGGCTGGCGATCAATTGATCGAACGCCGCCGCGCCGATCGGGTCCAGCCCCGCCGTCGGTTCGTCCAGAAACAGCAGTTCGGGATCGAGCGCCAGGGCGCGCGCCAGGCCGGCGCGCTTCTTCATGCCGCCGGAAAGTTCGGCCGGATACTTGGCGGTCGCTTCCGCCGGCAGGCCGGAAAGGATCACCTTGTAGCGCGCGATCTCGTGCCGCAGCTCGTCGCTAAGCTCCGGATAGAATTCGCGCAGCGGCACTTCGACGTTTTCGGCCACCGTCAGCGTGGAGAACAGCGCGCCGCCCTGGAACAGCACGCCCCACTGGCAGCGGATGTCGATATCGTCATCGTCGCGCGCGTCGGTGATCGAGCTGCCCAGCACCTCGATCTCGCCCGCTTCGGGGATCTGGAGGCCGATGATAGCGCGCATCAGCACCGATTTGCCCGTGCCCGAACCGCCCACCACACCAATGATCTCGCCCCGCCGGACATCGAGATCGAGGTCTTCGTGGACCACATGCGGACCGAACACGTTCTTGAGTCCGCGCACGCGGATGAGGATATCGGGATCGCTCATCCCCAGCCGACCTTGGTGAAGAACACCGCAAAGAAGGCATCGAGCACGATCACCATGAAGATCGCCATGACCACCGCCGCCGTGGTGCGCGTGCCCACTTCCTCGGCATTGGCCTTGACCTGCATCCCCTGGTAGCAGCCGGCCACGGCCACGATCAGGCCGAACACCGGCGCCTTGACCAGCCCGACCCACACGTCGTGCAGCGGCACCACTTCCTGGATGCGCGCCAGGAAGGTCAGGAAGGGAATGCCCAGCGTCGTCGCCGAAAGGAAGGCCCCGCCGATGATGCCGACGACGGCCGAATAGGTGCCCAGCAAGGGCAGCATCAGCATCGTCGCCAGAATGCGGGGCAGCACCAGCGCTTCCATCGGCGAAACGCCGATCGTGCGCATGGCGTCGACCTCCTCGGTCAGCTTCATCGTGCCGAGCTGCGCGGCGAAGGCGGAGCCGGACCGGCCCGCGACCATGATCGCCGTCATAAGAATGCCGAGTTCGCGCAGCGTCAGCCGGCCGACAAGGTTGACCGTGTAGATTTCCGCGCCGAACTGGCGGAGCTGGACCGCGCCCTGCTGCGCGATGACGATGCCGACCAGGAAGCTCATCAGCCCCACGATCGCCAGCGCGTTCACGCCCACCAGCTCCATCTGGTGGATCATCGCCTTGCCGCGGAAACGCCCGGGATGCCGCAGCAGCGTGCCGGTGACCTGCACCACCTGCCCCAGGAAGCCCAGCACCTGCAGCGAGCCCCAGGCCAGCCCGACCACCGCATCGCCCACCTTGCCCGGCACGCGCTCGAACAACGGCAGGCGCGGGGCGCTGACGCCCGAATCGTTCTCTCCCGCCTGGCCCACCGCGGCGATCAGGCGTTCGGCTTCGCTGCGGGCGCCGACGATCTCCGCGCCCTGTTCCTGCGCCAGCCGCCACACCGTCCACGCGCCCACGGTGTCCATGCGCTCCACGTCGGAAAGGTCGATGCGGGCGATCGGTTCGTCCAGCGCGCGCAGCCGGGCATCGATCGCGCCGACCGAGGACACCAGCATCTCGCCGCTGAACGCCAGCGTGGCGCCCCCGGCTTCTTCGGTTCCGGCATCGCCGGGCTGGATCGTGAAGTCGGCTAACGCCCGCATAGGATGCGCTTCATGCGGGAAAATGGCAGGGGCGACAAGTGCATGACGTGCGACACAACGTTTCAAGCGTGGTTTCGGTTTCAGGATGGCATCCCGTTTGGCGCCCCGGCGCTTGCAGGCGGGCGGAACGGCTGGCAAAGCGCCCGCCATGACCGAACAGACTCTCGACAAGACCTTCGAGCCCGCCGAAATCGAGGCGCGCTGGTACAGCCATTGGGAAACGAACGGGCTTTTCCGCCCCGAACGGCCCGAAGCGGTGCCGTTCACGATCGTAAACCCGCCGCCGAACGTCACGGGATCGCTCCACATCGGCCACGCGCTGGACAACACGCTGCAGGACGTGGTGATCCGCTACGAGCGGCTGCGCGGCAAGGATGCGCTGTGGGTGGTCGGCACCGACCATGCCGGCATCGCCACACAGATGGTGGTCGAACGCCAGATGGAAGCGCGGCAGGACAAGCGCACCAACTACACGCGCGAACAGTTCGTGGAGAAGGTGTGGGAATGGAAGGCCGAATCCGGCGGCACGATCACCCGCCAGCTGCGGCGCCTCGGCTGCTCGATGGACTGGAGCCGTGAGCAGTTCACCATGGACCCGCATTTCACCAAGGCCGTGGTGAAAGTGTTCGTCGACCTCTATAATCAGGGGCTGATCTACCGCGACAAGCGGCTGGTGAACTGGGACCCCAAGCTCAAGACCGCGATCAGCGACCTCGAAGTGGAAACGCGCGAGGTGCAGGGCGGGTTCTGGCACTTCAAGTATCCGCTGGCTGACGGCGTGACCCGCGACGACGGGCTGGATTACATCGAGGTTGCCACCACGCGCCCCGAAACGATGCTGGCCGATATGGCCGTGGCGGTCCACCCGGATGATCCGCGCTACAAGAGCGTGATCGGCAAGGACATCGTCCAGCCGCTGACCGGCCGCCGGTTCAAGGTGGTGGCCGACGAGCACGCCGACCCGGAGCTGGGCAGCGGCGCGGTGAAGATCACGCCGGGACACGATTTCAACGACTTCGAGGTCGGCCGCCGCGCCGGCATCAAGGCGGGCGACATGCTCAACATGTTCGATGCCGAAGCGAAGGTGGTGCAGACGACGGACGGGCTGGTGCCCGCCGAATTTGTGGGGCTGGACCGGTTCGACGCGCGCCAGCTGGTGGTCGAGCGCATGAAGGAAGCCGGCTTCCTGATCCCGCACGTGTCCAAGGACAAGGAAGGCAACGAAGTCCTCCACGATGCCGAACCGCGCACGATCCAGACGCCGTTCGGCGATCGCGGCGGCGTGGTGATCGAACCCTGGCTGACCGACCAGTGGTACGTCGATGCCGAAACGCTCGCCAAGGCACCCATGGAAGCCGTGCGCTCCGGCGCGATCGAGATCGTGCCCAAGACCTGGGAAAAGACCTTCTTCAACTGGATGGAGAACATCCAGCCGTGGTGCGTGAGCCGGCAGTTGTGGTGGGGGCACCGGATTCCGGCTTGGTTCGGTCCGAAGATCGAAGGGAATCAGATTCGCTACGATCTGGGACTTTCGAACGTCGAAGTCTTTGTCGCGGACGATGAGTTGGAAGCAGAAAAGCTTGCCCTTGCTAAATACAAGGCGTTGGGACGTCCGATTGCGTTCTTGGACTCTCCCGCCCGCTTGCAAGAGGTGACAGAGCCAGGTCGAGACCCGGACTACATTTATCTCTGGCAGGAAACGGACGTCCTCGACACCTGGTTCTCCTCCGCGCTGTGGCCGTTCGCCACGCTCGGCTGGCCCGATGAAGATGCGCCGCTGCTGAAGAAGCACTACCCCAACGACCTGCTCGTCTCGGGCTTCGACATCCTGTTCTTCTGGGACGCGCGCATGGCGATGCAGGGCCTCCATTTCATGAAGGAAGTGCCGTGGAAGCGGCTTTACCTGCATGGGCTGGTCCGCGCGGCGGACGGGCAGAAGATGTCCAAGTCCAAGGGCAACGTGGTCGATCCGCTGGGCCTGATCGACCAGTACGGCGCGGACGCGCTGCGCTTTTTCATGTGTGCCATGGAAAGCCAGGGCCGCGACGTGAAGATGGATGAAAAGCGCGTGGAGGGGTATCGCAACTTCGCCACGAAGCTGTGGAACGCCGCGCGTTTCTGCCAGAGCAATGGCATCACCGGCGGCATCGGCGATCACACCGGCCCCGGCATCGCGCCGCAGCTTGCCGTGAACCAGTGGATCATCGGCGAAGTCGTCGACACCGTGGCCGAACTCGACAAGGCGATGGCCGACCTGCGCTTCGACGCCGCCGCCAACGCGATCTACCACTTCGTGTGGGACACGTTCTGCGACTGGTACATCGAACTGATCAAGGGATCGTTCGACGACGAGACCAGGGCCGTCGCGGGCTGGGTGCTCGACCAGATCCTCGTCCTGCTCCACCCGTTCATGCCCTTCGTGACGGAGGAGCTGTGGAACAAGACGGGCGCGCGCGCCGGCGAGCTGATCGTGGCGGCCTGGCCGCAGCCGACGGCGGCGGTGGATGCGGCGGCGAAGCGCGAGGTTGAATGGCTGATCGCGCTGGTTTCCGCCTTGCGCACCGCCAAGAACGAGCTCGGCATCGCGCCCGGGGCCAAGCTGGACGCCTATCTGCCCGAACCCAGCGCGGCCACGCGCGCGATCATCGAGGCGAACGGCCCGGCGATCGACCGGCTGGCGCGGCTTTCGTCGATCCGCTTCGAACCGTTCCCTGCCGGTGCCGCGATGCAGATCGGTGCTGGCGATGCCAACATCGTCATCCCGCTGGAAGGTGTGATCGACATCGCCGCCGAAAAGGCCCGTCTCGAAAAGGCTCTCGCCGCCGCACAGAAGGAAGCGAAATCGCTCGAAGGGCGGTTGAACAATCCGGCTTTCGTCGAGAAGGCCAAGCCCGAGGCGGTCGAGAAGGCCCGCGCCGATCACGCATACCACAGCGCCGAGGCCGAGCGGCTGGCGGCGGCGCTGGCGCGGCTGGGGTGACGTGATGCCTGCTCCGTTCGTGTCGAGCAAAGCCGAGACACTCCGCGCGATGGTTCTCGACTTCGCTCGAACCGAACGGAGGCTGGATTGCGTCCGTTGGCCCGCGCCATGCTGACACTTGCCACCACCACGCCGGGCGAACCGGAAATCTTCGCCTCGTTGCAGGGCGAAGGACCGTCAATCGGCCGCCCTTCGGTGTTCCTGCGCCTGTCGCGCTGCAATCTTGCCTGCCGCTGGTGCGATACCGCCTACACTTGGCGCTTTACCGGCGACAACCGGCCGCACCGTGACGCAATCGCCTTCGAACGCGGCGAGAACCAGATCACGCTGGACGAGCGCGACGTGGCGCTGCGCCTGCTGGCCCATCCGCAGGACCGGCTGGTGGTGACCGGCGGCGAACCGCTGTTGCAGGCCCCCGCCCTCATCCGCCTGCTGACGATCCTGAAGGAAGCGCGGCCCCGCCTGCATGTGGAGATCGAGACCAACGGCAGCGTGCCCCCGACGCAGGCGCTGGACGCGCTGGTGGACCAGTACAACGTCAGCCCCAAGCTCGCCCATTCAGGCAACCCGGCCGATCTGGCGCTGGTGCCCGAACGGCTGGCGCACTGGGCCATCGAACCGCGCGCCTTCTTCAAGTTCGTGGTCGCCACGCCCGACGATCTGGACGAGATCGCGGCGCTGCAGGCGCATTACGCCATTCCGTCGGACCGCCTGTTCGTGATGCCCGAAGGCACCGCCAGCGCCCCCTTGCGCGAACGGTCCGCCTGGCTGGCCGAAGCCGCGATGAAGGCCGGCTGGCGCTTCACCGACCGGCTGCACATCCACCTCTACGGGGATACGCGCGGCACATAGCAAAACCTCCCCGGAAGCGGGGAGGTTCGGAAGGTCAGAACGGGATATCGTCGTCCAGATCGTCGGAGAAGCCGCCGCCGCCGCCGGACGATCCGCCGCCGCCCTGGTTCCAGCCACCGCCCGAGGACGATCCGCCCCCGCGCGAGGAGCCACCGCTGCTGCCGCCTTCGTTCCAGCCGCCACCGCCGCCGCCCGAGCGCTGGCCACCGCCGAAGCCGCCGCCCCCACCGCTACCGCCACCGGCACCGGGCGCGCCATCCAGCATGGTCAGCACCGCGCCGGGGCCTTGCAGCACGACTTCGGTGCTGTAGCGGTCATTGCCCGACTGGTCCTGCCACTTGCGGGTGCGGAGCTGGCCTTCGATATAGACCTTGCTGCCCTTGCGCAGGAACCGTTCGGCCACGCCCGCCAGACCTTCGGAGAAGATCGCCACGCTGTGCCATTCGGTGCGTTCCTGCCGCTCGCCCGAATTGCGATCCTTCCACGTTTCCGACGTGGCGATGCGCAGGTTGCAGACCTTGCCGCCGTTCTGGAACGAGCGCACTTCCGGGTCAGCCCCCAGATTGCCGACCAGAATGACCTTGTTGACGCTGCCTGCCATCGAATCGTGTCCCGTGTGAATGTGGAGGCTGGCCTAGCCAATGCGCGGCGGCAGGGCGAGTCCGCCCCCCGTCCTTTCCACAACGCGGGGCAAAACTACCCCAACCCGAAGGCCCGTGCCGTCCAGAAGGTCACGCCCGCCGCCAGATAGGCCAGGCCGAACAGGTAGGCGAGCATGAATGCCGGCCATTTCCACCCGTTCGTTTCGCGCCGGGTAACCGCGATCGTCGACATGCACTGCGGCGCGAACACGAACCACGCCAGGAACGCAAGCGCGGTCGGCAGGGTCCAGTGCGCCTTGAGCTGATCCTCCAGCGCGTTCGCCTGCGCATCCTCGTCATTCGCGTTGTCCACGGCATAGGTCGTGGCGAGCGAGCTGACCGCCACTTCGCGCGCGGCCATGGCGGGGATGATCGCCAGCGCGATATCGCGGTTGAAGCCCACCGGTTCCACCACCACGGCCAGCCCGTTGGCGATGTGCCCGGCGATCGAGGCGTCCACCTGGCTCTGCCCCTCGCCCGCGCGGGGGAAGTTCAGCAGGAACCACAGCACCACCGTGACCGTGAAGATCATCGTGCCGGCGCGGCGCAGGAAGATCCACGCGCGCTGGAACAGCCCGAGCGCCAGATCCTTGACCGTGGGCAGCTGGTACTTGGGCAGCTCCATGATGAAGCCGCTGGCCGCGCCCTTCGTCACCGACCGGCGCAGCACCAGCGCCACCACCATCGCCCCCACCACGCCGAACACGTACAGTCCGAACAGCACCAGCCCCTGCAGGCCGAAGCCGGGGCCGACGGTGCGATGGGGAATGAACGCGGCGATGATCACGGCATAGACCGGCAGGCGCGCCGAACAGGTCATCAGCGGGGCGATCAGGATCGTGGTCAGCCGGTCCTTGGGATCGGTGATGCTGCGCGTGGCCATGATGCCGGGAATGGCGCAGGCGAAGCTCGACAGCAGCGGGATGAAGCTGCGCCCCGAAAGGCCCACCGTGGCCATCAGCCGGTCCATCAGGAAGGCGGCGCGGGCCATGTAGCCGGTCGCCTCCATCGTCAGGATGAAGAAGAACAGGATCAGGATCTGCGGCAGGAACACGATCACGGCCCCCACGCCCGCGATCACGCCATCGGTCAGCAGATCGCGCGCAAGCGAGGGCGGAAGCGCGGTCTTCACCAGATCGCCAATGCCCGCAACGCCCGCGTCGAGCACGTCGGCAAAGGGCGTAGCCCAGCTGAACACCGCCTGGAACACCACGAACAGCAGCGCCAGCAGGATCGGTGGACCAAGCCAGGGGTGCAGCAGCACGCGGTCCATCCGGGCGTGAATGCGATGCTTGGCGGTTTCCGAAAGGATCGCGCCATGCGCCATCTCGTGCGCCAGCAGCCGCCGTTCGGGCAGCGTGACGTGGGCGCGCGGCGCGGTTTCGCCAGACACGCGATCGCGCGCTTGCGCAATCGCGGCGGACAGTTCTGCCAGCCCCCGCCGTCGTACCGCCACGGTGGGAATCACCGGCACGCCCAGCGCGGTTTCGAGCGCGGCCGAATCGAGCGTCAGCCCATCGCGCTCGGCAAGGTCCACCATGTTGAGCGCGACCACGGTCGGGCGGCCAAGCTCCAGCACTTCCTGCGCGAAAACCAGATGCTGTTCGAGGTTCGAGGCATCGAGCACGATCACCAGCACGTCCGGCTGGGCCTGCCCCACCTGTTCGCCCATGATGACCTTGCGCGTTACCTCTTCGTCGGGGCTGGTGGCGTTGAGGCCATAGCTGCCCGGCAGGTCGACCAGTTCCATCGGTTCGCCGCTGGGCAGGATCAGGCGCCCCGCCTTTCGCTCGACGGTGACGCCCGGATAGTTGGCGATCTTCTGGCGCGCGCCCGTCAGCGCGTTGAACAGCGCGCTCTTGCCCGCGTTGGGATTGCCGACCAGCGCGGCGACACAGGCGTTGCGGCTCATGCCGTTGCTCCGATCAGTTCGACATGCATCGCCCGGGCATGCACGCGCCGCAGCGCCACCGTCATCCGGCCGATCTCCACCGCCAGCGGATCGCGCGACACAAATACGCCGCGATAGGCAAGGCGCACATGCGCCCCGGCATCCAGCCCCAGCGCGCGCAGCCGCTCCGCCTCTTCGGGCACGAGCAAGTCCCAATCGACGGAATCGATTCGCGCGGGCGTTCCAAGTGGGATCTGGTCGAGTGTCACGCTCACGGCGCTGCCATAGGCCGAAAGCATTTGCAAGGCATTCGCAATAAGGAGCCTGAAATTAGCATGGCTCCACTGGCGCGACCTTGCCACCGCGCGCATTGACGCCGGTCAAGTGGCTCTTATCGCGCGGGATACCGTAGGCGGCCGAACAGGCGCATCACGCTGAAGGTTTCCTCGCGCGAGCGGGTCAGCCGGGCCTTGGCCTTCTCGAAACGCATCACGCCCTCGATCCGCCGATCGAGGAACGCGCGCGTATCGGCATGGCCCTCGCTCTTGTCCTCGGCATGGACCGCCAGCGTGGCGGCATATATCGCCGCCAGCGTGGCGCGCTTGGTATAGTGGTTGTAGTCCGTCGCGGTATCGCCGGCGAGCCGCCACATCGCATCGGCGCTGTGCCAGCCGAGCTTCATCGCGGTGGTCACGTTCTGCGGCATAGCCATGATCGCCAGCGCACGGCGGAGCGCTTCCTCGCGGCCGGCCAGCGCATCGAGCCGGAACTGTACCAGCGTGCGGATGCGCTCGCGGATCGGCAGGTTGCCGATCCGGGCGGTCGGCAGGGCTTCGGCCATGTCGGCATCGATGCGCGCGATCCACGCCGCGATCATCGCCATGGGCTTGCCCCCGAACGCGAACGCCGCAACCGCCGGGTCCACCCCGGCCGCATCGGCAGCGCTGGCCACGGCGGCCTCGCCCCATCCATCGAAGACGGCGGCTTCGGCCACGTGAGGCGCCAGTTGCAGGCGGATAGCGTCGAGCGTCGATTCAGAAGCGGATGTCATCGCCACGGCCCGATCAGAACGAAGGCCCGTAGGTGGGCTTCTGCGGGGCAGCCTTGGCGGCCTTCATGGCGTTGTCGATCTCTTCCAGCACGGCACTGTTCTTGCCGTCGAGCGCGGCATAATCCCGCGCGGAACGGCCCGAATTGTCCGGCCGCTCCGGATTGGCCCCCGCCTTTAGCAACATGCGGATGATCGCCATGTCGCGGCGATGCACCGCGTTGATCAGCGGGGTTTCGCCGGTGTTGTTCGGTTCATCGACGCGCGCGCCGCTCTTGATGAGGAAATCCACGCCTTCGGCAAAGCCCAGATCGACCGCCATCACCAGCGGCGTGGTGCCCTTCACGTCTCGCACGTTCACATTGGCGCCCTTGGCGACCAGGAATTGCATCCAGGTCAGATCGCGGCGGGCGGTCACGATGTGCAGCGCGGATTCGCCGGAGGTGACGTCGCGCGTGTTGACGATCTGGGTGCCGGGCTCGTTCAGCGCATTCTGGACCTTTTCGCCGTCCTTCTTCTTCACGGCTTCGAGGAACTTGTAGCTTTCCGAAAACTGCGCTTGCGCGGGCGCGGCGAGACCCAAACCCAGCCCGAGCCCGGCGATCATCGCCAGTCCCGCGAAAGCCGATCGAAGCCCGTTGTGCCGCCGCGTGTTCACGTCCCTGTTCCTTCTGCTGCGAGCCTGCCGGACTCGCCCCTTGCGGAACCCGTGTTAGCAGAGCATGAACCGTCCCGCCATGGCCCGACCGATCTTCCTTGCAGCGCTAACCGCCCTGGCCGCCACGCTTTCCGCGTGCGGCAGTTCCACCCCCACCGAAACCCCGCCGCTGGAAGGCGCGGCGATCGGCGGCGATTTCACGCTTGTCGACAAGGACGGCAAGACCGTTCACTTCAACGATTTCGCCGGCAAGTACCGCATCGTGTACTTCGGCTACAGCTTCTGCCCGGATGTCTGCCCGCTCGATCTCCAGCACGTGATGCAGGGCTATCACCTGTTCGCGAAGGATCACGCCGACCTGGCGAAGAAGGTGCAGCCGATCTTCGTGACGATCGACCCCGCGCGCGATACGCCGCAGGTCGTCGGCCAGTTCGCCGCCAATTTCGGCACGGAACTGCTGGGCCTGACCGGCAGCGAGGCTCAAGTCGCGCAAGCGGCCAAGGCTTTTGCCGTCTATTATCAGAAGCGCCCCGGCACCGCGCCCGATGCCTATCTGATGGACCACAGCCGCGGGGTCTATCTGATGGCGCCCGACGGCAAGCCGATCGCGCTGCTGCCCGGCGAGAAGGACGGGAAGGCCGTCGCCGCCGACCTCGTGAAATGGGTCCGCTGACATGGCCGCGCTGGCCGACCGCTTCTGGGAAAAACCCGTCGAAACGCTGACCCGTGACGAATGGGAAGCGCTGTGCGACGGTTGTGGCAAGTGCTGCCTGCACAAGCTGGAAGACGAAGACACCGGCGCGGTCTATCACACCAACGTCGCCTGCCGGCTGCTCGACCTTTCGACCGCGCGCTGCGCCGATTACCGCCACCGCAAGGCGATGGTGCCCGATTGCCTGCGGCTGACCCCGCGCATCGTGGCGGAAGTGCCATGGCTGCCGGCGACGTGCGCCTATCGCCTGCGCGCCGATGGCCTGCCCCTGCCGGCATGGCATTACCTGATTTCGGGCGATCGCGATGCGGTTCACCGCGCGGGCGTCTCCGTCGTGGGCAAGGCCGTCAGCGAGGTGCTCGCGGGGCCGCTGGAAGAACACATCGTGCCGGAAGAGGTATGGCAGGCGTCGGGGGGATGATCGACTGGCTGCGCCGCCCCGCCGCGCCGCGCGTGGTGAAGCCGCGCACCCTGCGGATCGGCGGGCAGGATCTGCCGCTCGTGATCCGGCGGCTGCGGCAGGCAAAACGGATGACGCTGCGCCTTTCGCCCGACGGCAGCGAAGTGCGCGTTTCCATTCCCGCCTGGGGCCGCGTCGGCGATGCCGAGGCTTTCGCGCGGGACCGCGCCGACTGGCTGGCGCAGCAACTGGCGCGCCTGCCCGCGCAGCAGACGCTCGAACCTGGCGCGCCGGTGCCGTTCCGGGGCGTGGCGCGTCGGCTCGACTGGCATGCAACGGCCCCCCGCAGGCCATCCATCGGGGAAGACGCGATCATCCTCGGCGGCCCGCGCGAGGGGCTGGAAAGCCGGCTGCGCCGCTGGCTGGAACGCGAAGCGCTTGCCCTGCTTGCCGACGATCTGGCGCATTACTGCGCGCGCGGAGGCCACCCGGTGCCGCGCCTCGCCCTGTCGCGCGCGCAACGGCGCTGGGGCAGCTGCGCCGCCGACGGATCGATCCGGATCAACTGGCGGCTGGTCATGGCCCCCGATTTCGTCCGGCGGTCGGTCGTGGCGCACGAGGTCGCGCATCTGCGCCACTTCGACCACAGCCCGGCCTTCCACGCCGAACTCGATCGCCTGTTCGAAGGGAACGTCGCCGAGGCGAACCATTGGCTGAAGCGCGAAGGACGCGGGCTCTACCGCCCGTTCGGCTGATCCTGGCGCAGGGCACTGGCGGAATCGGCGGCCACCGCCTATCTAGACGGCGATGAAGGACTTCTTCCGAAACGTCTCGCCCCGGCGCGCGATCATGGATCTGTGGCAGATCATGGGCGCGCCCAGCGAATACCGCACGCGCGGCCTGTTGCTGGCCGCCTGCGTGACGGGCGGAATATTCTACCTGATGGTCCAGCAGGAAGGGCGCGGCCTGCCCCGTCCGCCGAAGGTGCTCTACTTCGAAAGCTGGCGCGCGGACCGCTCCGACAAGGAGATCATCGCGGGCAACATCGCCGCGACGAAGAAGGCCCGCGCCGAAGAGGCGGAAGAGGAGCGCCACGCCGAAAACATCCGCCAGATGTACAAGGCCGTCGGCGCGGCAACGGGCATCGATACGGAAAAGATGTATCAGGAAGGCAAGGCAGAGCGCGAAGCCGAAAAGAAGGCCGAGCAGGAACGTGCCGAGAAGATCATCCAGCAGCATCGTGCCCAGCCCAGCCCCCAGCCCTGACGCTGAGCGGCCCGACCAGGACTGGCTGGACGCGGCAGCGGCGATCGCCGCGCGCGGCCGTCCGCTAAGCCGCCCCAACCCCGCCGTCGGCGCGATGATCGTGCGCGACGGGCGCGTGGTCGGGCGCGGCTGGACCCAGCCGGGAGGTCGCCCCCATGCCGAGGCGATGGCGCTGGCGGAGGCCGGCACCGCCGCGCGCGGCGCAACGCTATACGTCACGCTGGAACCCTGCGCCCACGCCAGCGCGCGCGGCCCATCCTGCACCTCGCTGGTGCTGGCCTCGGGCCTCGCCCGCGTGGTCGTCGGCTGCGAAGACCCCGATCCGCGCACGGCCGGCAACGGCATGGCCGCGTTGCGGGAGGCGGGCATCGCGGTGGACCTGCTCTCGTCCCCGGCCGCGCGGGCTTCACTGGAAGGCTACCTCACTCGCAGCCGGCTGGGCCGGCCGCACGTGACGCTCAAGCTCGCCACGTCGCTCGACGGGCGGATCGCGCTGGCGGACGGGACCAGCCAGTGGATCACCGGCGCCCAGGCGCGCGCGCATGTCCATGCCGAACGCGCCTGCGCCGATGCGATCCTCGCCGGTGGCGGCACCTTGCGCGCCGATGCGCCGCGGCTGGACGTGCGCCTGCCCGGCCTGGAGGAACGCAGCCCGGAACGCTGGGTGCTGACGCGCGGCGCTGCGCCGGACGGCTGGCGCGCTGTGGCCGACATTGCCGCGCAGGACGCCTTTGGCGCGGCGCAATACCTGTTCGTCGAAGGCGGGGCCGGTGCCGCCGCCGCGTTCCTAGCCGCCGACATGGTCGACCGCATCCTGCTCTACCGCGCGCCCATCGTGATCGGCACCGGGCTTGCGGCGATCGGCGATATCGGCCTGGCCGCGCTGCCCGACGCGCACGGCCGCTGGCAACTGGCCGAACGGCGCCAGCTTGGCAGCGACACGCTCGACGTCTACCACCGTCTCCGTCCCACCCTTCCAGCCTGAAAGCCGCGCGCATGTTCACGGGTATCGTCACCGAAATCGGCAACATCATCGCCATCGAGGATCGCGGCGACCACCGCGTGACGGTATCCTGCGCGATGGACCCGGCGAAGATCGCGATCGGTGCCTCGATCGCCTGTTCGGGCGTGTGCCTGACCGTGGTGGACAAGGGCGGCGTGGCCGGCGAAGCGTGGTTCGCGGTGGACGTCTCGGGCGAAACCGTGTCCCGCACCGCGCCCGCGCAATGGCAGGCAGGCCGGCCGATCAACCTGGAACCCGCGCTGAAGCTGGGCGACGAACTTGGCGGGCATATCGTGACCGGGCATGTCGACGCGGTGGGCGAAGTCGTGGGCATCTGCCCCGAAGGCGCCTCGCACCGGATCGGCATCGCCGCACCAAGGGAACTCGCACCGTTCATCGCGCCGAAGGGCTCGATCACGGTGGAAGGGGTGTCGCTGACCGTCAACGAAGTGGCCGACCAGCCCGATGGCACGGCGCACTTCGCGCTGAACATCATCCCCCACACCGCCGAGGTCACCACGCTTGGGCGCCTTGCCCCCGGCGACAAGGTTAACCTCGAGATCGACGTGCTCGCGCGCTATCTCAAGCGTATGCAGAGCCTTGCCGCGCCGGCCTGAGGTCGGAACCTGTCAAGGCGGCGCTAAAGCCTGTCTGTCCGGCGCAAAAGCAAAGCTTGCGCTTGACGCTTATGACTCAACCAAATAAGTAGACATTCATCCCTCACGGGTTCCGGTGACCAGGCCGGCCGTGTCTTCAGAGGGTCCTGGTCCGCGGCATTTGATCGGGAAGCAGCTTGCTCCGCGTTACCAACCGCTAAAGCGCGCGATGCTGGGGCGACAGCGCCAGGCATCGTGTTCCCTCACGCTAAGTGATGAGGTGATACGATGCGTGCCATGAGCTTTATCTGACGTAACCCGCCGTGTCCGGCCGCGCCCTGCGCGCGGAGGGAGCCGGATCGCCCGGCCGGTTGCGCCCCTCACGAACCATACAACCGTCGCTTTACAACTGACGCGGTCACCATGCCCCGCGTTCCGGTCCACCGGACGCATGCGTGCGGCACGCCCGTTTCCATCTTCAGGTTTCAGGGATCAACTATGTCCGATTTCATTTCATCCGCGCTTCGCGGAAGCCTTGCGCGCGCCCTTGCCACAGTTTCGGTCAGCATCATTGCGCTAGCCGCCGCACCTGCCTGGGCAACCGCCGCCGATGCCCCGGGTGCCGATGCGCCCGCGGACAGCACCGCCGCGCCGGACGGGGAAGCCGCCGATGCCGGCAACGAGATCATCGTCACCGCGCGCCACCGCGAGGAGCGGTTGCAGGACGTACCGCTCGCCATCTCCTCGATCGCCGGCGGCGAACTCAACGCCCAGCATCTCGACCGCGTGGCGGACTATACGGTGAAAGTCCCCAACTTCGGCGCGATCCAGCAGAACACGCGCGTTTCGGGCCTCTACATCCGTGGCGTGGGCGGCAACGCCAACAACGACGGCGCCGAAGGCGGCGTCGGCCTGATCGTGGACAATGTGTTCTTCACCCACGTCGGCTTCAGCTGGCTCGATTTCGTCGATCTGGAAGGCGTCGAGGTCGTGCGCGGGCCGCAGGGCACGCTGCTCGGCAAGAACACCACCATCGGCGCTGTGATCGTGCGCACCGCCAAGCCCAAGTTCGATCCCGAACTCAACATCAACGCCACTTATGGTGGCCGCAACCGCTTCCAGGTGCGCGCCAATGCCACCGGGCCGATCATCGCCGACAAGCTGGCCTATCGCGTCACTTTCGCCACCGATCAGGGCGGCGGCTGGATCCGCAATGCCTATGACGGGGCCAAGTATCTCGACAACAGCCGCTGGTCCGTGCGCGGCCAGTTGCTGTTCACGCCGGCCAGCAACATCAGCAGCCGCCTGATCGTCGAGCACTACGAAACGCGCGAATACAACAACTTCTACCCGGCCTCCGCCGACGTAAACGCCAACCTGAACCTCGATGGTACGGTGCGATCCGTCCGTGCCGGAAGCTGGACCAACAAGCTGAAGACGCTGTTCGGCTACACGCCCAGCTTCGACATCACCAAGAACGCCAATCTCAATTCGCAGCAGCGGCTGGTCTCGCGCACCAACGGCATCTCGAACGAGCTGAACTGCGACTTCGGCGGCGCAACGCTGACCTCGGTCAGCGCCTGGCGGCAGCTCTATTTCCGTCCCTACAACGACAGCGACCTGACGCCGCTGCCGATTTTCCGCGCCGGCTATGACGTCGATGTCGACCAGTATTCGCAGGAACTGCGGCTCGCCTCGAACAAGGGCGGCCTGCTCGACTGGCAGGTGGGCGCCTATTACCTGCACGAAGACCTGGTCAGCGATTACCGCACGATCTTCTATTCGGGCGCAGCCGCGTTCCTGACCGGCAGCAACGCCACCCCCGCCGCGATCCTCGACGGCATCGATTACAGCAAGCGCGGCAAGCTCAAGATCGACAGCGGCGCGGTGTTCGGACAGGCCACGCTGCACCTGACCGATGCCCTCTCGCTGACCGGCGGCGTGCGCTTCACCCGCGAACGCAAGCAGGTGAACGTCACCGGTTCCTATACCGGCGGCGCCACCCTGCCCCTGCCGGCGCTGAACACCGCCCGTTCAACCATTCTTGCCAGTCTTGGCGGCACCACGGCAGCGGAAGGCGGCCTTTTCACCGTGGGCGCGGCCAATACGCGCAATTCTGTCGCCTGGCTGGTGAACCCGTCGTTCAAGGTCAGCGACAACATCCTGCTCTATGGCTCGGCCAGCTATGGCGAGAAATCGGGCGCGGCGAACACCACCGCCTCCACGCTCACGCAGTCGGTCATCATCACCCAGCCGGAAAAGTCGCTCGACTTCGAAGCCGGCTTCAAGACCACCTGGCTCGACCGCAAGCTGACGCTCAACGTCAATTTCTACAACAACACGATCAAGGGCTATCAAGCCACTCAAGTCGATACGCAGCGGCCCACGCTCGGCTCCTACCTTGCCAACGTGGGCAAGGTGCGGCTGCGCGGGGTGGAGTTCGAAACCACGATCGCGCCGGTTCCGGGCCTCACCCTGAACTTCAACGGCGCCTATAACGACGCGAAGTACCTCAACTACGCGAACGCGCCAGCGCCGCTGGAATTCCAGGCCGCGCTGGGCGGCGCGACCTCGACGCTCAGCCTCACCGGCTACCAGATCGCCAACGCGCCCAAGTGGGTGCTGCAGGGCGGCTATAACGTCGAGCAGCCGATCGGCGGCAACCTCAAGCTGACGAGCTACGCCACGGTCAGCTATCGCAGCCGCACCGCGTTGATCAATCCGCGTTCGATCTACGGCTGGCAGAACGCCTATGCGCTGGTCAACGCCGGCATCGGGTTGCGGACCGAGGACGATCGCTATTCGATCCTGCTGTGGTCGAAGAACCTGTTCGACAAGCGCTACGCCGCGGCATTCGGCGCGGCCAGCGCCAACACCCCCATCATCACCATCCTGGGCGAACCCCGCACCTGGGGCGTGACCCTTTCCGGGAAATTCTGACCATGGCCGAACCCCGTCAAATGCGCCTCGGCGCATTCCTCTACAGCATCGGGCACCATGTCGCCGCCTGGCGCCATCCCGATGTCGATCCGCACGACGCCTTCCGCTTCGAGTTCTACCGCAAACTCGCGCAGAAGGCGGAAGCCGCCAAATTCGACGCTGTGTTCTTCGCCGACAACGTGGGCCTGCTGGGCGGGTCCGCCGAGGCGATCAGCTACGCCCCGCCGGTCTATTTCTGGGAACCGCTGACCCTGCTGGCCGCGCTGGCCACGCATACCAGCCGGATCGGCCTGATCGCCACGGTATCCAGCACCTACATGCCGCCCTACCATATGGCGCGGAAGTTCGCCGCGCTCGACCAGTTGAGCGGCGGCCGCGCGGGCTGGAATCTGGTGACGTCGGGCACCAATGCCGAAGCGGCCAACTTCGGCCTGTCGCATCAGCTTGCCCACGCCGAACGCTATGACCGCGCGGCAGAGCATATCAGCGTGGTCAAGGGCCTGTGGGACACCTGGGACGACGATCCGCTGGTGCTGGACAAGGAAAGCGGGCGCTTTTCCGATCCGGCCAAGGTCCGCTTCCTGAACCACGAAGGCCCCTATTACAGCGTGCGCGGGCCGCTCCAATCGGGCCGGCCGGTGCAGGGCCATCCCGTGATCGTGCAGGCGGGATCGTCCGCCGACGGACAGAAGCTCGCCGCCGCTACCGCCGAAGTGGTGTTCACCGCGCAGCAATCCCTGGAGGAGGCCGTCGCCTTCGCGCAGGGGGTGAAAGACCAGGCCGAAGCCGCCGGGCGCAGCCGCGACAGCCTGCTGGTGATGCCCGGTGCCAGCATCTACGTCGCCCCCACGCGCGAGGAAGCGCAGGCCAAGTTCGACGCGCTCCAGCGCTTCGTCGACGTCAAGGCCGCCGCGCAGGGGTTCAAGACGTTCCTCGACTGGGACCTCAGCGAGGTCGATCTGGATGCGCCGCCCCCTCCCCCACCCTTCACCGAAGGCTGGCAAAGCCGGCAGCGGCTGCTCTACGATCTGGCGCTGCGCGAAGGCCTGTCGGTGCGCCAGCTGGTCGGCCGGATCAGCGCGGCGCGCGGCCATCTCGTGCTGGTCGGCACGCCCGCCGACATCGCCGACACGCTGCAGGAATGGTTCGAGGCAGGCGCCGCCGACGGTTTCAACATCCTCGCGCCCACGCTGCGCGACGGGCTGACCGACTTCATTGATCTCGTCCTGCCAGAGCTGCGCCGGCGCGGGCTGTTCCGCACCGAGTACGAAGGCACGACCCTGCGCGATCATCTGGGGCTGGCGCGACCCGCCGTCGCCGCGCGACCCGCCACCGCTGTCACCGAAGCGGCGGCCTGAACCAGGGACGGCCCGGCATGACACTCTCTCCGCAATCCGCTCCATCGGCTTGGCGCCTGATCCGCTTTGCCGCGATCGCCGTGCCGATCTACGCCGCGGCACAACCCGTCGTGGCCTATCTGCCGGCGATCATGGCCAAGGATTTCGGCTTGTCGCTGGGCACGCTGGGCCTGCTGATGCTGGCCGGCCAGATCATCAATTCGGTGCTCGATCCGGTGATCGGGACGTTGAGCGACCACACCCGCGCGCGGTTCGGCCGGCGGCGGACATGGATCGCGGCGGGTGGGCTGACCTTCACCGCGGGCGCCGTCCTGCTGTTCTTCCCGCCGCCCGGCGGCAGCATCGTCTGGCTCGCAACCGGCCTGCTCCTGTTCTATGCCGGCACATCCGCCGTACAGACGCCATTGCTCGCGTGGTCGGGCGAACTCAGCAGCGATTATCATCAGCGCACGCGGATCACCGCCTACATCACCGTGCTGGTCGCGGTGGCGCTGGTGGTGACGCTGGCCGTCGCCGCCGTGGGCGACCGCCTGTTCCAGGGCGACGGACGAATGCGGCTGGCGCTGTTCGGCGCGCTCGTTCTCGTCACCGCCCTGCCTGGCCTGTGGCTGACGCTGACCGCCGCACCGGATCGCCCGGCGGAGCTGGTGGCGCGGGCGCCGTTTTCGCTGCGCACGACGCTGGGCGCGGTGTTCGGAAATAGCCTGCTGGTCCGCGTGATCCTGTCCGACGCCTCGGTCCGCACCGGACAGGGCATCCGCGGTGTGCTGCTGGTGTTCTACGTAACCTACTATCTGCGACGGCCGGAATGGGCGGCGGGGCTGTTCCTGTTCCAGTACATCTTCGGCATGGCGGCCGGCCCGATCTGGCTGCGCATCTCGCTCAGGCTCGGCAAAAATCGGACGGCCGTGCTGGCGGAACTGGTCCAGGCCGCCATCAACGCCGGCCTGTTGCTGACCACGCCCGACCGCTTCGGCCTCGTCCTGTTCCTCGCCTTCGCGCAAGGGCTGGCGCAGGGATCGGGCAACATCATGCTCCGCTCGATGGTGGCGGACATCGCCGACAAGCATCGCGCCGAAACCGGCGAGGACCGCGTCGGTCTCTATTACTCCGTATTCAGCGTCTCGGAAAAGCTGGGCAGCGCACTGGCCGTGGGCCTGGCCCTGCCGCTGGTCGCGGGGTTCGGCTTCGATCCCAAAAGCGCCGCCAACACCCCTCAGGCGCTGAACGGCCTGCTGCTCGTCTTCGCGCTCGGTCCGTCGATTGCTCACGCAGTGTCGGCCGCGCTCGTCGCTGGCTTCCCGCTCGACGGGAAGCGTCACTCCGAAATTCGCCGACAACTCGAGGCGCGGGACCGCACCAGCGCCGCCTCCCTCGTGCCCGCCGAATGATCCCTCCTGCCCCCTGTTTCAAGGAGACTGCATCATGAATGCCATCGCCACCTACACCAACGCCCGCGATCCCAAATCCCCGCTCGATATCGTGCCCGTCACCGGCACGATCGGCGCGGAAATCCGGGGCGTGACCCTGTCCGGCGATCTCGATCCCGCCACCGTGCAGGCGATCAAGGATGCCGTCGTGCGCCACAAGGTCGTGTTCTTCCGCAACCAGCACGAACTGGACGATGCCCGGCACGAGGCCTTCGCCGCGCTGTTCGGCGATCCGGTGGCGCACCCCACCGTGCCCGTGGCCGAAGGATCGCGCTACCTGCTCGAACTCGACAGCAAGGAAGGCTACGCCGCGTCCAGCTGGCATACCGACGTAACCTTCGTCGACGCCTATCCCAAGGGATCGATCCTGCGCGCGATCACCATTCCGGAGGCTGGCGGGGATACCGTGTGGGCCAATGGCGAAACCGCTTACGAAGGCCTGCCCGAACCCTTGCGCCAACTGGTCAATACGCTGTGGGCCACGCACACCAATCTCTATGACTATGCGGCGGCGCTGGGCAATCCCGCGCGCGGCAGCGAAGACAGCGTGCAGCGAGAGCGCATCGCGCAGCACCGCAGCGTCTTTGCCTCCACCGTTTATGAAACCGAACATCCGGTGGTCCGCGTCCATCCGGTGTCAGGGCAGCGCAGCCTGCTGCTCGGCCATTTCGTGAAAGGCTTTGTCGGGCTGAACCAGGCGGATTCGCAGCGCCTGTTCCAGATCCTGCAGGACCACATCACCAAGCCGGAAAACGTGGTGCGCTGGCGCTGGCAGCCGGGCGATGTGGCGTTCTGGGATAACCAGTCCACCCAGCACCGGGCCGTCGCCGATTTCGGTCTCCAGCGCCGCACGCTGCGCCGTGCGACGATCGCCGGCGAAGTGCCGGTAGCGATCGACGGACGCAACAGCCGCACCGTCCGCAAGGAAAAAGCAACGCAGTACGAAGCCGTCTGACGATAATCCGCCTTCCCGTGCCGCGAACCGTTCGACGGCACGGGATTGCGCTTCAGGCGATCGTTGGAATGATCCCGCCTTCCATGCGGACGGCAGCGCCATTGGTGATCGCGCCCAGCGAGCTGGCGAGCAGCGCGACCTGCGCCGCGATCTCATCGGGTTCGATCAGCCGCCGGATCAGCGAAAGCGGCCGGAACCGGGCGAAGAACTCGGCTTCGCGTTCGGCTTCGGGCGCATACTTGTTGTCTACGACCGAGCGGATGAAATCCACGATCCCTTCAGAGCGCGTCGGTCCGGGCAGAATCGCATTCACCGTCACGCCGGTGCCGCGCGTCTGCTCTGCCAGCCCGCGCGCGATTGCCAGCTGCGCCGTCTTGGTCATCCCGTAGTGAATCATTTCCTGCGGGGTGGCCAGCGCGCTTTCGCTGGACACGAAGATCACGCGCCCGGTGCCCCGCGCCAGCATTTGCGGAAAGTAATGCCGCGCCAGCCGCGCGCCACTCACCACGTTGACCTCGAAAATGTGATGCCAATCGGCATCGCTGATCTCGGCAAAGGGCTTGGCTTCGTAGATTCCCAGATTGTTGACGAGGATATCGACGTCGGGAACCGCCGCGATCAGCGCGGCCGCACCTTCGGCCGTCGCCGGATCGGCCAGCACGCCCCGCGCGCTCCCCTTCGCGCCGATCGCCTGCACCGCGCGCTCCAGCTTTGCGGAATCGCGGCCGCTGATCGCTACCGCAACGCCTTCGGCGGCAAGCCTTTCGGCAATGGCAAGGCCGATGCCCGCCGTGGCACCGGTGACGAGAGCCGTCTTTCCGGCAAGGTTAAGATCCATGATGCGTCTCCATGAAACGGGATTGTTGCATGGTACATAGGCGCTTGAACAACTTGTGATTAGGCATCACTGATGTATTTTAGAATTGATTTCAATTCACGAGTGTCGCTTCATGGACAACCGTCTCGGCGAAATGGAAACGTTCCTCGCGGTGGCGCGACAGGGCAGCCTGGCCGGCGCGGCGCGGGAACTGCGGCTTACGCCGTCTGCCGTCAGCCGGGCGCTGGGGCGCCTTGAGGCGCGGCTGGGCGTACAACTGATCGCGCGCACCACCCGCGCCCTCGCCCTGACGCCCGAAGGCGAGGCCTATCGCGTGCGCGTGGCCGGGCTGCTGGAGGAAATCGACGAGCTGGAGCGCGATTTTCCGGCCACCGGGCAAAGCCCTTCGGGCCGCCTCAGGATCAACGCCTCGGTTCCGTTCGGTGTGCATTGCCTGATCCCGGTCCTACCCGAATTCCAGCAAGCCTTCCCGGCGATAACGCTCGACCTGGCGCTGACCGACGCGATGGTCGATCTGGTCGACGAACGCGCGGACATCGCGATCCGGGTTGGCCCCTTGCGCGATTCCGGGCTGCGCGCGCGAAAGCTGGGACACAGTACGATGGCCGTGGTGGCAAGCCCTGCCTATCTGGAGCACCACGGCACTCCGCGTGTTCCCACGGACCTCGAGCACCACACCTGCCTGCGCTTCAGCTTCCGCCGCTCGGTCGATTCCTGGCCGTTCCGGACCGGGGGCGTAACCACGCATCAGGTCATGGATGGCCGGTTTCTGGGTAACTCGGGCGAAGTGGTGCGCATGATGGCCTTGGCCGGCGGCGGCATCGCGCGGCTCGCCCGCTTCCATGTCGCGGCCGATCTGGCGGCCGGCCGGCTGATCGAACTGCTCACCCCTTTCAACCCCGGCGATGGCGAGGACATCCACGCGCTGCACGTCGGGCACGATCGCCTGGCGGCACGCATCCGCGCATTCCTCGATTTTCTCGAAACGCGTATCCGCCTTTAGGGTCAGACCGCCAAAACCGGGCGCTCCAACCGGGATTGACTACCCCGGGCAAACCGCGCATGAGCGCGGCTTCCGCGAAGGGCGGTTAGCTCAGTTGGTAGAGCATCTCGTTTACACCGAGAGGGTCGGCGGTTCGAGCCCGTCACCGCCCACCAGGATCACGCTTCACAGCGCCTCCCACCATCCCTGAAAATCCAGCAAATCCGGGCTACACTCGGCCTTGCCAGGTCCACTGCGTCTCCGCAGATGCCACCACAACTCACCCATTTGGGAGCCTTTCCGGGGGCAGGTCAGGCCCGCTGGACGAACTCGCTGACCGAGACATGCGGCGGAATGTCGACGAACAGGTGGACGTGTTCCGCGCCCTCGGCGGGGCTGGGAAATGGCTTCACCGCCGCGCGCTTGACAACGAAGAGGCCGACGCCTTGACAATTGCGGAGGCCAGGAAGACGGCCTTGCCGAGACAAGTTGGGAGAAAGGCGTGACAACCGCAGCGATTGATTTTGTCGAAGTCGGTCCGCGCGACGGCCTGCAGAACGAAAAGGCGCTCGTCACCACCGCGGACAAGCTCGAATTGATCCGCCGCAGCCTGCATGCCGGCGCGCGCCGGATAGAAGTGACCAGTTTCGTCAATCCCAAGCGGGTGCCGCAGATGGCCGATGCCGAAGAGGTCTGCGCCGGCCTACCGCAAGTGGAGGGTGCCAGTTACATCGGCCTTGTCCTCAACGCGCGCGGGGCGGAGCGCGCCATCGCAACCGGCCGACTGCATGAACTCGGCGCGGTCTGCGTCGCCTCGGAACGCTTTGCCATCGCCAACCAGGGGCAGACCAGCGCGGAATCGCTGGACGCCGCCCGCGCGATCGTCACCATGGCGCAGGCGGCGGGCCTCAAAGGACAGGTTACCATCGCCGCCTCGTTCGGTTGCCCGTTCGAAGGCGAGGTCGCCGAGGACCGTGTCGTCGCCATGGCCGCCACACTGGCCGAAGCCAGCCCTGCCGAGGTGGCGCTGGCCGATACCATCGGCGTGGCGGATCCGGCCCATGTCGCACGGCTCGTCCGCCGGGTGGCGGCGGCGATCGCGCCCTTGCCGGTCCGCGTGCATTTTCACAACACGCGCGGGACCGGGCTTGCCAACGTCTGGGCGGCGATCGAGGCGGGAGCCAGCGTGGTCGACGCCGCGCTAGGCGGCCTGGGTGGCTGCCCGTTCGCGCCGGGCGCGGCGGGCAACGTGGCCAGCGAGGATGTGATTTACATGCTCGAGCGCGCGGGCATCCGCACCGGCATGGATTTGGCGAAGATGGTCGAGGCCAACGCGTGGCTTACCACGTTGATGGGGCGCAAGCTGCCGAGCATGGTCGCGCAGGCGCCGGCCTTTCCCGGGATATGTGCCGAGGGTTGACGGGGCCTGCTTGCTTCCTAGGCGGCGTGGACAAATTCCGTAGTTGCGGCGCGTTGCGCGAGCAGCTTTCGGCTTAGCGATTTGGACGCCTCGACCGCACCAGCAATGCGTCCTGCCCCCAGGAACAGCGCTTTCCCGCAGCAATCGTGGCGGAGCGATCGCTTTCACATGTCCGAACTGGACGGACCGGAACGCCTTCAAAAAACGGTTGATAAATACATAGCATTCTAAGTATATTCAGCACAGGTCAGGTTGCACTACCAGTCGGATCGGACGGAAGGATTGAATAAGCATGATCATCGGCGCTGGCGCACTGGAGGGAATCCGGGTGGTCGAAATGGGCCAGCTCATCGCCGGGCCGTTCTGCGGACAGTTGCTGGGCGATATGGGCGCCGAAATCGTGAAGCTGGAACCGCCCGAAACCGGTGACCAGATGCGCCATTGGGGCCAGGGGGACAAGCCGAGCTGGTGGCGCGTCATCGCCCGCAACAAGTATTCCGTGGGTGCCGACCTGAGATCGGCGGAGGGGCAGGATCTGGCCCGCGACCTGATCGCGCGGGCGGACATCCTGATCGAGAACTTCCGGCCGGGCACGCTCGAAAAATGGAACCTCGCCCCCGCGGATCTGCGCGCGGCGAATCCGGGTCTGATCATCGTGCGCGTTTCGGGTTATGGCCAGACCGGCCCCTATTCGACACGCGCCGGCTTCGGCGGCATTGGCGAGGCGATGGGCGGCTGGCGCGGGATCGTCGGTTATCCGGATCGCGCGCCCGCTCGCGTGGGTGTGTCGATCGGCGATACGCTGGCCGCCACCTATGGCTGCCTGGGCGCACTGGCCGCCCTGCACCACCGCAACCAGACCGGCCAAGGGCAGATCGTCGATTCCGCGCTGTACGAAGCGGTGCTGCAAGTGATGGAATCGACGGTGTCGGACTATTCGGTCAGCGGCACCAAGCGTCAGCGCACCGGATCGGCGCTGCCCGGCATCGCGCCGTCCAATGTCTATCCCTGCCGCGACGGTGAATATCTGATCGGCGCCAATCAGGATGGCGTGTTCGCCCGGCTGGCCGCCGCCATGGGCCGCCCCGAACTGGCCAGCGACGAACGCTATGCCACGCACCGGGCGCGCGGCGCGCGGCAGGAAGAGCTCGATGGCCTGATCGGCGAATGGACGAAAACGCTGACCATCGCGGAGCTGGAAGCGAGAATGATCGAGGCCGGGGTGCCCGCCGGCCGCGTTTACGATGCCGAGGACATGATGGCGGACCCGCATTTCGCCGCGCGTGACGCGCTGGTGAAAGTGGACGATGCCGAATTCGGCGAAGTCACCATGCAGGGCGTGTTCCCCAAGCTGTCCGACACGCCCGGCAGCATTCGCCGCCCGGCACCGCTCGCCGTCGGCCAGGATACCGCCGACGTCCTGCGGCGCTGGCTCGGCCGCGAAGCCTGACGCGGCGGTCGCTACCCCCTATCCGATTTCGTGAATGACGTGCCGCACCCCGAAGGCGGTGCGTTCTCCCACGCCGACCGCGAGCACGCCGTTCAACCATTCCAGGCGCTTGCTCGCGGTTTCGAACACCATGGCGATGCGCAGGTAGTAGCGCGCCGGATCGACATCGGGCGCGGCAGGATCGGCGAAGGCGGCGCGCACCGGATCGGGAATGACGCTGCGCCCGGTGTAGGTCAGGTAGATCAGCTCATCCTCGTCCGTGCGCCATACCGCGCGCGCATCGAACGTGCCGACGGACGCGTCTTCTCCCAGGCGTCCGGCGCGAGACCAGTTGCCGCCGCCCGGAAGGATCGTCCCCGCGATTCGCGGACCGAAGAATCGGCCCCCGGTCACATAGCCCATGCGTTGATCGCCGAACGGCGAAGCGCCGATCGCGATCAACCCGCCGGCAACCTCGAACTCCGCCGTACAAAGCGGTTTGCTGGCCAGAATTCCGCGAACATCCGTCTGTGTTTCTCGCGTCACGCCGCGAATCCTCTCTTTCAAATGTGGTGGACACCGATAAAAACATTAGTATGCTAAGGGTCAATCAGATTCACGGTCCAGACGACACGGATCGGAACAACCTCAATGGGAGAGGGTGAACATGAAGGCTCAAAAACAGTTCCTGTTTTCTGGGGTCGCCGTGATGGCGATGCTCGCTGCCGCCACGCCCGCGATGGCGGAAGCGGAGGGAACCGCTTCGGGCGACGTGACCGACGCCAAGGAAATCATCGTCACGGCGCAGAAACGCGCCCAGAACCTGCAGGACGTGCCGATTTCCATGGAAGTGGTCAGCGGCCAGCGCCTGGCCGAATTCAACTCCAACGACATCAAGTCGGTGATGAACTACACGCCGAACGTGTTCGTGCAGTCCACGGCCGGCAACGACGTGATCTACATCCGCGGCTTCGGTTCGCCGCCGGCCAACTTCGCGTTCGACCAGTCCGTGTCGCTCTATGTCGATGGCGTCTATGCCGGCCGTTCGCGGCAGGCACAGGCTCCGTTCTTCGACCTTGCCCGCGTCGAAGTGCTGCGCGGCCCGCAGGGTGCGCTGTTCGGCAAGAACACCGCCGCCGGCGCGGTGAGCGTGGTTTCGGCCGGGCCGACCAGCCACTTCGAAACGAGCCTGACCGCCAGCTACAACTTCGATTTCAAGGGGCCTGACGTTTCCGGCTACGTGTCCGGGCCGATCACCAGCACGCTCAGCGCGCGCCTTGCCTACAAGTTCATCAACCAGGATGGCTATATCCGCAACCTGGCGACCAACCACGATGATCCGCAGATCAAGCAGCAGGTCGCCCGCCTGACGCTGAAGTGGGAACCGAGCAGCAATTTCGACTACACGGTGAAGGCCGAATACGCCAACCGCGACGTGATCGGCGGGATCACCGTTTCCAGCCCGCTGACAAGCGCGCAGGCGCCCCATCTCACGCGCTACCTCGATCGTTCGGCGCTGGGCGATGAAGGCACCAAGACCAAGTCGGTCATGATCTCGGGCACCGGCAACCTCAAGCTCGGCGATTACACGCTGACCTCGGTCACCGGCTACAGCTGGTTCAAGGCCAACATCGTCAACGGCTTCGACCAGACGATCCCGAACAGCGGCGGCGCGTTCACCAACAATTCGGTGTACAACAGCTTCCCCGAACGCTTCGATCAGGTCTCGCAGGAAGTGCGCCTGCTTTCGCCGACCGGGCGCTTCCTCGATTTCATCGTCGGCGCCTACTATGACCACTCGACCTACCGGCTGGATCAGCTGCAGGGCTTCAACATCGCCAACCTGTTCGGCAGCCCCTACTTCGGCCGGATCGACAGCCGCTTCAACCAGAAGGCGGACTCGTTCTCGGTCTTCGGCCAGGGCACGGTGAACGTGACCAAGGCGCTGCGCGTGATTGGCAGCCTGCGCTATACCCATGTCAGCAAGGACGCCGATTTCGCGTCCAGGCTCGTCTATGGTCCTTTCGCCATCCGCCCGATCTCCAGCGCGGCCGGAAAGCGCAGCGAAGGCAACGTCGATCCGTCGATCACCGTGCAGTACGATGTGGCGCCGCACGTCATGGTCTATGGCACCTGGGGCCGTGGCTCGAAGTCCGGCGGATTCGTGTCGAACACGCTGGGCACCACCAACGCCACCTTCCAGTTCAAGCCGGAACGCTCGGAGAATTTCGAGGCTGGCGTGAAATCGACGATGCTGGACGGCAAGGTCGTGGCGAACGTCTCGCTCTACCACACGCAGTTCAAGAACCTGCAGGTCTCGGTCTATCAGCCGGCAACGTCCAGCTACCTGACCGGCAACGCCGCCAGCGCCACGTCGAAGGGCGTGGAAGGATCGTTCACGTTCTATCCGATCGACAACTTCGACATCAACGCGTCGGCCGCCTACCAGGATATCAAGTACGACGACTATCCGGGCGCGGCCTGCCTGGCATCGCAACCGACGACCTGCACCCCCGCCACCAACAACCTGAAGGGGTATAGGGTGGCCTATTCCTCGAAGTTCACCGGCAGCGTCACCGCCCATGCCCGCTTCGATCTGTCAGACGCGCTGCGGCTCGACGTGACCGGCGTGGTCGCGGGCCGTTCCAAATACTTCGACTCCGACAACCAGAGCCCGATCTTCGGCGTGCAGAAGGGTTACGCCAAGCTCGACCTGCGCGTGCAACTGGCCGATCAGGAAAACCGCTGGCACATCGCCTTCGTCGGCAAGAACCTGACCAACCAGCTCACCACCGGCAGCGCGTTCAACCTGCCGGCGCCGATCACCGCCGTACCGCGCGCGATCCTCTATCTCGAACCGCCCCGGAACATCGCGGTCGAGGCTGGCATCAAGTTCTGACAATCCGGCACAGCTGGCAGGGGCTGCCGCGTTTCTCCTTGGGAGCGCGGCGGCCCCTGTCGCATCAAGAACCCCTGTCACATCAAGAAAGGGCATCCTGATGATCGAGGTCTACTTCACCCCCACGCCCAACGGGCACAAGGTATCGATCATGCTGGCCGAAACGGGCTTGCCGCATCAGTTGCTCCGGATGAACGTGCTGGCGGGCGATCACCTGACGCCCGAGTTCCGCCGCATCAACCCGAACGGCCGGCTGCCCGCGATCGTCGATCATGACCCCATCGGCGGAGGCGCGCCGCTGCCCGTGTTCGAATCCGGGGCCATCCTGCTCTATCTCGCCGAAAAGAGCGGCCAGTTGCTCCCCGCCGACCCGCGCCGACGCAGCCAGGCGCAGCAATGGCTGATGTGGCAGATGGCCAGCTTCGGCCCGATGCAGGGGCAGGCGCACCATTTCATCCGCTATGCGCCCGAAGGGCAGACCTACCCGGTCGAACGCTATCGCAACGAAACGGTCCGCCTGCTGCACGTGCTCAACGGGCGGCTGGCCGAGGCCGAATACCTGGCCGGCGAATATTCCGTGGCGGACATCGCCACCTGGCCCTGGGCGCGCGCGGTCCGGGCGATCGGGCTTGCGCTGGAAGACTATCCGGCGGTGCAGGACTGGTTCGACCGGATCGCGGCCCGGCCCGGTGTCATCGCCGGAACCAGCGTCGAGAATCCCGCCAACCTTTCCAGCGCACGACCGGTGCTGAACGAGGAGCAGTGGTCCAACCTGTTCGGCCGCAACATGCTGAACGCCCCCGCGCGCTGACGCGAAGACCGGTTGGTGGGGCCGGTCAGGCGGGCCGGCTAGGCGGGCCGGTCGTGCGCCCATTCGCGTTCGATGCGGCCGTCGATCCGGCGTATCGCCACCCAGTCCCCGCCCGGCAGACCATCGTCCGCGATCAGATCGATCACGCCTTCGGCAATATCCTCCGGTCGGCAGCTTTCGTTGCTGGCGAGCACCGCTTTCATCCAGTCCGATTTCCCGTTCGCTCCGGTGGTGTCGTGGATCGGCGTCTCGGTCAGCCCCGGCAGCACCCCGGCCACGCGCACGTTCCATTTGTCCTTCAGCATGGCGCAGGCCGTCGTGAACATCAGCACGCCCGCCTTGGTCGTGGCGTACATCACGTCGTAAAAACCCGTGCCCAATGCGACCGTCGACACCGTGTTGACGATCACCCCGCCGCCGCGCTCGCGCATGGCCTGCGCCACGATCTGGGTCGCCGTGATCAGCGAGGTCAGGTTGACATCGACGATCCAGCGCAGCCGGTCCACGTCGACCTCCGGAAACTGCGGCTCGCCCGAAACCACGCCGGCGTTGTTGTGGAGGATATCGACATCGCCATGGTTCCGGAACCAGGCCTCCACGGCCGCCATGTCGGCCAGATCGAGCCGGTGGACTCCGGCCTGTGCCCCGAGAGCACTCACCTGCCGCGCGGTTTCCTCCAGCCCGGCCACGTTGACATCGGCCAGCGCGACATGCGCGACTCCGTGCTGCGCCAGCAGGACCGCGGTGGCCCGGCCAATGCCACTGGCAGCACCCGTCACAATGGCGGACTTACCCTTGATCTCCATGCCTTTTCTCCCAAGTGGCTCCACTTACCGTAAAGCGTATTGACAGTTAAACTTACATATCTAAGTATTTTCGCAAGAGAAGAATCTCGGCCCGTTGGGGAGAGCCATTGACGAAAGCCGCCGCTCTTGATGCGCGCGCCGCGCCGCTGGGGCAGCCTTCCGCCCTGCGCCGGAATACGGCGCTGGCCATGCTGTTCCTGATCGGCACAGTGAACTTCGTCGACCGGCAGCTGCTGTCGGTGCTGGTTGAGCCGATCCGGGCCGATCTCCATTTCACCGATACGCAATTCGGGCTGCTGACCGGACTTGCCTTCGCCCTGTTCTATGCCGCGATGGGCGTTCCCGTGGCGATGATCGCCGACCGCTGGCAGCGCGTGAAACTGATCGGCATCGCCTGCGTGGTATGGAGCGCGTTCACCGCGGCCTGCGGCCTGGTCAGCAACTTCTGGCGGCTTGCGCTGATGCGCTTCGGAGTGGGATCGGGCGAGGCCGGCGGAACCGCCCCCTCGCTGTCGGCCATCGCCGATCTCTACCCGCCCGACAAGCGCCCTCTGGCGATCGGCCTGTTCACTTGCAATGGACCGTTCGGCGTGTTCGTGGGTGCGGCGTTCGGCGCCTGGGCGGCAGCGCATATCGGCTGGCGCAACGCCTTTCTGCTGATCGGCCTGGTTGGCATCGTGGTGGCGCCGCTGCTGATCTGGACCGTCCCCGAACCCGCACGCGGCAGGATGGATGGAGCGGAGGGCGACATGCCCGATACCGCCCTGCCCGTCCGCCAGACGCTGGCGCTGTTCGTCCGCCGGCGATCGCTGCGGATGGTGATGATCGGCAGCGGTTTCGCGGCCTTCGTCAGCTATGGCATGCTCAACTGGATTCCCGCGTTCCTGATGCGCACGCAGGGCATGCCCCTTGCCGCCATGGCCACATGGTTCGCCCCGGCCGCCGGCGTGACTTTCGCCATCGGCATTCTCGGCGGCGGATGGCTCGTCAGCCAGGCGGCGCGGCGTTCGCCCCGCGCCTATGGCTTGGTTCCGGCGCTGGCGAGTCTTGTCACCGTGCCCAGCTTCGCCGCCGCGTTGCTGGCGGGAAGCTGGCAGGTTTCGCTGGCGCTGCTGCTGCTGCCGATGGCGGCCTGCACCGCCTATGTCGCGCCCGCGCTGGCACTGGTGCAGAACCTTGCCCCGCCCCGCGCCCGCGCCACGGCGGCCGCCGTGCTGATGCTGATGTTCAACATCGTCGGCCTTGGCCTTGGCCCGCTGTTCGTCGGTATCGCCAGCGACGGGCTGAAGACGCTCCATGGCGCGGACAGCTTGCGCTGGGCGCTCATGGCGCTGCTGCCCTTCGCGCTCGCCGCCGGCTTCGCCCAACTGGCGATGACACGCCACCTCGAACGGGATTTCCGCGCATGACCAGCATAGCCGGCAAAACGGCCTTCATCACCGGCGGCGCCAGCGGCCTGGGGCTGGCGACGGCCCGCGCGCTGGCGGCAAAGGGCGCCTCGGTGGTGCTGGCCGACATCGATGCCGATCGCGTTGCCACCGCCGCCGAAGCGCTGTCCCGCGCAGGCGCCCGCGCCATGGGCCTGCAGCTCGACGTTACCGACGAGGCAAGCTGGGCCGAAGCCGGCCACAAGGCACGCGCCTTTGGCCCGGTGCGCATCCTGTTCAGCAACGCGGGCGTGGGCGGTGGCTCGGGTCCGTTCGAGCAATACGATACTGATGTCTGGCGCTGGAACTATGCCGTCAACGCGCACGCGCATCTCTATGCCTGCCGGACGTTCCTGGGCGAGATGAAGGCTTCGGGCGAGGCATCCCACCTCGTCATCACCGCATCGATGGTGGCGATCGTGCCGCCGCCGATCTCGGTCGCCTACATCAGCTCCAAGTATGCCACGCTCGGCATCGCCATGGCGCTGCGCAACGAACTGGCCGATAGCTGCGTCGGCATCTCGGTGCTGATGCCCGGCATGGCGGCCACGCGCATCGTCGAGACCACGCGCGATCTGCGCCCGGCGGTGGACGAGATCGGCAAGGCCGCCGCGACCAGCCAGGCGATGCAGGGGGTGCTGGCCGGCGGCATGCCGCCCGATCGCATCGGGGAGCGCGTGGTCCGTGCGGTGGAAGCCGGTGAATTCTGGATATTCACGCATCCGGAATGGAAGGCGATGGCCGAACTCGTCACGCGCGACATGCTGTCCGCCTTCGGCGAATCCGCCGATCCGGCTTACAAGGGCGACGATATAGACGGCCTGATCGCCGCGAACGGCGGCCGCATGTTCGGCGCCGGAAAACCAGGAGAGAACGATGGCTGAACAGGACGACATCCGCGCCATGGCGCAGCGCCTCTTCGACGCGATCGAGGCGGGTGACATCGAGACGATGCGCAACAGCTTCACGCCGGACGCGGAAATCTGGCACAATACCGACGAACTGATCGTCACGCGCGACCAGACCGCGCAGACGCTGACCGGCATGGTCGCGCGGATCAAGGAGCGCGAATATGCCGAACGGCGGCTGACGACCTTTCCCGGCGGCTTCGTGCAGCAGCACGTCCTGAAGGGCCGCCGCACCCACGACGATGGCGAAGTCCGCCTGCCCTGCGCCATCGTGTGCAAGGTCGAAAACGGCAAGATCACCCGGCTGGACGAATATTTCGATTCCGCCCACGTCGCCGCCTTCCGCAAGTTCGCGAACGCCTGAGGAGAGAAGCCCGATGCCCGTGCTGCGCCAGGTTCCCCGGTCCGAAGTGACCGACGAAACCGTCATCGCCTATTACAACCGCCTGTTCGGCGATCGCGATCCCGTTGCGGAACCCGGCACGGCCACCGGCACGCCGGGCGACTGGTGGACGGTCTATGCCCTGGCACCGGACATCTTCAAGCACGCGGTGGATGGCTTTGCTGTCTATCGCCACCCTTCCCGCAGGATCGACCCGGTGCTGCGCGAACTGGGACAGACGCGCGCGGGATGGGTCAAGGGCAGCCAGTTCGTGTTCTCGCAGCATTGCAAATCGCTGCGCGGCCTGGGCGTGAGCGAGGAGAAGATCGCCTCCATCGCCTTCTGGACGGTCGCGGACTGCTACGACGAGCAGGAGCGCGCCGTGCTCGCCTATGCCGATTGCCTCAGCCAGGCGGGCGGGCGCGTGCCGCTGGAAGTGTTCGCCAAGCTCAAGACCTTCTGGGACGACGAGCAGATCTTCGAATTCACATACATTACGTGCCTTTACGACATGCACGCGGTGATCACCCGTGCGCTGCGCATGGAATTTGATGCGCGCGAAGACCCCATCGTGGAAGTGGCCGCGCCAGAAGGCTTCAGCGCGGCGGACTTCCTCAGCGCGCCACGTCCGAACGGGGAATGAGCGCCTACGGCGAACCTGAAACCGTCGCCACGGGCCTCCGTTTCCCGGAAGGCCCGGTGGCCATGGCCGACGGTTCGGTGCTGCTGGTGGAAATCGCGCGCGGCACGCTGACGCGGATCGCACCGGACGGCCACGCCACCACGGTCGCGGAGCTGGGTGGCGGCCCCAACGGCCTGGCCATCGGACCGGACGGCGCCGCCTACGTCTGCAACAACGGCGGTTTCGAATGGACCGAGGCCGGACCGCTGCTGTTTCCCGGCCATGCCGCCCATGCGCAGGCCTGCGGCTCGATCCATAAGGTGAACCTCGCCACCGGGCACGTCAGCACGCTTTACGACAGTTTCGAAGGCGAACCTCTGAAAGGCCCCAACGACATCGTCTTCGATGCACACGGCGGTTTCTGGTTCACCGACCACGGGCATGTGCGTCCGTCAGGCCGCGATCACGGCGCGATCTATCACGCGCTTGCGGACGGATCGAGAATCACCCGCCAGCGCGCCGAGATGATGGGGCCGAACGGGATCGGCCTGTCTCCGGATGGCCGCACGCTTTACGTCAGCGAAACGATGACGGCGCGCGTGTGGGCGATGGACATCATCACCCCCGGCGTGCTCGCGCCGCCGCCGCCATGGGCACCCGGCCACTTCGTGGGAACACCCCCCGCCTTCCGGCTGCTCGACAGCATGGCGATCGAACAGGACGGCCGCATCTGCGTGGGCACGATGATAGAAGGCGGCATCACCATATTTGGAACGCAGGGCGGTTCCGAGTTCCTCCCTTTGCCGGATGTGGGCATAACCAACATCGCCTTTGGAGGCGCCGACTTGCGCGACGCCTTCATCACGGCCTCGACCAGTGGAACGCTCATCCGCGTCCGCTGGCCAAGACCGGGGCTGAGGCTGGCATATTCGTCAACATAGTTGACATTTAGAATGCTAATTGCTTATATTCGGACGAGAGGAAGCCCATGAAGTTCTACAATTCCATTGGCCCCAACCCCCGCGTCGTGACGATGTTCATGGCGGAAAAGGGCATCGAGATCCCCACGGTCACGGTGGACCTGCGGGGGGGCGAGAACCGGCGCGCGCCCTATAACGTGGACGTCAATCCGGCGGGGCAGACGCCCGCGCTGGAACTCGACAACGGCGCGACCATCGCCGAAATCACCGCGATCTGCGAATATCTGGAAGAGCGCTTCCCCGATCCGGTGCTGATCGGTGCCACGGCGGAAGAACGCGCCAATACCCGCATGTGGACGCGCCGGGTCGATCTGAAGATCTGCGAACCGCTGACCAACGGCTTCCGCTATGCCGAGGGCCTGGCGTTCTTCGAACCCCGCATGCGCGTGCTGCCCGAAGCCGCCGCCGGCCTGAAGGCCCTTGCGCAGGACGGCGTCAAATGGCTCGACGCGCTGATCGCCGGCCGCGATTTCATCGCCGGCGACACGCTTACGCTGGCCGATATCCTGCTGTTCGCTTTCCTCGATTTCGGCGTGTCGGTGGGGCAGCCGCTCGATCCCGCCAACGCCAATATCCTGCGCTGGTACGAACGGGTGAAAGCCCGCCCCAGCGCCAGTGCCGGCTAGAAAACCAAAGGAGAAGGATGATGGCCTCGACCAATTCGGAATTCGATTTCATGGGCGTCAACCACCTTGCCCTGGTGTGCAAGGACATGGCGCGAACGGTGGAATTCTACCGCGACGTGCTGGGGATGCCGCTTACCAAGACCATCGACCTGCCGATGGGCCGGGGCCAGCACTTCTTCTTCGATATCGGCAATGGCGATAGCCTGGCCTTCTTCTGGTTCCCCGATGCGCCCGAAGCCGCGCCCGGCGTGTCCGCCCCGGCGGCGCTGCCCACGCGCGGCAGCTTCGTTTCCGCGCACGGATCGATGAACCACATCGCGTTCAACGTGCGCGCGGAAAAGTTCGACGAATACTACCAGCGCCTGATCGCCAAGGGCGTGGAAGTGACGCCGATCCTGAACCACGACAATTCGCCGATGCAGGCCTCGGCGGAAATGCACGACGATGTCTTCGTCCGCTCGGTCTATTTCTTCGACCCCGACGGCGTCTGCCTCGAATTCGCGGCCTGGACCAAGCAGCTCGACGAAAGCGACGTGGCGCATGATCCGGTGCAGGCCGATGGCACCAAGCGCGAAGGCATGATCGTGGGGCGGACGCCGGTGCCGGTGAACTGAGCGCAGGAAGCCCACCCCGCTGCGACTAACGCCGCCCGAGGCGGCGCAAGTCTCACTCCCCTCCCGCATGCGGGAGGGGCTGCCCCATATTCTCCCCTCCCGCTTGCGGGAGGGGCTGGGGGTGGGCCTTCCACGCGCTCAAGTTTTCAAGCCAATCGCCCTTGCTACCCCACGGCGCGGGCGCGGCCTTCCCAGAACGGCTGGCGCAACTCGCGCCGCAGCACTTTGCCCGAAGGGTTGCGCGGCAGCGCCGCGATGAAATCGATGCTCTTGGGCGCCTTGTAGGCGGCGATGCGATCACGCACCCAGGCGACGATCGCGGCGGGATCGGGCTCGGCACCCGGCGCCGGAACCACCAGCGCTTTCACCGCCTCGCCCCACTTGTCGTCGGGCACGCCGATCACCGCCACATCGGCCACGCCGGGGCAACCCATGATCGCGCTTTCCACTTCGGCGGGATAGACGTTCTCGCCGCCCGAAACGATCATGTCCTTGATCCGGTCGTGCACGAAATAGAAGCCATCGGCATCGCGGAAGCCGGCATCGCCGGTATGCAGCCAGCCGCCCGCCAGCGTTTCCGCCGAAGCGCTTTCGCGGTTCCAGTAGCGCTGCATCACGATGCCGCCCCGGATCACGATTTCGCCGATCTCGCCATCCGCCAGCGCCCGGCCTTCCGCGTCGAGAATGGCCATCTCGATGCCGGGCCATGGCCGCCCGCACGAGGTGAGCTTGCCCGGCAGATCGTGTGCGGACGGGGAGAGGCAGGAACCGGCACCGGTCGATTCGGTCGATCCGTAGAACTGCACGAAACCGCATCCGAACGTGGCGCGCGCGCGGCGCAGCACGTCCTCGGCGATCGGCGACGCGCCATAGGCAATGGTACGCAGCGCCGCATAGTCTGCCGCCGCCGCCTCCGGCCGCTGCAGCATCATCAGGATCATCGCCGGGGCCAGGAAGGCGTGGGCCACCCGTTCCTGCTGCATCAGGCCGATGATCCCGGCCGCATCGAAATCGCGCACCAGCACCAGCCGCGCGCCCTGCGCCAGCCCGGAAAACCCGATATTGGTGCCCGCGACGTGAAACAGCGGCATGACGATCATCACCGTCTCGTCTTCGCCATAGGCGAAACCATCGACCTCCGCCGCCATCTCCAGGAAACTGCGATAGTTCCGGTTGGCCAGCACGACGCCCTTGGGCCGCCCGGTGGTGCCGCTGGTGTAAAGCTGGAGCACGTCGTCATCGAGCTGCGGCGCATCGCCCGGCCGGCTGTCGGTAGCCGCGCCAAGCCATTCTTCCAGCGCGACCAAACCAGCGCCCGCGCCGTAAAGCGCCACCACGGTGGGCGGGTTTTCCAGATCGCCGATGGCAGCCCGCGCCGCATCGCAGAAATCCTCACCCACGAACAGGATGCGGGGCGCGGCGTCTTCCAGAATGAACGCGATCTCCGCCGTGGCCAGACGGCAGTTGACCGGCACGAGACAGGCCCGCGCCTTGGCCACGCCGAAGAACAGGGGATACCACGCATCGTGGTTGCGCGTCAGCACGGCCACCCGGTCGCCGGCGCGGATACCCGAAGCGATCAGGGCATTGGCGATGCGGTTGGAGCGGGCATCGAGCGCGGCATAGCTGGTCTCCCGCTCGCCGAACTTCACCGCGATGGCCTCGCCACGCCGGCGCGCCTGCGCCGTCGGAATATCCGCCAGCGTCCGGATCGCTTCCAGATCGATCATTCCGCTCTCCCCTTGTTTCGCATCCGGTCTGCGATCACCCAGCCGTGCCGTCAAGAAAGCCGGTCAGCAGCGGCACCACCACGTCCGGCGCCTCGATCGTGGCAAGGTGCCCAGCGCCGGGCACCACCGCCAGCCTTGCCCCGGGGATTGCCGCCAGCATCTCGTCCTGCTGCGCCCGGCTGGTAATCCCATCGCCATCGCCCCACACCAGCAGCGTCGGCACCGCGATCTCGTGCAGGCGCGGCCGGCTATCGATCCGCGCCATGATCGCGCGCTGCTGGCGCAGGAAGGTTTCCGCGCCGGTATCGGCCGCCATCCGCCTAGCGATGCCAAGCAGTCGCGCGTCGTCGCGGCGGCCTTCCGGGAACAGGATCGGGATGCGTTCCTCGACCACATCGGCAAAGCGGCCGCTTTCCACGAGGTCGATATAACCCTGCCGCCGTGCGGTCTGCGCGGGGCCATCGGCCGAAGCCAGCGTGGCGAGCAGCGCCAGCCGCTCCACCCGCTGCGGCGCGCGGCGCATGACCTCGAAGGCGACGAAGCCGCCCATTGCATGCGCGACCAGCGCGAAACGCGGCGGCGCCATATCAAGCAGCCGCTGCGCGAAGCCTTCTATCGTATCGTCGCGGCGATTGTCCGCCACGATCACCGCGCGATCGGGCCATGCCTCCAGCAGCGGTTGCCAGACCGCCTCGGTCAGCAACTGGCCGGTGATAAGAACGACGGGAACCGGCATCACGCCACCTTGTGCAGCAGGGCCTCGCCGGTGGCGAGCCGACGGCAGTTTTCCCGGGCGACTTCAAGGCAGCGCACGAGCGTTTCCGGCGTCAGCCAGGCAATGTGCGGCGCCAGCACCACGTTCGGCAGCGCCAGCAGGGGATTATCGGGCGCGACCGGTTCCTGCGCGAAGACGTCCAGCCCCGCGCCGCGCAGATGGCCCGAACGCAGCGCCTCCACCAGCCTCACCTCGTCCACCAGTTCGCCGCGCGCGGTGTTCACCAGCACCGCCCCCGCCTTCATCGCCAGCGGATCGATCGCGCCGCGCGTCTCCTCGGTCAGCGGCATGTGCAACGACACGATGTCGCACTCCGCGATCACCCGCTCCAGCGGCCAGAAGGCATAGGGCACATCGCGCGGGGTGCGCGCGGCATAAACCACCTCCGCCCCCAGCGCCGCCAGCACCGGTGCCAACCGCTGCGCCGAATTGCCGAAACCGGCGAGGCCCACCTTGCGCCCGGCAATCTCGCCCACGCTGTCGAGTTCCGCGGGATCGGCCGTCCACCCTTCCCCCGCGCGGGTGCGTGCGTCGAAGAAGCAGGTCCGGCGTAGCACCGCCAGCATCAGCGACAGCGCCATTTCCGCCACCGCCTGGCTGTTGGTGCCGGGCATGTTGCACACCGCCACGCCGTGTTCGCGCGCCGCATCGAGCGCGATAGTGTTCACGCCCACGCCCAGTTTCTGGATCAGCCGCAGCTTCGGCGCGGAGGCGATGAACGGCGGCGTCACCGGCGTCAGCACATGCAACAGCACGGTGATGGCATCGGCCACGCCATCCAGCGCCTCGGCCTCGTCGACGTGCACCACCACGCCGGCACCGAACACCGCATCCACCGCCGCGCGGAAGCCGGGGCTGGGCCGGGCGTGCAGGACAATCATGCGAGCGCCGCCGCGATCGGCGCGGCGAAAGCGGACGCGCCGGCGAAAACCGCATCGCCGCCCATCGTCTCCTCGATCCGCAGCACCTCGTTCCACTTGGCCATGCGTTCGGACCGGGTGAAGCTGCCGACCTTGAGCTGCCCGGCATTCCAACCCGTCGCCAGGTGCGCGATCGTCACGTCCTCGGTCTCGCCCGACCGCGCGGAGACGAGCGCGCCCCAGCCCCGCGCCTGCGCCGCGTCCAGCGCCGCTTTCGCCTCCGTCACGGTGCCTACCTGGTTCACCTTGATCAGCGCCGCGTTGCACACGCCCGCCTCTCCCGCCCGCGCGACGCGGTCAGCATTGGTCACCAGCACGTCATCGCCGATAACCTGCACCCTGTCTCCGATCGCGGCAGTCACGGCGGCCATCGTGGCCCAGTCGTCCTGCCCGGCGGGGTCTTCCACGGAAAGGATCGGATAGCGCCCGGTCCATTCCACGATGCGCGCGCCCATCTCCTCGCCCGAAAGCCGCCGGTCGTCGAGCGCCAGCGTGTAGCCGGAAGCGTCGCCCAGTTCGTTGGCGGCAATATCGAGCGAGATGAAAACGTCTTCGCCGGCGCGATGACCGCTGGCCTCGATCGCTTTCGTCAGCGTATCCAGCGCATCCTCGTTCGAGGCGAAGTTCGGCCACCAGCCGCCTTCGTCCGCCACGCCCGTCAGCGGTCCTTTCGCTTCCATCAGCCGGCCCGCCGCGCGATAGACCTCGTCGGTGATTTCCAGCGCGCGACGGAACGATCCGGCGCGGGGGCACATGATCATGAAGTCCTGCACGTCGGTCCGCCTCCCGGCATGGGCGCCGCCACCGAAGATCTGGATTTCCGGCAAGGGCACGCGCACCGTGCTTCCGTCCGCAAGGTAGCGCCACAGCGGCACGCCCGCATCGGCCGCCGCCGCGTGAAGCACCGCCATCGACACCGCGACGATGGCATTGGCGCCCAGCCGCGCCTTGGCTGGCGTGCCGTCCAGTTCGCACAGCACGCGGTCTACCGCAGCCTGATCGCGCGCATCCATGCCGATCATGGCGCCCGCGATCTCGGCCCCGATTCCGGCAACGGCGCGATTCACGCCGAAGCCCCCGAACGCGCTGCCACCGTCGCGCAGATCGATCGCCTCATGCGCCCCGCGCGAGGCTCCGGCGGGCGCGATCGCCCGGCCGACCGCGCCCGAAGCGAGCGCGACTTCCGCCTCCACGGTGGGGCGGCCGCGCGAATCCCAGAGCTGGCGACCGGTGACGGAGACGATACGCGAAGTCATGCAACAGTCCTTTTCCAGTCGGCCACCAGCGCGCCAACGGGCCGGGGCGCGGCAACCAGCGCCCTCGCCTGTTCCCGCACGGCGGCAATATGTTTGGGGTCAGTGAGATAAGCAGCGGGCGACTTGCCCTCGACTCGCGCCAGCAAAAGCGCGGCCGTCAGCCGCCCCACCCGCGCCGCAAGACCGGCGGGGTCTTCCCAGTTCACGCCGGCGTGATAGGCATCGACCAGCGCGGCCGCCGCCTGCCGCATCCGCTCGTCGTCCCGCCATACGGTCTTGAGCAGCAGGTGCGTGACGCAAAAGGCCAGGTCAAACGCGGGATCGCCGAATACGGCGCATTCCGCGTCGAGGAACACCGGTCCATCCGGCCCGACCAGAATGTTCTTGGGGCTGACATCGCCATGGACCAGCGCCACCTTGCTGGCCGCAAGATCGGCGGCCATGGCTTCCAGCGCCCCGGCCAGCGCCGGCTCCTTCGCCGCGACATGCAGCAGGAACGGATCAATCCGCAGCGCGCGGAACATGGCGTCGGTAGCGAACATGGCCTGGTCCGAGGCGCTGCCGGCAGTCGCGGCGTGGACGGCGGCGATGCTCTGCCCCACCGCTGCCGCGAACCCGGCATCCACGCGTCCAGCGACAAGCTCGTCCTTCCACACCGGGCAATCCGGCAGGAACCGCATGGCGAAGGCGTGATCGGCAGGCATTTCCGCCAGAACCTCGGGCACGATCCGGGGATCGACCGACGCCGCCCGCTTCAGCCAGCGCACCTCGCTCGTCCCGCGCTCGACCGGGGCAAGCCATTCGGCCGCCACGCGCAATTGCGGCAGCGGCCGCTTGACCACTATCGGCCCGTCCCGCGTATCGACCTTCCACACATCGCACGAGACGCCACCCGCGAGCGGCTGGAACACCGGCGTCTCCGCGCCTCCGATCAACCCGGCGGCCTGCAACCCGTCGACGATGTTCGCGACCGCCGGCTCCATCACAGCTTTTCGCGAATCCATGCGCCGACGAGATCGGCCGCGTTCTGGCGCTCAGCTATCGAATCCTCGAAATAGTGCGCGCCCGGGATCAGTTCGATCGTCTTGTCCTTGCTTCCCAGGAAATCGAAGATCTTGCGCGCATCGCTGGGGAACACCCCGGTATCGGCCAGCCCCTGCACCACCAGCGCGGGCGTATCGTGCTTGGCAAGGTGCGGCGCGCCCTGGCAGGGCGAGGTTTCTAGGCTCCACATGTTGAGCCACGTCTTGAGCGTGTTCGCCCGGCCGATGCTGGGCGTGCGGTTGGCCACAGCGGGATCGCCCCGGTAACACCAGTTGGGCTTGCGCTCGGAAGGATCGAGCGCGGGATCGACGCAACGGATATCGCCCCAGCAGCGGAACATCGGGAAAATGCGGTCAGGAATGCCGGCGGCGTTGAGCCGCGCCAGTTCCGCCTTGGCCCAGTCCGTGATCCGCTGGTTGCGCGCGCGCTGGCCCGCCCGGTACTTCGCGACGAATGCCTCGGAATAGGGCGGACCGTTATCGGGATTGAACGGATCGAGTTCCGGATCGGTGGCGACAGGATCGTTCTCGTCGATCACCGAGGCATCCATCCAGTCGGTCAGCACTTCGGGCCGCCCCTGATGCGCGTTGAACGAGATGTAGAGATCGCCCTTCACCAATTGCGCCAGCGCATCCTGCCCCACAGTGGGCAGCCGATCGGTCAGGGTCGGCGCGATGGCTTCGGCCTGATAGGCGCCCATCAACGAGCCGCCGCCCGAATTGCCGAGGATGACGATCGCCTCGACCCCGGCCTCCTCCTTCAGCCAGCGCATCCCCACGCCGATGTCCAGCACCGCGTGTTCCAGCAGGAACTGATCCTCGAACCCGCGATACCGCGTGTTCCAGCCGAGGAAGCCGAACCCCTGCCGCGCGAAATAGGGCGCAATGTAGTGCTCGGAGAAATCCACGTTGTAATGCGTGGCGATGATCGCCACCTTCGGCCGCTTGCCCGCCTCAGTCCAGTAGATGCCCTGGCAGGGATGCCCGCCCGCCTGGATGCGCGGGGCGGTCGGCGATGTAAGGCCGATGAAGTGAGCGTCCAGTCCCTCGATCCCGTTGGGGTCCATCGTTTTCTCTCCCGGTTGTCTTGTTGTGCAGCGCGTTCAGCGTGTGACCTCGAACGGCAGGGTATAGCCAGTCAGGCCGGCGCGGATCGCCTTCTTGTCGATCTTGCCAGTGGGGCCGAGCGGTATCTCGTCCACGAACAGCACATCGTCCGGCATCCACCAGCGCGCGATGCGCCCGTCGAGCCAGGCGCGCAGATCATCCCCGCCGGCGCGGGCACCGGGCAGGAGCTGGCACAGCAGGATGGGCCGTTCGTCCCACTTGGGATGGGCGATGCCCACCACCGCCGCGTTGGCGACCGCCGGATGCCCCATGGCGATGTTCTCGATCTCGATCGAACTGATCCATTCGCCGCCGGATTTCACCACATCCTTGGCGCGATCGGTGATGTGCATGTAGCCTTCGCCGTCGATCGTGGCGACATCGCCGGTGTCGAAGAAGCCCTCCCCGTCCAGCACATCCCCGCCATCGCCCCCGAAGTACGCGGACGCGATCGTCGGCCCCTTCACCATCAGCCGGCCCGGCGTGCGCCCATCGTGCGGCAGGCGGACGCCGGCATCATCCACCAGCTTCATCTCCACCCCGCACAGCAGGCGGCCCTGCTTGAGCTTGTAGGCCATCTGTTCGTCCGCCGGCTTCGCCGCGACCGCGGCGTTGGGCACCGAAACCGTGCCGAGCGGGGAGGTTTCGGTCATGCCCCAGCCCTGGATCACGTCGACGCCGTATTCGTCGCGGAAGGTGCGGATGATCGATTCCGGGCATGCCGACCCGCCGATCGTCACGCGTTCCAGCGTGGTGAACCGCTTGCCGTTCTCCTGCACGTATTGCAGCAGCATCTGCCATACCGTGGGCACGGCGGCGGAATAGGTCACGCCTTCCTGTTCGATCAGGTTGTAGATGGATTCGCCGTCCATCCGCTGCCCGGGCAGGACCAGCTTCGCCCCCACGGCCGGGGCGGAATAGACCACGCCCCAGGCATTGGCGTGGTACATCGGCACCACCAGCAACACGGTATCGCGCGCGGACAGCGCCAGCGCGTCGCGCTGCAGCGTCATCAGGGCGTGAAGGTAGTTCGACCGGTGCGAATAGAGCACACCCTTGGGATTGCCGGTGGTGCCCGAGGTGTAACACAGGCCGCAGGCCGCGTTTTCGTCGAACCCGCCCCACGCGAATTCGGCCGGCTCGTCCGCGATCCAGTCATCGAAGGCGATGGCCGGATAGTCGGTGTGCGGCAACGATGCGCCATCGCAGAAGAAGATCACCCGCTCGATCGACGGCACCTGCGGAAGCAGTTGCGCCACCAGATCGGCGGTGGACGGGTCGGCGATCAGCAGCCGGTCGCCCGCATGGTTGGCGATATAGGCGATCTGTTCGAGGAACAGCCGGGGATTGAGCGTATGCAGGACCACCCCCATCCCGGCGGCACCATACCAGGCGGCAAGGTGGCGGCCGCTGTTCCAGCCCATCGTCGCGATGCGATCGCCCGGCGCGATCCCGGCCGCTGCCAGCGCGTTCGACACGCGGCGCGCATCGGCATGGATCGCGGCATAGCTGGATCGGCTGACATGCCCATCGGCATCGCGCGACACCACTTCGCGCGTGCCGTGCCACGCCGCCGCGTGATCGATGATGCGATCCACCGTCAGCGGTACATTCTGCATCAGCCCGTCCATGCCGGCCCTGCCTCTCCCCCTATCGTTCGCGCGAAGACGATCAGCCGCCGCGCACGAAAGTTAGTATCCTAAGGAAATTGCAAATGCAACAGCGCCGCGCCTTGCCTCGACGAAATCGTTCTTCTAGCGTGGCGGCGCCATCGAGGTGGCGAAATATCGGGATTTCCACCACTCTCCATGCTCACGAACCAGCTTATCATCGCCCTGTTCCAGCGCTTCTGCTGGCTCGATGAAGGTCTTCAGGCGCGCCTTCACGAACGCGGCTGGCCAGACGTCAATCGCCCGCAATCGATGGTCATGACCAATATCGTCAGCGGGATCGTGCGCCCTTCCGACATAGCCCGCAACCTGGGCATTTCCCGGCAGGCGATTCACCGCACGCTGAGCCAGATGATCGATCTGGGCATCGTCACGCTGGAGCCCGATCCCGACGATCGCCGCCACATGGTCGTGTCGCTCACCGAAACCGGCAAGCGTATGCGGCAGGACGCGCAACAGGCCATGGACGCGCTGTCCGAACAGATCGCCGGCGCGCTGGGCCAGGGCCGGTTCGAGAACATGCTGGCCGCGCTTGAGGCCGATTGGGGAAGCAACGTCGCAAACGGGGGCTGATCGCCGCGCGAGTCAGGCCTTGACGTCGGTCAGGACCGAAAGCTTGGAGGTTTCCTCGGCCAGATTGTCGATCACCCGGCGCATCAGCGCGCGCAGCGTTTCCACTTCCTCGTCGGTCATCCCGCGCGTCGCCACGTCATGCACTTCCGCGTTCATCGGCGCGAGGATCAGTTCCAGTTCCTTGGCGTGCGGCGTCAGGTGGATGAAGGTCTTGCGGCGATCGTCTGCGGTCTTCTTGCGGGTGATGAACCCGGCTTTCTCCAGCCCCTTCAAGGCCACCACCGTGGTCGGCTCGCGCATGCCCACGCGCTCGCTCAACTCGCGCTGGGTGATGCCGTCCTCACGCCACAGCTGGCGCAGGAACCGCCACTGACCTGCCGAAACATCGTGCATCAACGTCTTGCGCTCGAGCAGGCGCGAAAACGAACGGAACACGATGCGCGCCAGATAGCCGATGCTGTTTTCCGGCACGGTGTAATGTTCCGCGGGATACCGATAGGTCTGGTTCTTCCTGGCCAATGCCGTCTTCCTCTTCGCCAAACCCGAAAGCCCAAGCCTGCAGGGTTGCACGCACTCCCGGCGAACGCCTGTCCTTAAGGGGGCAGGAATCCCGCCGCAATGCTTCACTGCCGCATTATCCATGGACAATGCGCGCCTCGCCTTATAATTAGCATACTAATTATCTGGAAGGCTCCATGGAAAAGTTCGACCGGCTGACCGCCGTTGCCATCCCGCTGCCTCTCGCCAACCTCGATACCGACATGATCATCCCGGCGCGCTACATGAAGGCGCTCGACCGGGCCGGGCTGGGCACCCATCTGTTCCGCGAGCTGCGCTACAGCCCCGACGGCGCCGAGCGGCCGGACTTCATCCTTAACCGCGGCGAAGGGCGCAAGGCGCGCATCATCGTCGGCGGCAGCAACTTCGGCTGCGGCTCCTCGCGCGAACATGCCGTCTGGGCGCTTACCGATTTCGGCATCCGCTGCGTGATCGCTCCCAGCTTCGGCGATATCTTCGCCGGCAACGCGCGCAAGAACGGGCTGCTGCTGATCCGCCTGCCGGAAAGCACCTGCGAACGCCTGCGCGAAGAGATCGCGCTGTCGCAACTCGCGCCGGTCACCGTCGATCTTGGCGAACAGCGGATCACGCTGGCCTCGGGCGAGATAATCCCGTTCGACGTCGATCCGGACGACCGCCGCACCTTGCTGGAAGGGCTGGACGACATTGCCCGCACGCTGCGGCACGAACGCGCGATCACCCGGTTCGAAGCGGGCGACTGACCCCGCCCCCCGCTGCTACGACAGGCTTGCGGGATCGGTAATGCAGCCGGCAATGGCACTGGCGGCGGCGGTGGCCGGGCTCATCAGGTGGGTGCGGCCGCCCCTGCCCTGCCGGTTCTCGAAATTGCGGTTCGAGGTGGCGCCGCACCGTTCGCCGGCCTGCAACCGGTCCGCGTTCATGCCCACGCACATCGAGCAGCCCGGTTCGCGCCAGTCGAAGCCGGCTTCGCGCAGGATCGCGTCCAGCCCTTCGGCCTCGGCCTGCCGCTTGACCAGCCCGGAGCCGGGGACGACCATCGCCCGCACATGCGGAGCAACCTTGCGGCCGCGCACGATCGCGGCGACCATACGCAAGTCCTCGATCCGGCTGTTGGTGCAGCTGCCGATGAACACGCGGTCCAGGCGCAGACCCCGGATCGGCTGGCCCGGCGCGAGGTCCATATAGGCCAGCGCGCGGGCAGCAGCAGCCGCGTCCGCCGGCGAGCCCATTCCCGCCGGATCGGGCACGTGCCCATCGACCGCCACGGTCTGCGCGGGGTTGGTGCCCCAGCTGACCATCGGCCTGATCTCCGCCGCGTCGAACCGTATCTCGCGATCGAACCGCGCTTCCGCGTCGCTCGCTAGGGCGCGCCAGCGCGCCAACGCCGCGTCCCAGGTGGCGCCTGTCGGAGCCGCCGGCCGCCCGTGCAGATAGGCGAACGTGGTCTCGTCGGGCGCGATAAGACCGGCGCGCGCACCCATCTCTATGCTGAGGTTGCACAGCGTCATGCGCCCTTCCATCGATAGCGCACGGACGGCGGTGCCGGCATATTCGATGACATGGCCGGACGCCGCGTCCACCCCCAGCCGCGAGAGCAGGAACAGCACCATGTCCTTGGCCTGGACATCAGGGGCAAGCCGGCCATCGATCGTGATCCGCATGTTGCGCGAACGGCGCTGGCGCACGGTCTGGGTCGCCAGCACGTGCTCGACCTCGGACGTCCCGATGCCGAACGCCAGCGCGCCGAACGCGCCGTGGGTGGAGGTATGGCTGTCTCCGCAGACGATCGTCATGCCGGGCTGCGAGCGGCCCTGTTCGGGCGCGACCACATGGACAATGCCGTTGCGCGGATCGCCCATCGGGAACTGCTCGATTCCATGCCGTGCCGCGTTTTCCGCCAGCGCCGCAAGCTGCGCGCGCGCCTGCACGTCGGTGACGGCGGCAACCCCGGCGGCCTGCCCTTCGGTCGGCACATTGTGATCGGACAGCGCCAGCGCCCGCTCCGGCCGGCGCACCGCCCGCCCTTCCCGGCGCAATCCGGCAAAGGCCTGGGGCGAAGTGACCTCGTGCAGCAGGTGCAGATCGACGTAGAGCAGCGTATCGCCGTCGTCCGCCGCAACCGCGTGCGCGTCCCATATCTTGTCATAGAGCGTGCGCGCACTGGTCATCGGATGTCACCAATCCGCCGCATAGCCCTGATTCCAATACGCAAACGCAAGCTCCCCGAAACGCCCGCATGGAACGGCTGAAATACTTCGATTACTAACTTTATAGGAATGCCGGCAAACCGGGACAAGTCCGTTTCGGATGACGACGCCACACGAGGGCACGACTTTTCATATCCGGAAGGCTTCGAAGCATTCCTCCGCAAACAGGTCCTCCGGCTGCAACCGGCGCGGCGAAAGGCCCTGTTCGTGGTGATAGCGCAGGAACGTATCGATCACGGCACGGTTGGCCTGGAAGCCATAAGGCCACCAGTCGCGCCCCAGCAGGGCCACCGCTTCCTCGACCGCCGCAATCTGCCAGGGCAGCATCGTCTTGAGCGAGGCGGTGACCAGCAGGTCCTCATAGACTTTCGCCTGTGCCGCCTCGAACGCCGTTTGCAACGACCGGGCGATCCAGCGGTTCTTTTCGTACACGTCCCGCCGGATCGCGATGACATGCATGATCGGGAAAATGCCGGTTCGGCGGTAATAGTCCCGCTCCAGCGGCACGAAATCGGGAAATAGGCGGCGGACCTTGTCCGGCTCGCTGTAGAACGTGCTGGGCGTGCGCGCGGTGTGCAGCGCGTCGATCTCGCCATCGGCCAGCATCCGCGACAGCGTCTGGCCGGGACCGATCGGCCGCAGATGGAACCGCTCCGGCAGATCGAGCTTCAGCTTCTCGTCGCGCCCCGGCTGCTCCTCGCCCCCAGTGTGATAGGTGACGTTGGCGGGATCGACGCCGTACTCGTCCGCCAGGATGCCGCGAATCCACACCGGCGCGGTCATCTGGTATTCCGGCACGCCGATGCGCTTGCCCACCAAGTCCTCCGGGCGCTCGATCCCGCTTTTCGCCGACACGAAGATGCAACTGTGGCGGAACAGGCGCGACGGGAACACCGGGATCGCCACGAACGCCGGATCGGGGCGGCCGAGCGACACGCAATAGGATGACAGCGACATTTCCGCCGCATCGAATTCGCGGTGCCGCAGCATGCGGAAGAACGTCTCTTCCACATCCAGCGTCTGCATGTTCAGATCGATACCATCGGGGCGGATCGTGCCGTCGGCCAGCGCCTGGGTACGATCGTAATTCCAGCAGGCGAGCGAGATCGATAGACGGCTCATAGCGTTCTTTCAGATACATTCGGATAAAGTTCGGACGGCGTGACATCCCTGCCCTCGCGCGCGGACAGGAGAATGGCGTGGCATATCGCCAGGCTTTCCAGCCCCCAGCGGCCATCGAACGGCACCGGCCAGCCATCCAGCACGGCGTGTGCGAACGCTTCGGCCACGCCGGCGCGCGGGATGGATGGCAAGGGAACCGCCACGCGGCGCACGCCGTCGTCGGCGTGGATGTCGAGGCCTGATGGCGTCAGGGCAAGGTCGGCCTGTTCGCAGGTTATCAACACCGAGCCGAACCGCTCGTGATGTTTCGACGCGCCTGACGATACCGCGCCCGCCGCGAACGTGCGGGCAGCCTTGGCCTGCCGCTCGTCGATCGCCGCCAACAGCGCGCGCGCCTGCCCGTGCGCCGCCGGGCTTTTCGCGCCGCCCATTTCGCCCACCCAGCCGGCCAGCGCATCGCTATCATACCGCGCATAGCCCGAATAGGTCAGGTTCGCGACCGCGCCATTGGCGAAGAACAGCAGCGCAGTGAACGCCCCTTCCGTCACGCGCGCGTCCCAGCCGCCTGTCCACGCCCGCACCGACGTGACCGGGCTGGCCGCGATCCGCCGCACCATGTCGATCTGGTGCGTCGCCTGGCTGAGAATCACGCCGCCGCCCCGCGCGGTATCCAGCTCGGCCGGGCGCCGGGGACGATAGAGGAAATCCGTGTAGTTGAAGGCATGGATCAACCTGACGCCCCCCACCGCGCCGGACGCTACCAGCGCCGCTGCCGCCTCCACGGGGGGATCATAGCCATGGCTCGGCCCGACCATCAGCACGGTGCCGGCGGTTTCGGCCGCGCGGATCATCGATGCCGCCTCGACCAGCGTCACCGCCATGGGCTTTTCCACCAGCACGTGCTTTGCCGCACCAGCCATCGCGAGGGTATGCGCGGCGTGGAACTCGTGCGGCGAGGCGATATAGGCGGCGTCGAAATCGGCATTCGCCAGCAGCGCCTCGACCGTCTCGCAGGCTGGCACGCCGTGGCGAGCGGCAAACCCCGCCCGCGCCGCCGGGTCGGGATCGCAGCCGGCCACCAGCTCGATCCGCGCCTGCGCGGCCAGTGCGGGCACGGTCAGCACCGCGCCGCGCCCCAACCCTATCACCGCCACCCGCAAGCCCATGCCGCTCTCCCGGCGCAGATCATATCCGGCACGCTCTTGAATTGCAAATTACTTAGTATTAAAAGTATATCTCCTTTCGCGCCGCCGCGCGCCTCAATGCCTGCCGGGAATTGCCATGACTCCACAACAGAACGACCTGCTCTGCCGCGTCGAGGGCGACGCGCCGATGGGCAAGGTCATGCGCCGCCACTGGATGCCGGTCTGCATGAGCGAGGAAGTGGCCGAGCCGGACGGCACCCCGCGCCGCGCCCGCCTGCTGGGCGAGGACATGGTGGTGTTCCGCGATACCGAAGGGCGCGTTGGCGTGCTCGACGAGCGCTGCCCGCACCGGCGCGCCTCGCTGGTCTATGGCCGCAACGAGGAATGCGGGCTGCGCTGCCTTTACCACGGCTGGAAGTTCGACGTGGACGGCAAGGTCACCGACATGGCTTCCGAGCCAGCCGATGCGCGCCTGCGCACGGCGGTACGCACACGCGCCTATCCCGCGCGCGAGGCCGGCGGGTTCGTCTGGGCCTGGATGGGCGATCCGGAGAACCCCGCGCCGTTCGACCCGCCGGTGTGGACCAAGGCACCGGACGACCGGATCGCCATCGTGAAGATCCATGCCGAATGCAACTGGGCGCAAGTGCTGGAAGGATCCATCGATTCCGCGCACAGCAGCAGCCTGCATTCCTCCAACATGCCGACCGCAACCGACGTCAGCGGATCGACCGCCACCGCCAGCCAGTGGCTGCGCCCTTCGGCCGACAAGTCCCCACGCCTGCAGGTGGAGCGCGCGCCGTTCGGCTTCCGCTATGCCGCGATCCGCACGCCGATCCACGACCCCGAGCAGCAGGACTACGTCCGCACCACGCTGTTCGTCGCGCCGTTCACCGTGATGATCCCGCCGACCGACCGCTACAAGCTGGCGCAGATGCTGGTGCCGATCGATGACGTGAACTGCATGTTCTACTGGATCGCCTGGCACGAGACGAAAGGCATCTCGTCCGAAGACTGGCGCCGGTTCTGCGACGCGGTGCCCGGGGTGGACGTCGATCCGATCACCTTCCGCAAGTTCCGGAACGCGCAGAACGGCTACCTGCAGGATCGCGCGGCGATGAAGGCCGGGGATTTCACCGGCATCAAGGGCATCCCCACGCAGGACATGGCGATGTGGGAATCAATGGGGCCGATCGCGGACCGCAGCCACGACAGGCTGGGATCGAGCGACCGGGCCATCTTCGAATTCCGCAAGGTCATGCTCGGCCTGGCCATGAACGCCGATGCCGAACCGCCCGCGCGTGGCTATCGCAACAGCGATCTCTTCACCTTTGAAGGCATGGTCCGGCATGGCAACGACTGGCGGCTTGCGCAGCCACCCGAACCCGTCATGCCCTGACCGAGGTCAAGGCGCGCCGGCATCAGATCAGCAACGGCCACAAATCTGGGCCGCTGGCCAGCCTCGGCGGAAATGTGAGCCCTCTGTTTCGCCTTCGCATTTCAACAATTTTAGGGTGGGCCGATGTGGGGGCCCACTCAAAAGCAGCTGTCTAAAAACGATTTTATTTCCGCATGTTAAATAATTTGTTCGAGCCCGTCACCGCCCACCATATTCCCGCCCCGACACCTCAACTGACGCAATCGCTCGATGTCACGATGATTTCTTCGGCGCGCCGCTTGCTGCTGGCAGAATAGGTCGCCCGTATCGTGGCGCCGCCTTGCAACAGCGGAACGAACGCGCGGCGTCCGCAGATGGCCCGGCTTGCGGACATGCGGGTGCCATCGGAAAATTCGGCCATGCCCTTTGGCAGCGCGGCCGTCAGACGCAGCTCGCTTCCGGATACGGCAAATTCCGAAATGACGGTGCCGTCATCCAATTCGGTGGGGCGTTCCATGTAGAGAGCGGTCTTGGTGATTAGAGCGGTTTCCATTCATTCCGGCTCATATCCGCAAGATTTGAAGTAATTGGCACATTCGGCAGGCTGGAAGATATCGACGAGCTTGCCGATCAGGTCCCACAGCCCATTGACGGTTCGCTCGCCG
>NZ_RQSI01000030.1:0-50262 GCF_003856955.1 Novosphingobium sp. LASN5T
TGGGGCGCAAGGGCGGCGCCGGGCGCGGCGCTGGCGCGGGCCGGGGCGTCGCCTTGGGTGGCGTCGACGTCTGCGGAGCCGGCGTCGGCACGGGGGCCGGGCGCGACGGCACCGGCACCGGATCGGGCCGTTTCAGCACCTGCCCCACGCGGATGATATAGGGCGAAGGAATGCCGTTGGCCCGCCCCAGCGCTTCCATGGTCACGCCCATGCGCTGCGCGATGGCGCGGAAGGTATCGCCCGGCTGGACTTCGTAGGTCCAGGCGATGATCGGCGCGCCAGCCCCGGAGCCGGCGGCGTTCTGGGCGAACGATGGCGCGGCCGCCGCCGCCAGCAGCAGCGCCGCGAATCCGGCGGCCGTTCGCCGCGCGCGCATCAGCCCTGCGGCACCAGCCGCGTCAGCCCGCCAAGGTAGGGGTGCAGCGCGGCGGGCAGGTCCACCGATCCATCGGCCTGCTGCCCGTTCTCCAGCACCGCCACCAGCGTGCGCCCGACCGCGAGGCCCGACCCGTTGAGCGTGTGGACGAACTCGGTGCCCTTCTGCCCTTCCGGGCGATAGCGCGCGTTCATCCGCCGCGCCTGGAAATCGCCGCAGTTGGAACACGAGGAAATCTCGCGATAGGCGCCCTGCCCCGGCAGCCAGACTTCGAGGTCATAGGTCTTGCGCGCGGTGAAGCCCATGTCGCCGGTGCACAGCAGCACCTTGCGATAGGGCAGTTCCAGCGCCTGCAGCACACCCTCGGCGCAGGCGGTCATGCGCTCGTGCTCGGCCTCCGAATCCTCGGGCCGGGTGATCGAGACCAGCTCCACTTTCTCGAACTGGTGCTGGCGGATGAACCCGCGCGTATCGCGCCCGGCCGCGCCGGCCTCCGAACGGAAGCACGGGGTCAGCGCGGTCATGCGGATCGGCAACGCGGCCTCGGCCAGGATCTGCTCGCGCACCGCGTTGGTCAGGCTGACCTCGGCGGTGGGGATGAGCCAGCGGCCGTCGGTGGTGCGGAACAGGTCTTCGGCGAATTTGGGCAACTGGCCGGTGCCGAACACCGCCTCGTCCTTCACCAGCAGCGGCGGGATGCATTCGAGATAGCCGTTCTCGCCGGTCTGCCGGTCCAGCATGAACTGCGCCAGCGCGCGGTGCAGCCGCGCCATCCCGCCCTTCAGGAACGTGAAGCGCGCACCCGAAATCAGCGCGCCGGTTTCGAAATCGAGGCCCAGCGCTGGGCCGAGATCAGCATGTTCGCGCGGGGGAAAATCGAACGTGCGCGGCGTGCCCCAGCGGCTTACCTCGACGTTCTGCGCCTCGTCCTCGCCCGGCGGCACGTCGTCGGCCGGGCGGTTGGGCCATGCCGCCAGCGCATCGGCGAGCTGCGCGGTCAGCCGGCGCTCCTCGTCCTCCAGCGCGGGCAGTTCGGTCTTGAGCGCGGCAACTTCGGCCTTCAGCGCCTCGGCCGTGTCCTTGTCGCCCTTGCCCATGGCCGCGCCGATCGCCTTCGACGCCTCGTTGCGGCGGGCCTGCGATTCCTGCATCCGCGTGGCCACATCGCGCCGCGCGCTGTCGAGCGCGAGGATGGACTGCGCCACCGGCTCCACGCCCCGGCGGGCAAGGGCGGCGTCAAAAGCGGCGGGGTTTTCGCGGATCAGGCGGATATCGTGCATGGTCCGGGGCTATGCCGTCTCGGCGCGGCCCTTGCAACCCGATCGGGAACAGGCCGATCGGGAAAAGGCCGGTCGGAGAAACGGGCCTATCACGGAAACGCGGACGCCTATCGCCGGGGGCAGGTGTTCACGCCGATCAGCGAATAGAGCGGGCAAACACGGAACAGCCCGGTCAGCAGCGGCACAAGACCGATCCAGCCCCAGCCCGTTTTCGGCCCAACGAAGACCATCGCGATCAGCACCAGCCCCAGCACGACCCGCAGCACGCGATCGATGCCGCCCACGTTGAAGTTCAGCATGAAACCTCTCCTCCAGTTGCGGCGCCGTTCTGGACGCAGGGAGAAGCGCGGGCATTGATGCCCGTCAAAGCCGAAATGTCGTGAGGACCGGGGAAGTGGTGGGCGCGACAGGGATTGAACCTGTGACCCCACCCGTGTGAAGGGTGTGCTCTACCGCTGAGCTACGCGCCCACTTCCGTTGCGGAAGCGCGCCCTTAGACATCCGCGCGTCAATTGACAAGCGGGGAAAGCGGGATAGAGGCGTTTTCCCATGAACGACCACGCTTCCGACCAGACGCCCGAAACCGCAACCGGCACCCCGACCACTGGCGCGGACGTGCCGCCGGACCGGCTGGCTATCAACCCGCGCAGCGCGCATTTCGATGCCGACAAGCTGCGGCGCGGCGTGGGCATCCGCTTCAAGGGCACGGTGCGCACCAATGTCGAGGAATACTGCATTTCCGAAGGCTGGGTGCGCGTGCAGGCGGGCAAGACCATGGACCGCAAGGGCAATCCGCTGACGCTCAAGCTCAGCGGCCCGGTCGAAGCCTGGTACGAGGATCTGGGCGAGGACGCGCCGGTCGCGAAAGCCTGATTTTCCGGGTTCGCTTGCGCGAACCCGATCATCCTCTACCCCGGCAGGAGCCGGCCCCGCTCCGCCGCCACGACTCCGGTCAGCCAGTCCTTGAACGCGCGCACGCGGGCCAGGTTGTGCGTGTCCTTGTGCGTCACGACCCAGAACGAGCGGGTGATGCGCCGTTCGGGCAGGATCGGCACCAGCGCGGGATCGCCATCGCCGATGAAGCAGGGCAGAACCCCGATGCCGGCCCCGGCAGCGATCATGCGGTATTGCGTGATGATCGACGAACTGCGCAGCGCGGCGGACAGGTCTGGCTCGATCTCCGCCAGATAGCGCAGTTCCGGCGCGAACAGCAGATCAGGCACGTAGCCGACCAGCCGGTGCCGGGCGGTCAGGTCCGCGGGGCGTTCGGGCGCGCCGTGCGCCGCAAGGTAGGCGGACGAGCCATAGAGCCGCAGCGCATAGTCCGAGAGCTTGCCCGCGATCACCGGCCCGGCGCGCGGCCGCGAGAGCGTGACGGCAAGGTCCGCCTCGCGCTTGGACGGGCTGAGGAAGCCGGTGGAAGCGACGAGGTCCACCATCAGGCGCGGGTGCGCTTCGGTGAAGCCGTGGACGCGTGGCGCCACGAACCAGGTGCCGAAGCCTTCGGACAGGCTGACCCGCAGCAGGCCCGAAAGCCCGCCCGATACCGCCGCGCTTTCGGCGATGCGGCTGGCGGCCTGCTCCATCGCCTCGACATCGACGAGCATCGCCTCGCCCGCCTCGGTCAGCACCTGCCCTTCGCGCGTCTGTTCGAACAGCGTGGCGCCGACGCGCGCTTCCAGCCGGCGCAGGCGACGGCCCATGGTGGTGGCGTCCACCCCCATGGCCGATGCCGCGCGCGCCAGCTGCCCGGCGCGGGCGATGGCGAGGAAGGCCTGATAGTCGTTCCAGTCGGATGGCTGCATGATTGCAGGTAGCACTCGCATAATCGCTAGTTGCCTGCAACTGATCCGGAGTGCAGGACAGCGCCGAGGTCACTTCGATCCCGTCAGGAAGAGGATTCGCGCAATGCGCCTGATCGATCATTTCATCGTCGGTGGTCCCGGCGGCGCCCCCGCTCGCAAGAGCGACGTCTTCGATCCCAACAGCGGCGGCGTGCAGGCGCAGGTCGCGCTGGGCGACCAGGCGGTGCTCGATCGCGCCGTCGCCGCCGCGCAGGCCGCGCAGCCCGCCTGGGCCGCCACCAACCCGCAACGCCGCGCCCGCGTGATGTTCCGCTTCAAGGAACTGGTCGAGGCGAACATGGACGAACTGGCCCGCCTGCTCTCGTCCGAGCACGGCAAGGTCATCGCGGATTCGAAGGGCGACATCCAGCGCGGCCTGGAAGTGGTGGAATTCGCCTGCGGCATCCCGCACGTGCTGAAGGGCGAATACACGCAAGGCGCCGGGCCGGGCATCGATGTCTATTCGATGCGCCAGCCGATCGGCATCGGTGCGGGCATCACCCCGTTCAACTTCCCGGCGATGATCCCGCTGTGGATGTCGGCCGTGGCCATCGCCTGCGGCAATGCCTTCATCATCAAGCCTTCGGAACGCGATCCGTCGGTGCCGGTGCGCCTGGCCGAACTGTTCCTCGAAGCCGGGCTGCCCGAAGGCATCTGCCAGGTGGTGCAGGGCGACAAGGAAATGGTCGACGCGATCCTCGATCACCCCGCGATCGGCGCGGTCAGCTTCGTCGGCTCGTCCGACATCGCGCATTACGTCTATAACCGGGGCGTGGCCGCCGGAAAGCGCGTGCAGGCGATGGGCGGGGCCAAGAACCACGGCATCGTCATGCCCGACGCCGATCTCGACCAGGTGGTGAACGATCTGGCCGGCGCCGCTTTCGGTTCGGCGGGCGAACGCTGCATGGCCCTGCCGGTGGTCGTGCCGGTGGGCGAAGACACCGCCGAGCGCCTGAAGGCCAAGCTGATCCCGGCGATCGAGGCGCTCAAGGTCGGCGTCTCGACCGATCCCGACGCGCACTACGGCCCGGTGGTGACGCAGGCGCACAAGGAAAAGATCGAGGGCTGGATCGCGAAGTGCGTGGAGGAAGGCGGCGAACTGGTCGTCGACGGGCGCGGCTTCACGCTGCAGGGCCACGAGAACGGCTTCTTCGTCGGCCCGACGCTGATCGACCACGTCACGGCGGAGATGGACAGCTACCACAACGAGATCTTCGGCCCGGTGCTGCAGATCGTGCGCGCGAAGGACTTCGAGGAAGCGCTCGCGCTGCCCTCGAAGCACCAGTACGGCAACGGCGTCGCCCTGTTCACCCGCAACGGCCATGCCGCGCGCGAATTCGCGGCGCGGGTCAATGTCGGCATGGTCGGCATCAACGTGCCGATCCCGGTGCCGGTGGCCTATCACACCTTTGGCGGCTGGAAGCGTTCGGCATTCGGCGATACCAACCAGCACGGCATGGAAGGCGTGAAGTTCTGGACCAAGGTCAAGACCGTGACCCAGCGCTGGCCCGACGGTTCGCCGGACGGGGGCAACGCCTTCGTCATTCCGACGATGGGGTAAGGCGCCAGATGACCGACCAGTTCCAGCTTACCGAGGACCAGCGCGCGATTCAGGAGATGGCGCGGCGGTTCACCGCCGACGCGATCACGCCCTTCGCCGCGCAGTGGGACGAGGAACACCTGTTTCCACGCGAAACGATCAAGGCCGCCGCCGAACTCGGCTTCGGCGCGATCTATGTCAGCGAGGAAGCGGGCGGCATCGGCCTCGGGCGGCTGGAAGCGGCGCTGATCATGGAAGCCATGGCCTATGGCTGCCCGGCGACCAGCGCGTTCATCTCGATCCACAACATGGCGGCGTGGATGATCGACAAGTTCGGTGGCGACGCGATCAAGGCGCGCACGCTGCCGGGCCTCGTCACCATGGACCTGATGGCCAGCTATTGCCTGACCGAACCAGGTTCCGGTTCGGACGCGGCGGCGCTCAAGACCACCGCCCGCCTCGAAGGCGATCACTACGTCGTTACCGGCACCAAGCAGTTCATCTCGGGCGGCGGGGTGAACGATCTCTACGTCACCATGGTGCGCACCGGCGACGATGGGCCGAAGGGCATCACCTGCCTGGTGATCGAGAAGGACATGCCGGGCGTCAGCTTTGGCGCGCCCGAGAAGAAACTGGGCTGGAACGCCTCACCCACCGCACAGGTCATCCTCGACAACGTGAAAGTGCCGGTCGCCAACCGCGTCGGCGCGGAAGGACAGGGCTTCGCCATCGCCATGGCGGGGCTGGACGGCGGGCGGCTGAACATCGGCGCCTGTTCGCTGGGCGGCGCGCAGCGCTGCCTCGACGAGGCGGTCGGCTACGTCAAGGACCGCGCGCAGTTCGGCAAGGCGATCGCCGAGTTCCAGAACACCCAGTTCACGCTGGCCGACATGGCGACCGATCTGGAAGCGGCGCGCGCCCTCCTCTACCTCGCCGCCGCCAAGGTGACCGCCGGCGCGCCCGACCGCACGCGCTTTTCGGCGATGGCCAAGAAGCTGGCGACCGACAACGGGTCCTCGGTGGTCGACCGCGCGCTCCAGCTGTTCGGCGGCTATGGCTATCTGCGCGATTACCCGATCGAACGCTTCTGGCGCGACCTTCGCGTGCATCGCATCCTGGAGGGGACAAACGAAGTGATGCGCCTGATCGTGGGAAGGGACCTGCTGAAGTGACCGATGACGTTCTGATCCGCACCGAAGGCGCCGCCGGCTTCCTCTCGCTCAACCGCCCCAAGGCAATTCACGCGCTGACGCTGCCGATGGTCCACGCCATGACCGCGGCGCTGCTGGCCTGGCGCGACGATCCGGCGGTACAGGTGGTGATCCTGGACCACGCGGTTGCGCCCGATGGTGATCCCAAACTGTCGCGCGGGTTCTGCGCCGGCGGCGACATCGCCTTCCTGCGCAATTCCGCGCTGAACGATGGTGGCGCATCGGGCCGCCAGTTCTTCTTCGACGAATACCGGCTCAACCACCTGATCTTCACTTATCCCAAGCCGGTGGTGACCTTCATGGACGGGATCACCATGGGCGGCGGCGTGGGCCTTGCCGGGCCTTCGCAATACCGCGTGGCGACCGAGGCGACCAGGCTCGCCATGCCCGAAACCGGCATCGGCCTGTTTCCAGACGTGGGCGGCGGCTGGTATCTTTCGCGCCTGCACGGCCGGCTGGGCCAGTATCTGGCGCTGACCGGGGCGCGGCTGGACGGCGCGGAATGCCTTTGGGCCGACCTTGCCACGCACTATCTGCCGTCCGCCGCCACGGCGGCGGCCAAGGCGCGCATCGCCGCCGATCCTTCCGCTGTCGCTGCGACGCTCCACGCGCTGGCCGCCGTGCCGCCCGAGCCGAAGATTGCCGCCGTGGCCGAAACGATCGCGCGGACGTTCGCGTCGGACCGGTACGAGGACATCCTGGCCGCGCTGGCGGCCGAGGACGGCGACTGGGCGCGCGCGACGCTGGAAACGCTGGGCCACAAGAGCCCGCAGACCTGCAAGGTGGCGCTGCGGCAATTGCACGACAGCCTTTCGCTCACCGATTTCGCGGACAACATGGCGATGGAATACCGCGTGGCCAGCCGCGTGCTGGTCCGCCCCGATTTCGCCGAGGGCGTACGCGCGGTGATCGTCGACAAGGACCACGCGCCGCGCTGGAATCCGGCCACGCCCGAAGGCGTGACCGACGACCTGATCGAGGCGATCTTCGCCCCGCTGCCGGCGGACGAGGAATGGACGCCATTGCCTTGAGCGCCGCTTCCCGCGAGAGCGGGTGGCTGCCCGCCCGGGCGACACATCTGGAGACTGCTGAGATGGCCGAATACGAAACGATCCTGGTCGAACAGAAGGGCGCCGTCACGCTCATCACGCTCAACCGCCCGCAGGCGCTGAACGCGCTGAATTCGCAGGTGCTGGAAGACCTGATCGGCGCGTTCGCGGCGTTCGAAGCCGATCCCGCGCAGCGTTGCGCGGTGCTGACCGGATCGGGCGAGAAAGCCTTCGCGGCCGGCGCCGACATCAAGGAAATGGCGGAAAAGCCGGCGGTCGATTTCTACAACCAGGATTTCTTCGCGCGCTGGACCAGCCACCTCGTCAAGACCACGCGCAAGCCGTGGATCGCGGCAGTGAACGGCTTCGCGCTGGGCGGCGGCTGCGAACTGGCGATGATGGCGGACTTCATCATCGCGGCCGACACGGCGAAGTTCGGCCAGCCCGAAATCAAGCTGGGCGTGGCGCCGGGCATGGGCGGATCGCAGCGGCTGACGCGCGCGGTGGGCAAGGCCAAGGCCATGGAAATGTGCCTGACCGGGCGGATGATGGGCGCCGAAGAAGCCGAACGTTCCGGCCTCGTCGCGCGGATCGTGCCGCTGGCGGACCTGCTGGCCGATGCGCTGAAGACGGCCGAGACGATCGCCGCGATGCCGCCGGTCGCCGCCATCGCCAACAAGGAAATGGTCAACGCCGCGTTCGAGACCACGCTCGATCAGGGCCTGCTCTACGAACGCCGCCTGTTCCAGATCCTGACCGCCACCGAGGACAAGGCCGAAGGCATGGCCGCGTTCATCGAAAAGCGCCCCGGCGTCTGGACGGGGCGGTAAGTCCTGAATTGCCAGCGGGAGGGGAGAAGCATGAAAATCGCGTTCATCGGTCTCGGCAACATGGGCGGCGGCATGGCCGCGAATCTGGTCAAGGCCGGGCACGAGGTTCATGCCTTCGACCTTTCCCCCGATGCGCTGGCGCGGGCCAGCGATAACGGCTGCGCGACCTATACCTCGGTGCGCGAGGCGGTGCAGGGCGCGGAGGCTGTGGTCTCGATGCTTACCAACGGCGCGATCGTGGACAGCGTCTATGGCGCCGACGTGATCGGACAGGCCCCGCAAACAGCGCTGCTGCTCGATTGCTCGACGATCGACGTCGCCACCGCGCGCAAGGTCGCGGCAGCGGCCTCGACCGCCGGCTATGCCATGGTCGACGCCCCCGTCTCGGGCGGGATCGCCGCCGCGAACGGAGGCACGCTGACGTTCATGGTGGGCGGCGATAACGCGGCTTTCGCGCGGGCGGAGCCGATCCTGGCGGCGATGGGCAAGGCGGTGATCCATGCCGGCGGCAGCGGCGCCGGACAGGCTGCCAAGATCTGCAACAACATGATCCTGGGCGCGACGATGATCGCCACCTGCGAAGCCTTTGCCATGGCGCAGAAGCTCGGCCTCGATCCGCAGGTGTTCTACGATATCTCATCGAAGGCTTCGGGCCAGTCGTGGTCGATGACCAGCTATTGCCCGCTGCCCGGCGTGGGGCCGCAGAGCCCGGCGGACAACGACTACCAGGGCGGTTTCGCCACCGCGCTGATGCTCAAGGACCTCAAGCTGGCGGTTGCCGCGGCGCGCGATGCGGGATCGCAGGTGCCGATGGGCACGCGGGCGGAAGAACTCTACGAAGCCTTCGCCGCCGCCGGCAACGGCGGGCTCGATTTCTCGGCGATCATCCGCACGCTCTGATTCCGGCAACCTGGACCGGAAGCGCCGCGCGGATCAGCGCATTCGCGCGGCGATGATCCGGCCAATCGGGTCGCTGTCGCTTCCCGCCAGGCGCGTGGACGTCGTCCGGGCCGGAGCCGTTCGCGGAGCGCTGGTGGCAAGGTTCTGCCGGGCCGGGCGCCGCGACGCCGGAGTCTGCGCGGCGCGCGATTCGGACACGATCCCCTTGAGGAAGTCCGCGCCGATGCCGCCTTCGCTGCGGCCGGGGGCGCTGCGGCCGGGGGCGCCGCGTGCAGGTTCGGCGCGCGCCATCAGCGGCACCCGCGCCGGCGCGGCGGCACCGGCGGAGGCGAGCACGGTCAGCCGCTCGTTCTTGCGCGGCTTTTCGTTATAGATGAAGCCGTTAACCGGCCAGCGCGTGGTCCCCAGATCGGCGATCGGCGCATACCAAACGCGCACCTCGCTCCAGTCGTTCTCGGGCGAAACGTCGACCGCGCGCACGTCTTTCTCGATCTGCCCGCGCCGGCCGTTGATCGGCGACCAGTTGGCATGGCGCAGCAGTACCGTGCGCGAATCGATAATCCGGCTGACTGCCGCGACATGGCCCAGTTCCATGCCGCCATAGGGGCGGAAGCTCATCACCGCGCCCACGCGCGGCTGGCGGCCACGGGCATAGCGCCCCGCCGCCTGATCCCACCAGGTCAGCGCATCGCCATAGATGCCGATGCCGGAAACCTGCCGCGCATAGGGCACGCACTGGAGATAGGGCAGCGCGTCCGAATCACCATCCGCATCCTGCTGGCGCGTCATCGCGGCCGCGCCCGCTGCCTGCAACGCCGCGGGCGCGGCTTGCGCCACGTTCGCTGAGCCCCATACGGCCCCCGATACGGCCAGTGCCGCGATTTTGCCGGTCAATCCCTTCATGCCGGCAATTTTCTGCCGGTAAGGTAAGAATCACCCTCACCGATGTAGTTAACATGCGTTTAAGGCGATGAACGGCGATTACGGAGGTTCGGAAAGGCCGGTTTGCGGGCGGTTCGCGCCAAACCGTCCTTGCCATCGCCGCGCGCGCGGGCCAACGGTGGGCGATGCATCCGCAAGTTATCATCATCGGCCGCCCCAACGTCGGCAAGTCCACGCTTTTCAACAGGCTTGTGGGGAAAAAGCTGGCGCTGGTGGACGATCAGCCAGGCGTCACGCGCGATCGCCGCTTCGGCGAAGCGACGCTGCTCGGCCTCGAATTCACCATCGTCGATACCGCCGGCTGGGAAGACGAAGATCCTTCCAGCCTGCCCGGCCGGATGCGCCAGCAGACCGAGGCTTCGCTGACCGGCGCCGATGTGGCGCTGTTCGTGGTGGACGCGCGCGCCGGCATCACCCCGCTCGACGAAGAGATCGGCCGCTATCTGCGCGAACATACGCTGCCGGTGATTCTCCTGGCCAACAAGGCCGAAGGGCGCGCTGGCGAAGCGGGGCTGCTGGAAGCCTATTCACTGGGCTTCGGCGATCCCGTGGGCGTTTCGGCCGAACATGGCGAGGGCATGGGCGATCTGTTCGAAGCGCTCTACCCGCTGATCGGCGAACCCGAAGCCGATGCCGACGACGGCGAGGAAGACGGTGAAGAACCCGAATACGATCCCGAATCGATCCTGAAACTGGCCGTGGTCGGGCGGCCCAACGCGGGCAAGTCCACGCTGATCAACCGCCTGCTGGGCGAGGATCGCCTGCTCACCGGGCCGGAAGCGGGCATCACCCGCGATTCGATCGCGATCGATTGGGACTGGAACGATCCCATGAGCGGCAAGGCGCGCCCGATCCGCCTGATCGACACGGCCGGCATGCGCAAGAAATCGCAGGTCGTCGAAAAGCTGGAAAAGCTGTCGGTCGCCGACGCGCGGCGCGCGATCGATTTCGCCGAAGTCGTCGTCCTGCTGCTCGATGCCACGCGCGGGCTGGAGCATCAGGACCTCAAGATCGCCTCGATGGTGCTGGAGGAAGGCCGCGCGCTCGTCATCGCGATCAACAAGTGGGACGTGGCCGAGGACGCCAGCGGCCTTTTCAACGGCGTGCGCGCCGCGCTGGACGAAGGGCTGGCGCAAGTGCGCGGCGTGCCGCTGGTGGCCGTATCGGCACGCACGGGCAAGGGGCTGGACACCTTGCTGTCCGTGGCCTTCGACATCCGCGATTCCTGGAGCCGCCGCGTGCCGACCGCCGCGCTCAACCGCTGGTTCGACGATGCGCTATCCGCCAATCCGCCGCCGGCCCCCGGGGGCAAGCGGATCAAGCTGCGCTACATCACGCAGGCCAAGACGCGCCCGCCCGGCTTCGTGCTGTTCGGCACCCGGCTGGACATGCTGCCCGAAAGCTACCGGCGCTATCTGATCAACGGAATCCGGCGCGAGCTGGGGTTCGATGCCGTGCCGATCCGCCTGACGCTGCGCAGCCCGAAGAACCCGTTCGCGAAGTAACGCGGACGCGCGCGCTCAGTCGTGCGTCTGCACTTCCCAGGTGGCGTGGGCCACTGCGTGCGTCCGTTCCAGATGCGCGGCGATCGCATCGAGATCCTTCTCGGCGGCCGCCGTGCTGACCAGGCGGGCACGGACTTCGACCGTGTCCTCGGCGCGTTCGACCAGTTCCGTATCGGCGACCGGATAGCGCATCAGTTCAAGGTGATCGACCAGCAGGTCGCGCAGCCTGTCGGCGCTGGCCGCGTCCGTGGTGACCGTCACCCAGTATGTCGCTTCCAGCGATGCGGCGGCCAGCGGGATGCGGTTGATCGCGTTCACGACAAAACGCAGCAGCGTGTTGCCGGCCACCACGAACACGGTCAGCGTCGCGGCTTCGGCCAGCATATCGGTGCCCGCACAGGTGCCCACGGCGGCCGAGCACCAGAGCGTGGCGGCCGTGTTCAGGCCGCGCACGTTTTTGCCCTCCTTCATGATCACCCCGGCGCCCAGGAAGCCGACGCCCGAAACGACATAGGAGATCACGCGCACCGCTTCGGCATCGCCGGCCAGGCGCTGGCCCAGATCGACGAACGCCGCCGCGCCCAGCGCCACCAGCGCGTTGGTCCTGAGGCCCGCCGTGCGCTGGCGATACTGCCGTTCCGCCCCGATCAGCGCGCCGAACAGCAGGGCCGCCGCGTAGCTCACCAGCGAATCGAGGTAGGGCGTCAGATGAAAGGTTTCCTGAAAGCGCATCCCGCACCGCCTTTTCCGTGGCTATCCGCCGGCGAATCCCCGCCCCGCCCATGCGACAGGACTGTGACGGTGAAAAGACCCACCGTCAGCGGCGCCGCGCGCCCGCGCGGCCCGACCCCAGCGCGGACAGGCCACGGGCGGCGATGAAGGCGGCGAAATCCCCGTCCGGTATGGGGCAAAGGCCCGGGTGCAGCGGCCGGTTGAACAGATAGGCATCGGCGCGGACGGTGCCCTGGCCCGGCACATGAACGGTCACCGTGCGCCGGCGATATTCGGACCGCGCGGGCTGGCGCGGATCGCAATTCTCGTAGGCATCCAGCAGCCGCAACGTGGCGCGGGTGAAGCGCGGCCCGCTGTCATAGACATAGCCGAACACGCGGCCGGATACGCTGCCGGCGCTCACGGGCGTCAGCACCGGATACCAGCCTTCGCCGTGGCGCACCGCGTGCAGCCGGCCGCGTACCCAGCCCCGCCACGCCGGGCCGAGCAGCGGCAGCACGGCGCGCGTCACCGGATTGTCGTGGGCATGGGTCAGCGTTCCGTAGAAGAAGAACCGCTTCTTCACCGCGCCCGCCCGTTCAATGCCACCGGTTCAAGGTCGCTGGTTCATGGCCGCCGCGCTCAGTGCCCGCAGGCCAGCGCCTCGACCACGTCGTCGAGCCGCGCCGGATCGCCCAGCGCGATGACATGGCCGTCCGACCCGGCGTGGAGCGGGTTGCCGTTCCAGTCCGCCATGGTGCCACCCGCGCCTTCGACCACGGGCACCAGCGCAGCCCAGTCGTGCAGTTTGAGGTTGGCCTCGCAGACGACATCGATGTGCCCGGTCGCGAGCATGGCGTAGTTGTAGCAATCGCCGCCCATGACCATGCGCTTGTGGTCGGTCTTGGCGGCCAGGCCCATGAAATGCGCGCCATCATGATCGTCGAAATAGTGCGGGCCGGTGGTGGCCAGCGTGGCATCGGCCAAGCTGCGGCAGGCGCGGGTGCGCACCGGTTTGCCGTTCAGCGTGGTCGGACGGCCGGTCGCGCCCACCCAGCGTTCGCCGGAAATCGGCTGGTCGATCACGCCCAGCACCGGAAAGCCTTCCACCACCAGCGCGATCAGCGTGCCGAACAGCGCGCGGCCGGCGAGAAAGCCGGTGGTTCCATCGATCGGGTCGAGCACCCAGCTCCGGCCGGAAGAGCCGGTGGTCGCGCCGAACTCCTCGCCGATCACGGTATCGCGCGGCACTTCGGCGGTCAGGATGCGGCGCATCGCTTCTTCCGCCGCGCGGTCCGCCAGCGTCACCGGGGTGGCATCCCCCTTGCGTTCGGCTTCGACAGAGCGGAAATAGGGGCGGATGGCTGCGCCGGCGGCATCGGCAAGGCGCAGGGCGAGGGCGATATCGTCGTCCAGTTTCATGGGCTCTGCTTTGGCCCGGCGCCGGCGCGCCGGTCAAGGACAACGCGGCGAACGTCATCGAAAGGACGTGCCCCTGTGCGCAAACGCACCGGCAGGCAGTGCGCTGGATCACCCATGTCGACCGGGAAGCTATTGACGGCGCAAGCAAACTTTTACCATGGGCGTGACCGGTGCCACAGACGCGGCTATGGCGGGGGAGTAGGTGGCGGACGGCGAGCTGTTCGTCATTCGGGGAGCAACAATGTCACGCAATTCGAGGCCGGCGATCGATCGGTCGATCGCGTCCGCGGCGGGGGTGTCGCGCGACGGCCAGCCATTGTCATACAACCGCGCGCCCGCGGCGGATCTCGCGCCGTGGATCGGGCGTCTCTATGTGACCGTCGTGGAGATGCCGGACGATTATCTCCTCGATTGCGGCCTGTTCAACGATACCCCGTTCATTCGCATCCAGTTGCGTGGTCAATGGACCGCCGATACCGCCGACGGGCGCCTGCATTCCGAAGGCGATGCGCTGTTCTTCGGCCCGCACACCCGCCGTATGCCGGTTTCGGTGCGCGGCAGCTTCACCAGCGTAGGCCTTACCCTGCGTCCGGGCGCCTGCCATGCGCTGCGCGGTCCGGGCGCGCGCGACCATCTCGACCGCATCTGCCCGCTGGACGACATGGGCCTTTCCAGCAGGCGCTGGCTGGACCTGTTCGATCCCGACGGGACGCCGGAGGACTGGTGTCGCGCGATGGAAGACGAAATGCGCCAGATCATCGCGGGGCGCGGTGGCGAAATTCCCGAATTGCTGACCGCGCGCTTCGAGGCCGAGGCTTTCGTCGATCCTTCGATCACCGTCACGCGCTTTGCGCGGGAAATGGGCGTGGAGCAGCGCCGGCTGGAACGGTGTGTGCGCCGGGATTTCGGAATGCCGCCCAAACAGGTGCTGCGTCGCGCCCGCGCGCTCGACATGGCAAGCCACCTTCGCGGCGTGGCCGACCACGACGAAGCCGAAGCGCTGTCGCTGCGGTACTACGACCAGAGCCACCTGATCCGCGAGTTCACCGACCTGTTCGGCATGTCGCCGCGCCAGTTCGTGGCGCGGCCGCAACCGCTGATGACCCTGGCGCTGGAAACGCGCCAATCGCGGCGGCTGGAAATGATCGAACGCATTCAGCCCGGGCAAATCCGCCCCTGGCAGTAAACCGCGCGGCGCCACGCCGGCGGACGGCGCGGGACCAGATCAGTCGAACAGGCTGGAGACCGAGCTTTCATCGGCAATGCGGCGCACCGCCTCGCCGATCAGCGGCGCGATGGTCAGCACGCGGATGCGGTTGCATTCCTTCGTTGCATCGGTCGGCAGGATGGTGTCGGTGATGACCAGTTCCTTGAGCGCGGACCCCGCCACGCGCGCGACCGCGCCACCCGACAGCACGCCGTGGGTGATGTAGGCCGAAACGCCGACGGCGCCCGCGTCCATCAACGCCTGCGCGGCGTTGCACAGCGTGCCGCCCGAATCGATGATGTCGTCGATCAGGATGCACATCCGCCCCTTCACGTCGCCGATGATGTTCATCACCTCGGACTGGCCGGGGCGGTCGCGCCGCTTGTCGACGATGGCCAGCGGTGCGTTGTCCAGCCGCTTGGCCAGCGCGCGGGCGCGCACCACGCCGCCCACGTCGGGCGAAACGACCATCAGCGGCTGCCCGCCGTAGCGCGTCTGGATGTCCGCCGCCATGACGGGGGCGGCATAGAGGTTGTCGGTCGGGATATCGAAGAAACCCTGGATCTGACCGGCGTGGAGATCGACCGACAGCACGCGGTCCGCGCCCGCCTCGGTAATCAGGTTGGCGACCAGCTTGGCCGAGATCGGCGTGCGCGGCCCCGGCTTGCGGTCCTGGCGGGCATAGCCGAAATAGGGGACGACAGCGGTGATCCGGCGGGCCGAGGCGCGGCGCAGCGCGTCGATGCAGATCAGCAGTTCCATCAGGTTGTCGTTGGCGGGGTAGCTGGTCGACTGGACGATGAACACGTCCTCGCCCCGCACATTCTCGTGGATTTCGACGAAGACTTCCTCGTCGGCGAAACGGCGCACCGAGGCGTCGGTCAACGGCAGTTCGAGATAAGCCGCGATGGCGCGCGCCAAAGGCAGGTTGCCGTTGCCGGACATGATCTTCATGCGTCGTTCCCCAATGAGCCAGAAAGCGTGGACTGACAGAATGAACCAGACGGACTGATGGTCTTTCCCGCGCCCTTAGCCCAAGATGACAGCTTTGCAACGGCAGAGACACATTCGTCCCCACCCTCGGCCCCTGTCGGGCCGCCACCCGCACGTCATTCCGGGCTTTGCCCTCGAACGAACGCATACGGACGCATGGTGACTTGCCCGCGCAGGGCGTTGCCGCCTAGGAACGGGGCATGGCCGATACTCTCACGATCACCCTTGCCCAGTTGAACCAGACCGTTGGCGATCTTGCCGGCAATGCCGACACGATGCTGGCCGCGCGCCGCCGCGCCATCGCGGAGACGGACGGCGCCTGCGATCTGATCGTGTTCCCGGAAATGCAGCTTGTCGGCTATCCGCCCGAGGATCTGATCCAGAAGCCGGCGCTGATCGAGCGCGCCGCGCTCGAGCTCACCCGGCTGGCCGAAGCCACGGCGGACAGCGGCCCCGCCATGCTGGTCGGCTCTGTCTTCGTGCGCGACGGTGCGCTGCACAACGGGGTGGCGCTGCTGGATGGAGGCAAGGTCGTCGCCACGCGCTTCAAGTACGAACTGCCGAACTACGGCACATTTGACGAGAAGCGCTATTTCCTGCCGGGCCCGTTGCCCGAGCCGGTGCTGTTCAAGGGCGCGATGCTGGGCCTGCCGATCTGCGAAGACATCTGGCACCCCGACGTCTGCCGCCATCTGGCCGAACTGGGCGCGGACATCTTCATCTGCGTCAACGGCAGCCCCTACGAGATCGACAAGGATGTGTTGCGGATCGATGGCGTGGCCAAGCGCCGCGCGATCGATACCGGCATTCCGCTGGCCTACCTGAACCGCGTGGGCGGGCAGGACGAGATCGTGTTCGACGGGGCGAGCTTCGTGGTCGGCCCCGAAGGCGCGCTGTGGGCGCAGCTGCCCGACTGGGAAGAGGCGATCGTCCATACCCGCTGGAACCGCGTGCCGGTGGGCGCCGGCTATCGCTGGCGGTGCGAGCCGGCCGAGGTCAACGAACCGACCGAACACCCCGAGGACATCTATTGCGCGATGGTGATGGCGCTGCGCGACTACGTGGAGAAGAACCGCTTCCCCGGTGTGGTGCTGGGGCTGTCCGGCGGGATCGATTCGGCGTTGTGCGCGGCGATCGCGGTCGACGCGCTGGGCGCGGACCGGGTGTGGTGCGTGATGCTGCCCAGCCGCTACACCAGCGCCGAAAGCCTTGAGGACGCGGCCGAATGCGCCCGGTTGCTGGGATGCCGGATCGACACGATCCCGATCGAACCGGCGGTGGCGGGCTTTGCCGAGATGCTGGCCCCCGCCTTCGCCGGCCGCCAGCCCGATCTGACCGAGGAAAACATCCAGTCGCGCATTCGCGGCGTCACGCTGATGGCGCTGTCGAACAAGTTCGGACCGATGCTGGTGACGACTGGCAACAAGAGCGAGATGAGCGTGGGCTACGCCACGATCTACGGCGACATGAACGGCGGCTACAATCCGCTCAAGGATGCCTACAAGACCACGGTCTTCGCGGTTTCGCGCTGGCGCAACACGCGCAAGCCCAAGATCGGGCTGGGGCCGGAGGGCGCGGTCATGCCCGATCGGGTGATCATCAAGCCGCCCAGCGCCGAACTGCGGCCCGACCAGAAGGATTCGGATTCGCTGCCGCCCTACGACGTGCTCGATGCAATCCTGTTCGGGCTGGTGGAGCACGAACAAAGCGTGGAGCAGCTGGTTGCCGAAGGTTTCGACCGCGATGTGGTGGTGCGGATCGAGCGGCTGCTGCACGTGGCCGAATACAAGCGGCGGCAGGCGCCCCCCGGCGTGAAGCTGGGAATGCGCAACTTCGGACGCGACCGGCGCTACCCGATCTCGCACGGCTTTCGCACGGCCTGACGCTTATTGCGAACGATTCGCATTGACTGATGCGGTGAGTGCGCATACCCTTTGTTGCGAATTGATCGCAAGAAGGGAATTTCGATGCCTGCCCAGACCCACGGTACCGGCGCCGGAGCGCCGGGCGCGTTGCCCCAACGCTTCGCTGAAACGGTACGCGCGCTGGCCCGCCCGCAGGACATCCGCGCCCTGTCGCTGATCGGCCTGCACGTGGTGATGGCGATGCGGCTTTGCGCCTTGTTCGAACGGGCCGCGCGCGATCCGGTGCCGGACCTTGCCCAGCGCTACCGCAGCGTCGAGGCCGCCGTGGGCGTGCACGATCTGGTTCGCGCGATCGTGGCGACCTGGCCGGAGGCCTTCATGGTCAACCGGCCGTGCTGCCTTGCCATGTCGCCCGACGAGGCGACGCTGGCCGAATTGGTGCGCTCCACCGGCCTCGGTGACCGCGCGCGTTTCGACGCGACGATCGCCGGCTTCGTGCGAAGCGACCGGCACGAACGCCTGTTCGACGCCACCGTGCGCGCCGTCGCGCTGTTGCAGGCCTGCCCCGCCTAGCGGCGCGCGCTTTCCCAGCGCGCCTGTACGCGCCGCTCCAGCGCGCGGAACAGGGCATCGAGGTCCTCGCGGTCGATGTCGAGCACTTCGTCCCACTCCGCTAGCACCGCATCGAGATCGGCGATGTCGTACGTGCCGGCCCAGGTATCCCGTGGCAGGGCGCGCGCGGGCGCGGAATGATGCGGCCAGGGGTGGCCGGTCAGCTTGTTGTAGAGCCACCCGGAAGCGGCCAGTGCCAGCACGTTCGGCGCCAAGGGCATCAGCAGGAAAGACCAGCCCCAGCCGTTCGCGCCCGCGCCCAGCGCGCACAGCAGCGCGCAGGCCCCGCCCGGCGGGTGCAGGCAGCGCGCCAGCGCCATCAGCGCGATCGCGCAGCCCACGCCAAGGCTTGCGGCGAGCCATGGCTCGGCGATCCAGTGGCCGGCCGCGAGACCCACGGCGGCGGAGATCATGTTGCCTCCGATTACCGGCCAGGGCTGCGCCAGCGGGCTGGCCGGCACCGCGAAGACCAGCACGGCGGCGGCCCCCAGCGGCGCGACCAGCCAGGGCAGGCCGGCCACCTCCGTCCCGAACAGGCTTGGCCCGAACAGGCTTGGCCCGAACACGCCCGCCTGCGCGACGGACTGTTCGACAAGGCGCGTCAGCACACCCGCCACGGCGATCCCGATCAGCGCACCGATGGCGCCACGCGCCCAGCCCAGTCTGCCGCCCGCGGCGGGAAGGAAGGCCATGGGTTACTCCGCTTGAGACAGGACAACAAAAAAGGGGCCGGCAAGCGCCAGCCCCTTTTTCGAAATCGACCGTAAGGCCGAAAGACTTAGCGCTTCGAGAACTGGAAGCTGCGGCGAGCCTTGGCCCGGCCGTACTTCTTGCGCTCGACCACGCGGCTGTCGCGGGTGAGGAAGCCGGCGGCCTTGACGGCGCCACGCAGCGCCGGCTCGAACTTCGACAGCGCCTGGGCGATGCCGTGCTTCACCGCACCGGCCTGACCCGAGAGACCGCCGCCCTTGACCGTGGCGATGATATCGTACTGGCCTTCGCGACCAGCGACCTGGAAGGGCTGGTTGATGACGAGGCGCAGCGTCGGGCGGGCGAAGTAGACTTCCTGATCGCGGCCGTTGACCACGATCTTGCCCGAACCGGGCTTCAGCCACACGCGGGCCACGGCGTCCTTGCGGCGGCCGGTGGCGTAGGAACGGCCATAGGCGTCCACTTCGCGATCGCGCAGCGGCGCGGGCGGAGCGGCGGGAACGACCGGAGCGGCATCATCCGAAGCGGCCGGAGCCTCTGCGGCCGGAGCGGCAGCGGTCAGGTTCTTGAGATCCGCCAGGCTCGAAACGGAATCGGTGGAGTTGGGGGTATCCGACATTATGCGCCCACCTTGTTCTTGCGGTTGAGCGAAGCGACATCGAACGCTTCGGGCTGGTTGCCGCCGTGCGGATGCTCGGTACCGGCATAGAGGTGGAGCGCGCGCATCTGGTCACGGCCGAGCGGGCCGCGCGGGATCATGCGTTCAACCGCCTTTTCGAGCACGCGCTCGGGGAAGCGGCCGCCCAGCACCTTGTCGGCGGTGACCGCCTTGATGCCGCCGGCATAGCCGGTGTGCTTGTAATAGGTCTTCGCCTTGAGCTTGTTGCCCGTGAGGCGCACCTTGTCCGCGTTGATGACGACGACGTGATCGCCGCAATCGACGTGCGGGGTGAAGCTCGGCTTGTGCTTGCCGCGCAGGATGTTGGCGATGATGACGGCGAGACGGCCAAGCACCAACCCATCGGCATCGATCAGATGCCACTTCTTTTCAACCTCGGCCGGCTTAATCGACCGGGTGACCTTGCTGAGAGCCTTCATGGCTGGAACGGTTCCCTAATCTGTGCACCGCACGCAGACAAAAGGCCCGCATCGCAGTGAGGAAGCGCGCCTTTGTTGCAAGCGCCCTGCCGAGTCAAGCATTCGTGCGGGTTTTCGAGGAGGTAAAATAATACCTTCCCGCTTCAACCCTGCTCTTGCGCGGTGTTTTGAGCGTTTTTACCGGTCTCCGCAACCAGCCAGGCGAGCGTGGCCGGTGCCGCCGCATCGGCGCGCCAACCGACGATCGCGGGGCAATCGTAAGGATGGATTTCTGCCAGTTTCGCCACGGCAGCTTCAAGCGCTGCGGCGGTCGTCTTGCCCAGCATCGCCACTTCCTCGCCAGCGCCGCGCTCGCCCTGCCAGGTATAAAGCGAGATCATGCCCGGCAGAATGTTGGCGCAGGCGATCAGCCCGGCATCGAGCAGCGCGCCGGCGGCCGCTTCCGCGTCGGCGCGGCTGGCGAACGGGCACCAGATCAGCGCCGCGCCGTCCGCCATCGCGAATCAGCGCTTCTGGCCGAGCGCGTGCGCGCCCCACGTCGTCGCGGCTACCAGCAGTGCGCCGACCAGCTGGTGCGCCACCGCGATCCAGATCGCCACACCGCTCATCACCGTGGCGATGCCGAGCAGGATCTGCGTGCCGAAAGCGCTGTGGATGGCGATCGCGGCGGGCCGCGCCTGTGCCTTGCGCAGCTTGCGCCCCATCACCACCAGCACCGCCACCACCGCCCAGGCCCACCAGCGGTGGACGAAATGGACGAGGAACGGATCGGACAGGAAGGCATGCGCCCCGCCATGCGACCAGTCGATGCCAGCGGGAAAGAAACTGCCCTGCATCAGCGGCCAGGCGCCCCAGTTGAACCAGCCGCCGCCTGCTGCCGTGCCCGCGCGCAGGCCCGCGAGCAGCGCGCCGTAGAACAGCTGCAGCACCAGCATCGCCAGCGCCAGCCCTGAAAAGCCGGTCAGCCGCGAGCGCGCCCGGCCCCGCGCCAGCGCGCGCAGGTCCAGCGCGGTCCACACCAGGCCGGCCAGCGTCACCAGCGCGACCAGCAGGTGCGCGGCCAGGCGGAAGTGGCTGACCTTGACGTCGTGGACGATGCCGGACTTCACCATCCACCAGCCGACCGCCCCCTGCAGCCCGCCCAGCGCCAGCAGCGCCAGCAGGCGCGGCTTGTAGCCTGCCGGAATGCGCCCCTTCACCCAGAACCACGCCAGCGGCAGCGCGAAGACCATGCCGATCGTGCGTGCCAGCAGGCGGTGGACCCATTCCCAGAAGAAGATGAACTTGTAGTCCGCCAGCGTCATGCCCGCCGGGCCGTTGACAAGCAGATATTGCGGCGTCTGGCGATAGGCGTCGAACTCGGCCTGCCACTGCGCATCGGTCAACGGCGGCAGGGCGCCGGTTACCGGCTTCCACTCGGTGATCGAGACCCCCGATTCGGTCAGCCGGGTGATGCCGCCGACCACCACGATCATCGCCACCATCGCCGCCACGATCAACAGCCAGCGGGCAATGGCCAGCGGCGCGGCGCGTACTTCGCGCGGGGCAGCGAACGGAGAGGGGATCGCGGATTCCATGGGCCTCAGCCTGTCCCACCGACATCGCTCCAGCGCAAGCGGGAATCCCGCACCGGAAACGTGATGCCCTCTTGTGCAATGATACAATGTAACATATATGCGCTGTCATGAATCACGCGCTGCAGGCCCTGCGTTCCCGGCTCGACCGGTTCGGCGTGCTCCTTTCGGGGCTGTGCCTGCTGCATTGCCTGGCTGGCGTGTTCCTGGTTGGCCTGCTGGGCGTGGGCGGCGGCGTGCTGCTCGACCCGGCGATCCACCGCATCGGGCTGGTGCTGGCGCTGACGGTCGGCGCCACCACGATCGGCCTTGGCGCGCTGCGGCACGGCCATGTCCTGCCGCTGGCCGTGGGCGGAACCGGCCTGGCGCTGATGGCGGCGGCGGTCGTGACCGGGCACGGCACGCAGGAAGCGGTGCTGACCATCGGCGGCGTGGTGCTGGTGGCGACGGCGCACCTCATCAACATGCGGCGCGGCTGCTGAGCGGCTACTGCTGTTCCCGCCCCTGAGCGCACGCTTGCGCGCCGCGCCCCGCACGCTAAAGCGGCGGGCATGGATGCCAGCCCTTCCCCCGCTTCGCTTTCTATCACCGTCAATGGTGAACCGCGCCGCGCCGCTCCGGGTTCGATCGCCGATCTGGTGCGCGCAATCGGGCTCGATCCGGCCAAGGTCGCGGTCGAGCGCAACGGCGAGATCGCGCCGCGTTCGACCCTGGCCGATGTCGCGCTGGCGGATGGCGACGTGCTGGAAATCGTCCACTTCGTGGGCGGCGGGCAAGAGGAAGGAACGCAGGCCGTGAACGACGATGACAGCTGGACCGTGGCAGGCCGCACCTTCCGCTCGCGCCTGATCGTGGGCACCGGCAAGTACAAGGACTTCGCGCAGAACGCCGCTGCGGTCGCCGCCTCGGGCGCGGAGATCGTCACCGTCGCCGTCCGCCGCGTGAACATTTCCGATCCCAAGGCGCCGATGCTGACGGACTTCATCGATCCGAAGAAAATCACCTACCTGCCCAATACCGCCGGCTGCTTCACCGCCGAGGACGCGATCCGCACGCTGCGCCTGGCGCGCGAGGCGGGCGGCTGGGATCTGGTGAAGCTGGAAGTGCTGGGCGAAGCGAAGACGCTCTACCCCGACATGCGCGAAACGCTGCGCGCCACGGAAATCCTGGCCAACGAAGGCTTCCTGCCGATGGTCTACTGTTCGGACGATCCAATCGCGGCGAAGCAGCTGGAAAGCGCCGGCGCGGTGGCGGTGATGCCGCTGGGCGCGCCGATCGGTTCGGGCCTTGGCATCCAGAACCGGGTGATGATCCGCCTGATCGTGGAAGGCGCCAGCGTGCCGGTGCTGGTCGATGCCGGCGTGGGCACCGCATCGGACGCGGCGGTGGCGATGGAACTGGGTTGCGACGGCGTGCTGATGAACACCGCGATCGCCGAAGCGAAGGACCCGGTGCGCATGGCGCGGGCGATGAAGCTGGCCACCGAGGCCGGCCGCGAAGCCTATCGCGCGGGGCGGATGGGCACGAGGAAGTACGCCGATCCCTCCAGCCCGCTCGCCGGCCTGATCTAGGGCCGGGAGCCTTTAACGAGCCTGGGTCCGGAGCCTAGGCGGCGGCGGAAACGGCCTCGCGTTCGTCGCGCGCCAGCCGTTCGACCAGGCGGTTGTACAGCACCACGCCCTTGTCGAACGTCACCGGCAGGACCGGGCGGGCGGGATCACGGTCGATCACTTTCTGCTGCGCCTCGATCATGGTCTTGTCCTCGGCGAAAGCCATGGCCGCCACCCCCATCAGCCGGTCGCGCAGCGCTTCATCACCATGATCGCGGTGCGGTCCCCAGCTGAAGAAATAGCGGCTGGTGCGGTCGGTCAGCGCGGTCACGGCCTGGCTGGTGAAGGTGACCCCGGTCCTTGGCACATCGGGCGGCGGCGGCGCATCGCGCAGCCGGTCGGCGGTTCCGGCGGGATAGCTGGCGCTGGGCATCAGCAGGATGCCCGGCACGTGGTATTCGTAGCAACTCCACAGATCGACCGGCTCCAGGCCACCGTTGATCGTGCTGCGGTTCTGCCCGCGCACCCAGCGTTCGAACCGCACCCCGCGCGGAAGCTGGGTGACCCTGGGCCGGGTGCGCGCCCATTCCTCGTCCGCGCCGAAGCTGTTGGCGTGAACGAAGGCCAGATGCGTGAAATCGCACAGGTTGTCGTGGATCAGCCGGGCCTGCGCATCATAGTCGAGCTGGCCCCGGCCGAGAATGTAGTCCGGATCGTCGAACCCGACAGCCGGCGGGATCAGCGCCGGGTCGGCCCGCGCGGGATCGCCCAGCCAGACCCAGATCCAGCTGTGCCGGTCGACCGCGGGATAGCTGCGCACGCGCGCCGTGGCGGGGATCGTATCCTGCCCGGGGATCTCGCTGCACCGGCCATCCGCCTCGAACCTCAGGCCGTGGTACAGGCAGCGCAGCGCCTCGCCCTCGCACCGGCCCAGCGACAGCGGCGCCAGCCGGTGAACGCAGCGATCCTCCAGCGCCACGATGCGCCCGCTCTCGGCGCGGAAGATCACCACGGGATCGTTGGCCATGGTGATCGCGAAGGGCCTGCCCGCTTCCAGGTCCATCGACCAGCAGGCCACGTGCCAGGCGTTGCGCACATGAATCATCGGGCTTCTCTCCCAAAAACCGATGGCCCGAGTTTACTTAACATCGTTAAATTGTCAAACGGGAACGATGGCCCGTCACCGCGACATTGCACTCGATCGCTCCGGCATCGTTGCCGCCGCCTTTGCCCTGCTCGACGAAGCGGGGCTGGATGGCGTGACGATGCGGGCGCTGGCGGCGCGACTGTCGGTGCAGGCACCGGCGCTGTACTGGCACGTGCGCGACAAGGCCGCGCTGGGCGGGCTGATGGCCGAAGCGCTCTACGCCGAAGCGCGCGCCGGCCTGCACGACGGCCTCGACGCGCGCGCATGGCTGCTGGCACTGGGCCAGGGGCTATGCCGCAGCCTGGCGCGCCATCGCGATGCCGCCCGGTTGCTGGCTTCGGCGCGACCGCTCGCGCAGGCCAGCGACGAAACGGCCGCGGGCATGGCCGCGCCGCTGGTGCAGCGCGGGTTCAGCCGCGAACAGGCGCTGGAAGCGCAAGCCGCCGTCCTGTCGCTGTCGCTGGGCTGGTCGATCTATCGCGAAAACGCCGCGATGCACGCGTTCCTGACCGGAATGTTCGATCTGGAGGAAAGTTTCGAGCGCGGCCTGCGGGTGCTGGTGGACGGCCTCGTTGCCGAGGCCGTCCCCGCTTCGTCCTGATCCCGCCCCGGCGCTATTGCGCCACGCCCGCCGCCGCGAGCACGGCCAGCGTGAGGATGTCTGGCGCGATCGCGGTCATCGGCGCGATCTGCACCGGCTTTTCCATGCCCAGCAGCATCGGCCCGATCACCGCGTTACCCGCCAGTTCGCGCAGCAGCTTGGCCGAGATGTTGGCCGATTGCAGCCCCGGCATGATGAGCACGTTGGCCGGCCCCGACAGGCGGCTGAACGGGTAGTTCGCCATGACCTTGGGGTTGAGCGCGGCGTCGGGCGCCACTTCGCCTTCGTATTCGAAGCCGGGGTTCGCCTCGTCCAGGATCGAAACCGCGCCACGGATCGGCTCCACCCAGCGCCCCATCGGGTTGCCGAACGTGGAGAACGACAGGAACGCCACGCGCGGTTCGTGGCCCATGCGGCGGGCGACGTCCGCCGTTTCGACGGCGATATGGGCCAGGTCTTCCGCGCTCGGCCGCTCGTTGACGGTCGTATCGGCCAGGAACACGGTGTAGTTCTTGGCCACCATCAGGTGAATGCCGAAGGGCACCTTGCCCGGCGCGGGATCGAGCACCTGCCGCACTTCCTTCAGGGTCTGCGAGAAGGTGCGCGTCATGCCGGTGATCAGCGCATCGGCATGGCCAAGCTTGACCAGCGCCGAGGCGAAGACGTTGCGGTCCTGGTTGACCATGCGGCGCACGTCGCGCTCCAGGAAGCCCCGCCGCTGCAGCCGTTCGTAGAGCATCTCCACCATCGCCGGCACGTGCGGGCTGATCGCCGAATTGTGGATCTCGTAGCTGTCCGGATTGCCGATGCCGAGTTCGACGAGCTTTTCGCGCACCACCTGGTCGCGGCCCACCAGCACCGGTTCGCCATACCCGAAATCGCGGAACTGCACGGCGGCGCGCAGCACCACCTCGTTCTCCGCCTCGGCGAAGACCACCCGCTTTGGGTTGCGCTTCACCTGCGCGTAAACGTTGGTCAGTACCGAGGTCGTCGGGTTGAGCCGTGCCTTCAGATCGTGGCGATAGACGTCGAAGTCCTCGATCGGCTTCATCGCCACGCCCGAATCCATCGCCGCCTTCGCCACCGCGGAGGAGACCACTTCCATCAGGCGCGGATCGAACGGCGCGGGGATGATGTAGTCATGCCCGAACTGCATCGACTGCCCGCCATAGGCGGCGGCGACTTCCTCCGGCACCGGCCGGCGGGCCAGCTCCGCGATCGCTTCCGCGGCGGCGATCTTCATCTCCTCGTTGATCGCGGTCGCCCGAACGTCCAGCGCGCCGCGGAAGATGAAGGGGAAGCCCAGCACGTTGTTGACCTGGTTCGGATAGTCCGAACGGCCCGTGGCGATGATGCAGTCCGGCCGGGCCGCCTTGGCTTCGGGCGGAGTGATTTCCGGATCGGGGTTGGCCATCGCGAAAATGATCGGCTGCGGGGCCATGGCCTTGACGTATTCCGGCTTGAGCGCGCCGGCGGCGGACAGGCCCAGGAAGATGTCCGCGCCCACCAGCGCCTCTTCCAGCGTGCGCGCCGGGGTATCGACGGCGTGCGCGCTTTTCCACTGGTCCATGCCATCGGACCGGCCGCGCCAGATCGTGCCCGAACGGTCGCACATGATGACGTTGTCGTGGCGCACGCCCATCGCCTTGATCAGCGCGGTGCAGGCGATCGCCGCCGCGCCCGCGCCGTTGACCACGACTTTCACGTCCTTGAGATCGCGCCCGGTCAGGTGGCAGGCATTGACGAGGCCGGCGGCGGTGATGATCGCGGTGCCGTGCTGGTCATCGTGCATCACCGGAATCTTCAGGCGTTCGCGCAGCGCCTGTTCGATGATGAAGCATTCGGGCGCCTTGATGTCTTCGAGGTTGATGCCGCCGAAGCTGGGTTCGAGCAGCGCCACCGCGTTGATGAAGGCTTCCGGGTCTTCGGTGGCGACTTCGATGTCGATCGAATCGACGTCGGCGAAGCGCTTGAACAGCACCGCCTTGCCTTCCATCACCGGCTTCGAGGCGAGCGCGCCCAGATTGCCGAGGCCCAGGATGGCGGTGCCGTTGGAGATCACCGCAACGAGATTGCCCTTGGCGGTATAGTCATAGGCCGTCGCGGGATCGTCCGCGATGGCGCGCACGGGAACGGCCACGCCAGGCGAATAGGCAAGGCTCAGATCGCGCTGCGTCGCCATGGGCTTGCTGGCGATGATCTCGATTTTGCCGGGCCTGATCGTGTTGTGGTAGAACAACGCCTCGCGTTCGGTGAAACGGACGTTGCTTTCCTCTGACATGCAAATGCTCCCACGCTGGGTGGACCGGACAGGGCCGGCCGGGCGGTGTCAGAAGTCCCTAGGCTTCCAGTTCGGAAAACCCAAGGGTCTGACGGCAAAAAGCAGACTGCGCCCATCCTGCCATACCAGCTGGAGGCGCGGATCGGGGCGGCGCGGCAGGCCGGTATCGATCAGCCAGACATAGTCCACCCGCTCGATCGGCGCGTACTTGAGCGCGGAATCCACGCTGCGCAGGCGGCCGCTCTGGCAATTGGGCGACCACACGAATTCGGACGGATCGGCGGTGAAGTTGCGGCCGGGACGGAAGCGGGGCACCACCATGTGCAGCCCCGGCACCGCCCAGTTGTCGTTGACCCACGCCTGCCGGTAGAGGCTGGCAAGACTAGCCAGGTGATCGCGCCGCGTGCTGCGCCAGCTTTCCTCGATGCAGGTATGTTCGACGAAAGCCAGCACGCGGCTGCCGGGCTGCACGTGATGCAGCGCGGCAAGCTGGCGCTTGTAGTCCTGCGCGTAGTCCGCGAAGCTGGCGCCGGTGACCACCAGGCGCACGCCCAGCAGCGCCATGCCGATATAGGCCACGGCGCGGGCATAGGAAGGCTTCGCCCGGCTCCAGTCCTGCAACGCCAGCAGCAGCATCGCCGCCACCGGCAGCAGGCGGATATCCACGAAGGCGCTGCCGTTGATATCGCTGGGAATGGCCACGAACAGCAGCAGCACCAGGAGGCCGGGCAAGCCCTGCCGCCAGCTCCACCGCGCGCCGGCCAACCAGCCGCACAGGATCAGCCCGAAGCAGGCGATCGTCGTCGCCGCGTCGAGCACCAGCGACTGGTCGCGCAGCGTCAGCACGAACGACCACGCCTTCTGGTCCCAGCGCCAGCGGTTCATGCTGGCGACCGGTTCGGGCGAGAACGTCTTCCACAGTACCACCACCAGCACCGTGGTCAGCAGCGGCCAGCAGGTGACGAACAGGCGCTTGGCGATCGCCTTCCAGTCCAGCTCGCGCGCCAGCGGGCGCCAGCGCGAAGGCCGCCAGCTTCCGGCGGGGAGCCGGTCGATCTCGCGCCCCAGCGCCGCGCCGCCGACCAGCAGCGCCAGCAGCACGCCGCCGATGGCATGGCACAGCATGGCGACCGGCTGCGCCACGATCAGCATCGCGGCGCGCTTCTTCGGCTGGTTTTCGAGCCAGACCGAGGCGGCGAAAGCCGACAGCGAAAGACCGGTGGCAAGGATGTAGTTGAGGAAACCTGTCAGCAGCGGAAAGCTGAACACGAACATCAGCGCCCAGGCGGTGGCATGACCACCGCGCGGATTGAGCACGCGCGCCGTGGCAAGGCCGCCGCCGGCGAACAGGCCGGTCGCCAGCACCGTGCTCCACCACCCGGCGGCCAGAATGCCGAACTGCGCGCCCAGCAACTTCATCAGCACACCGCCGCCGATATTCAGCGTGAACACCCATTTCCAGGTGAAGTAGCGTTCCAGCGGATTGCCGGGGCCGGCGGCCTCGATCGCGGCTGCGCCCATGTGGCCCGGCACGTCGATCAGCGGCGGCACTTCCACCAGCGCGAACGGCAGGCACACCAACAGGACCGTGAGCACGATGCCCGGCGCGGAGAGCCACGGGAGCGCCGCGGCATGCCAATCGAACGACCAGGCCTTGGGACGGCCTCTTTGCTGGCTTTGCATGAGCCCCTGTCGATATCCGGCTTCGATGGTTTGTGAAAACCCCGCGCTTCGTCTAGCCACTCGCGCCGTGACGCCAAATGCCCCAACTCCGATGATGGCGCAATATCTAGCGCTTAAACAGCAGGCGGGAGACTGCCTGCTGTTCTACCGGATGGGCGATTTCTTCGAGCTTTTTTTCGACGACGCGAAAATCGCCGCGCAAGTGCTGGACATCGCGCTGACCAGCCGGGGCGAGCACGGCGGCGCGCCGATCCCGATGTGCGGGGTGCCCGTGCATTCGGCCGAATCGTACCTGGCCCGGCTGATCAAGGCGGGTTGCCGCGTCGCCATCGCCGAGCAGGTGGAAACGCCCGAGGAAGCGAAGAAGCGCGGCGGATCGAAGGCGCTGGTCGCGCGCGATATCGTCCGCTTCGTCACCGCTGGCACGCTGACCGAGGAAGCGCTGCTGGAACCGCGCCGCGCCAACGTGCTGGCGGCGGTGTGCGAGGTGCGCGGGCTGATCGGCATTGCCGCCTGCGACATTTCCACCGGCCGCATGGAGCTGGAGGAATGCGAGCCGGCAGCGATGGGCGCGGCGCTGGCCCGGCTGGGCGCGAGCGAGATCGTCGCCAGCGAGGACTGGGCCGATGCCCCGTTCGACGCGGTGCGGCGGCCGGGGCGCGGCTTTGACAGCAACGCCGGCGAGGCACGGCTCAAGGATCTGCACGGCGTGTCCACGCTCGAGGGCTTCGGTGCGTTCACCCGGCCGATGCTGGCGGCGGCAAACGGGCTGGTCGATTACCTCGACCACGTCGGGCGCGGCCGCCTGCCGCTGCTGCTGCCCCCCGTGGCGCGCACGGCGGGCGGGCACATGGCGATGGACGAGGCGACGCGCGCCAGCCTGGAAATCCTCGTTTCCACCGGCGGCACGCGCAAGGGCAGCCTGTTCGAGGCGATCGACCGCTGCGTGACCGGCGCGGGCGCGCGCCTGCTGGCCGAGGACCTGTCCGCGCCGCTGACCGCCGCGCCGGCAATCCGCGCGCGGCTGGAACTGGTAAGCTGGCTGCACGACGATCCGCTGCTGCGCGGGGACTTGCGCGCGATCCTGAAGGCCGCGCCCGATATCGGCCGCGCGCTGGGCCGCGTCGTCGCCGGGCGGGGCAGCCCGCGCGATCTGGGGCAGCTGCGCGATGGCCTGTCCGAAGCCTGGCGGCTGCGCGAGGTGCTGGGCGCGCGCGCGCAGAGGCCGGCGCTGGCCGAGGCGCTGCTGCCGGCGCTGGGCGGGCACGGCGCGCTGATCGATCTCTATGTCCGCGCGCTGGTGCCCGCGCCGCCGACCGAACGCGCGCAGGGCGGGTTCATCGCCGAAGGCTATGACGCCGCGCTCGACGAACTGCGCCGGGCCGCAGGCAATTCGCGCCGCGCCATCGCCGCCCTGGAAGCAAAATACCGCGACGAGACCGGCGTTTCCGCGCTGAAGATCCGCCACAACGGCGTGCTCGGCTATTTCATCGAAGTCCCCGCGCGCCACGCCGACAAGCTGATGCTGCCCGACAGCGGCTTCACCCACCGCCAGACGATGGCCGGCGCGGTGCGTTTCAACGCACTGGCACTGCACGAGGAGGCAAGCCGCATCGCCGAGGCGGGCGGGCACGCGCTGGTGGCCGAGGAAGCGCATTTCGAGGAGCTGGTCGCCGCCGCCTTCCGCGCGCGCAAAGGTATCGCCGCCACCGCCGCCGCGCTGGCCCGGATCGACGTCGCGTGCGGGCAGGCCGAACGCGCGGCCGAAGGCGGCTGGACGCTGCCGCATGTCGTGGCGGAGCCGGTGCTGGACATCGCCGGCGGGCGGCATCCGGTGGTGGAGGCGGCGCTCGCGGCCAGGGGCGAACGCTTCGTCGCCAACGACTGCCGGCTCGCGCCCGAGGACCGGCTGTGGCTGGTCGGCGGCCCCAACATGGGCGGCAAGTCCACCTTCCTGCGCCAGAACGCGCTGATCGTGCTGCTGGCGCAGGCGGGCGGGTTCGTGCCCGCCGAGGCCGCGACGATCGGCATGGTCGACCGGCTGTTCAGCCGCGTCGGCGCGTCGGACAACCTTGCGCGCGGGCGATCGACCTTCATGGTCGAGATGGTCGAGACCGCCGCCATTCTCGCGCAGGCCAGCGAGCGCAGCTTCGTCATCCTCGACGAAGTGGGGCGTGGCACTTCCACCTACGACGGCCTGGCACTCGCCTGGGCGGTGGTGGAGGCGGTGCATGAAGTGAACCGCTGCCGCTGCCTGTTCGCCACTCATTACCACGAACTCGCGCGGCTGGCCGAAAGCTGCGATGCACTGTCGCTCCACCATGTCCGCGCGCGCGAATGGAAAGGCGACTTGGTGCTGCTGCACGAACTGGCCGAAGGGCCGGCAGACAAGAGCTATGGCCTCGCCGTCGCCCGGCTGGCCGGCGTGCCCGCGCCGGTGGTCAAGCGCGCCAAGGCGGTGCTCGACAAGCTGGAGAAAGGCCGCGCCTCCACCGGGGGCCTCGCCGCCGGGCTGGGCGACCTGCCGCTGTTCGCCGCCGCGATCGAGGCGGTGGAGGAAAAGGTCGATGCCTTGCGCGCCCGGCTCAACGGGCTGGACATCGACGCGCTGTCCCCGCGCGAGGCGCTGGACCTGCTCTACGAACTGAAGGCACAGGCGAATGGTTGAGCTTACCACGGTCGGCTCCCGGCGCGTGCTGTTCGTGATGGCGGCGGAACCGGAATACGGCCCGCACTTGCGCGCCCGGTTCACGCCGCTGATCACCGGCATCGGCCCGGTCGAGGCCGCGCTGCACACCGGCGTGGCGCTGGCCCGGCTGGAAGCGGCGGGGCAGTTGCCGGACCTGATCGTTTGCCTCGGCTCGGCCGGATCGCGCCGCTGCGCGCTGGGCTCGGTCCACCAGATCGCCAGCGTCTCGTGGCGCGACATGGATGCCTCGCCGCTCGGCATCGAGCCCGGCGTGGTGCCCTATCTCGACGAGCCGAAAGAGCTTCCATTGGAAACCCCGCTGGACCTGCCTGTCGCCACGCTGTCTAGCGGGGGCGACGTGGTCAGCGGCGACCACTGGGACCGCGTCTCGGCCGACATGGTCGACATGGAAACCTACGCCGTCGCCCGCGCCGCGCGCACCTTCGGCGTGCCGCTGATCGGCCTGCGCGGCGTCAGCGACGGCCCCGGCGAACTGGCCGGCGCACACGACTGGCACAAGCTGCTCGGCTACCTTGATGGGGAGTTGGCCAAGGCGGTGGACCTGCTGCACGAACTGCAGGGCGGGTAGCCGCCCGAGGTCCCAGCTTTCGCTGGGACGACGAGGATAAAAATAGAAACGTCATGCCAGCGCACGCTGGCATCTCGGGCCACCATGTGTACCCTCCCCTCATGCGCAAGGGCGGCTGGACCTACATCATGACGAACAAGCCGCGCGGGGTGCTCTACATCGGCGTCACCGCCGATCTGGCGGCCCGTGTCGTCCAGCATCGCGAGGGGCGCGGGTCATCCTTCTGCCGCCGCTACAACCTCCAGCGCCTCGTGCTGGCCGAGGAACACGCAACGATCGAGGAAGCGATCCGGCGCGAAAAGGCGCTCAAGGCGTGGAAGCGGGACTGGAAGATCGACCTGATCGAGACAGCCAACCCGGCGTGGGACGATCTCTTCGCGGTGCTTCTGTAGCCGCCCGAGGTCCCGGCCTTCGCCGGGACGACGCGAATGAGATCGAAAGCGTCATGCCAGCGCACGCTGGCATCTCGGGCCTCATCTCAAGCCACCGGGGGCATCCCAGGCCCCCGCGCGAAACCTCACAACGACAGGAACAATCCCGCCAGCGCTGCGCTCATCAGGTTGCTCAGCGCGCCGGCCAGCAGCGCGCGGATGCCGAGTTTGGCGATCATCGGGCGCTGGTTGGGGGCAAGGCCGCCGGTCACCGCCATCTGGATCGCGATCGAGCTGAAATTGGCGAAGCCGCACAGCGCGAACGTGACCAGCGCGACGCTGACCTTGGACAAGCCGGTGTCCTGCCCCAGTTCGATGAAGGCGACGAATTCGTTGAGCACGATCTTGGTGCCGAACAGGCCGCCCGCCTGCATCGCTTCCGCCCAGGTGGGAGAGCCAAGCAGGTAGAACATCGGCGCGAAGATCGTGCCGAGGATCTGCTGGAACGAGAGGTCGGGATAGCCAGCCAGCCCGCCCAGCCAGCCGAGGATGCCGTTGGCGAGCGCCACCAGCGCAACGAAGGCCAGCACCATCGCGCCCACCGCCACGGCCAGCTTGACCCCGGTCTGCGCGCCCTGGCTGGCCGCCATGATGAGGTTGGCGGGGCGTTCCTCGTGTTCTTCCGCCACCGGTTCGCCGCTGGCGGCGACGCCGGGCTGGCTGGTCACGTCATCGCGGTTCAGCGCGGCCGCGGCCATGCCGGCGGGCGGCACCAGCGTGGGCGGATCGTGCGGGTTGGGCAGCGGATCGGCCGCGACGTCAGCCGGCGTCGGCGGCTCGTCGGGCATCATCGTCTTGGCCATGAGGATGCCGCCGGGCGCCGACATGAAGGCGGCGGCGACCAGATAGTCGATGCGGATACCCATGCTGGCATAGGCGGCCAGGATCGTGCCCGCCACGCCGGCCATGCCCACGGTCATCACGCAGAACAGTTGCGACGGATTGAGCGCGGCGAGATAGGGGCGGATCACCAGCGGCGCCTCGCTTTGCCCGACGAAGATGTTGGACGCGGCGCAGAGCGATTCGACCTTGCTGATGCCCGTGATCTTTTCCAGCCCGCCACCGATCCAGCGGATCACCAGCTGCATCACGCCAAGGTAGTAGAGGATCGAGATCAGCGCGGCGAAGAAGATGATCACCGGCAGCGCCGAAATGGCGAAGCTGGTGCCGCCGATCTCGGGCTTGGCGAGCGGGCCGAACAGGAACGTCACGCCCGCCTTGGCGAAGCCGAGCAGGCGCTCCACGCCGTGCGCGGCGGCCTGCAGCGCGGCGTTGCCCCACGGCAGGTAGAGCACCAGCGCGGCGAAACCGGCCTGCAGGGCGAAGGCTGCGCCCACCACGCGCGGGCGGATCGCGCGGCGGTTGGTGGAAAGCAGGAAGGCGACCAGCAGGATGATCCCCATCCCGACGAGGCTCAAGACAACGCGCATCGGGGGCTATCGGCTCCGGACGATGAAGGAGGGAAAGACGAACTGGTTTCTCCCGCTCCTAAACGGGATTTGGCGGCCGGTCAAAATCCCGCTATCGCCCGTCCATGCAAGAAACCGCCCCGCACCGGGCCGCACCGGCGCCACATCCCCCGATCCCCTCTTCGATCCCCCGCTCCCTGTTCGCGTTCGCGCTGCTCTATGGCGGGCTGGCCGTGCTGGCGGGCGTGCTGGGCACCAAGCTCGCCTCGCTGGGCCACTGGCCGCTGCTGGGCGATCTGGCGGTCGAATCCGGGATCTTCGCGTTCCTGCTGCTGGTGATCCTGGCCAGCGCCGTGGCCGAGCTGTTCGGGCAGGACATGGCGAACCGGCTGGTGCGCTTCGGTTTCGTGCCGTTGATCGTGTCGATGGTGCTGCTTTCGCTGGTCATCCATGTGGTGCCGCCCGCGCCGTTCTGGTCGGATCAGGAGGCCTTCGCCCGCCTGCTGGGGCAAGGCGCGCGGATGCAGTTCGCCGGGCTGATTTCCTACGGCACCTCGCAGACGCTCAACGTCTATCTGTTCTCGCGCATTGCCGGCGGTCAGGGGCGGCTGCTGATGCTGCGCGCGTGGATCGCCAGCATGCTGTCGCAGATCGTCGATACGGTGCTGTTCATCACGATCTCGTTCTACGGGCAGGACCTGCCGATCGGCGCGATCATGGAAGGGCAGATCATCTCCAAGCTGGTGCTGTCGACGATCATGGTGCCGCCGGGCATCTGGCTGTTCGTGCGGCTGGGGCGCTGGCTGGACGCGCCACGCTGACCCGCGCGCACGAAAACGCTTTAATTTCGCGCCAAGGGGCGTAAGGGCGCGGCCATTATGGCCACGAACCACGAAATCTCCGATTCCTATCGCGCTGCGATGCTCGCCAAGGCGGAAACGCTGACCGAGGCGCTGCCCTATCTCCAGCGCTATGCCGGCAAGACCTTCGTGGTGAAGTACGGCGGGCACGCCATGGGCGATCCCGAACTGGCCCACGATTTCGCCGAGGACATCGTGCTGCTGAAGGCGGTGGGCATCAATCCCGTGGTGGTCCACGGAGGCGGGCCGCAGATCGGCCGGATGCTGAAGGCGCTGGGCATCGAATCGCAGTTCGTCAACGGCCTGCGCGTCACCGACAAGCAGACCGCCGAAGTGGCCGAAATGGTCCTGGCCGGCGCGATCAACAAGGAACTGGTCGGCTGGATCGCCCGCGCGGGCGGCAAGGCCATCGGCATTTCGGGCAAGGATGGCGGCATGGTCGTGGCCCGCAAGGTCCAGTCCAAGGCGCCCAAGGCGATCGAGGACGACGGTGAGCCGCTGGTGGTCGACCTGGGCTTCGTGGGCGAGCCGGACCGGATCGACACCACGGTGATCGACACCATCTGCGCGGCCGGCATGATCCCGGTGATCGCGCCGATCGGCGTGGGCGAGGACGGCGCGACCTACAACATCAACGCCGACACCATGGCCGGCTGCATCGCCGCGGCGCTGGGCGCATCGCGCCTGTTCCTGCTGACCGACGTGCCCGGCGTGCTGGACAAGCAGAAGAACCTGCTGACCGACCTGACGCCCGCCGACATCGCGGAACTGGCGCAGGACGGCACGATCAGCGGCGGCATGATCCCCAAGCTGGAAACCTGCGTCCACGCGGTCGAGGCCGGGTGCGAGGCGGTGGTCGTGCTCGACGGGCGCGTGCCGCACGCGATGCTGCTGGAAATCTTCACCTCGCGCGGCGCCGGCACGCTGATCCGGGCGTGACCGGGCGAAAGCCGGGAACGGAACCGGCGGTCGTGCGTCCCTTTTCCATGGTGCGCTCTCGCATAGTCCCCTCGCTCGCCCTGCTGCTGGCCGCCTGTGGTGGCACGCCGCCCGCGCCCGAACTGAGCGACACGGACAGCGATGCCATCGCCGAGCTGGCATCGGAAGCGGTGCCGGCCCCCTCGCCGACACCCACCGCCGAGATCACCGAACGTGGCGTGCCATCGGCCTCGCGTGATCCCGCCGAGGTGCTGACGGCCTGGGGCAAGGCCGTGGAAATGCGCGACTGGGTGACCGTCCGCGCCTATTGGGGCGACAAGGGTGCCCGCAGCGGCTTGGACGAACGCGCCTTCGCCGCGAAGTGGAGCAGCCTGCTGGATCCGCGCGTGGCCGTGGGCCAGGGCGAAAGCGAAGGCGCGGCAGGCTCTCTCTACTACACCGCCCCTGTCACCGTGACCGACGGCACGCGAGTGCTGAAAGGCGATGTCGTGCTGCGCCGCGTGAACGACGTGCCGGGCGCGACCGAGGAGCAACTGCGCTGGCATATCGAGAGCACCACGCTGACTCCGTAGGGATCCGCCACAGGCTCCGGTTGCCTTTCCGCCCGTCTCTCGGCTAACAGCCGTATCGACCGTCGGAAGAAGAAAGCGCCCATGTTCCTGTACACGCTCGTCGCCATGATCAGCTACCTCGTGCAGATCATCACCGTGGTGGTGATCGTACAGTTCGTGCTGGGCCTGCTGATTTCGTTCAACGTCGTCAACATGCACAACAATGGCGTTGCCGCGATCTGGCGGGCGCTGAACGCTATTCTCGATCCGCTGCTCAACCCCATCCGCCGGATCATGCCCGAAACCGGATCGATCGACCTGTCGCCGATGGCGCTGATCATCGGCCTCAACCTGCTGATGATCCTTCTGAGCGGCCTTGCCGCATCGGGATATTGACCTCCCGCCACCAGACGGAATGGCTTGAAGGAATTGCAGAGATGACTGCTGCCGTGATCGACGGAAAGGCCTTTGCCGCGAACCTGCGCGGCGAAGTGGGCAAGCTGGCCGCCGCGTTCGAGGCGAAGGCCGGCCGCAAGGCGGGCCTTGCCGTGGTGCTGGTGGGCGAAGACCCGGCGAGCCAGGTCTATGTCCGCTCCAAGGGCAAATCGACGCTCGAGGCCGGCATGGCGAGCTTCGAGCACAAACTGCCCGCCGATACCGCCGAGGCGGACTTGCTGGCGGTGGTGGAACGGCTCAACGCCGATCCCGCCGTCGACGGCATTCTCGTCCAGCTTCCCCTGCCCGGCCATATCGACGAGCAGAAGGTGATCGCCACGATCAACCCGGACAAGGACGTGGACGGCTTCCACGTCACCAACGCCGGGCGCCTCGCGGTGGGGCAGCCGGGCTTCGTGCCCTGCACCCCGCTGGGCTGCCTGATGCTGCTCAAGGACCGGCTCGGCGATCTTTCCGGGCTGGACGCCGTGGTCATCGGCCGTTCGAACATCGTCGGCAAGCCGATGGCGCAACTGCTGATCGCCGAAAGCTGCACCGTCACCGTCGCGCACAGCCGCACGCACAACCTGCCGGACGTGGTGAAGCGGGCGGACATTGTCGTCGCCGCCGTCGGCCGCCCGGAAATGGTCAAGGGCGAATGGATCAAGCCCGGCGCGACCGTGATCGACGTGGGCATCAACCGCGTGGCCGGGGCCGAGGGCAAGACCCGGCTGGTGGGCGACGTGGACTATGCCGGCGCGGCCGCCGTGGCCGGCGCCATCACCCCGGTTCCGGGCGGCGTCGGCCCGATGACGATCGCGGTGCTGCTGCGCAACGCGCTGGTCGCCGCCTATCGCAACGCCGGCATTCCGCTGGCGGACGGCGCGATCTGATTTCTCCACCACGGGTTTGACCGGGCGCGGCTTTGCTTTAGGTTCAAGGGCATGTCGCGTCCCGTTCGTGCCGCCCTGGCCCTTGCCCTGTCGTTCTCGCTGCTGTCCACGCCGGCGCTTGCCCAGCGCCCGGGGCGCGGTGGCATGCCGGGCGGCGGGCTGACGCCGGCGGGGAACCCCAGCGCGCTGATCGCCGCCGAAATCGCCTTTGCCCGGCTGGCGCGCGAAAAGGGCCAGTGGACCGCGTTTCGCGATACCGCCGCCGACGATGCGGAAATGTTCACGCCCCGGCGCGTGGTGGCGAAGGACTGGCTCAAGGGTCGCAAGGACCCGGCGCAGGCGGTGCAGTGGGAAACGCACCGCGCCTACGCCAGTTGCGACGGCAGCTTCGGCGTGACCTATGGCGGCTGGACCGGCGGCACGGACGCCGGCTGGTTCAGCACGGTCTGGCAGCGGCAGAAGAAGAAGGGCGCGTTGAAGTGGGTGCTCGATCAGGGCGAGTCGCTGGCCCGGCCGCTCGCCGCGCCCGACTGGATCGAGGGCAAGGTCGCCGATTGCCCCGCGCGCCGGACGCATTTCGTGGCGCCAGGGGGGCCACTGCCACCTGGTGCGGCCGACCGGCCCGCGACGAAGGACCTGCCCGCCCAGCGCCCGCTCGCCGGGCCGCTGCCAGCGCTGGCCGCGCCCGCCGGATCGGACAGCAAGGACGGCCAGTCCGACGATGGCACGCTGGCCTGGCGCAGCACCGTGCTGCCCGATGGCGCGCGCGAATTCACGGTGTGGATGTGGAAGGACGGCAACATGGCCCAGGTGCTGCACGAAACCGCAGCCGCTCCCGCGGCCCCTGCCACGACACCCACCACGACACCCGCCACCGCTCCGGGACAAGGATAAGCGCGCGATGTGGGAACTGTTCGTCTCCGCCTTCGTCACGCTGTTCGTGGTGATCGATCCGCCCGGCTGCGCGCCGATCTATGCCGGGCTTACCGCCGGGGCCAGCCCCGCACAGGCGCGCAACATGGCGATCCGGGCCACGCTGATCGCCACCGGCATCCTGCTGGTCTTCGCGCTGTTCGGGGAAAAGCTGCTGTCGGGCCTGCACATCGAGCTGGCCAGCTTCCGCATCGCCGGCGGCATCATGCTGTTCGTGATCGCGCTCGACATGGTGTTCGAAAAGCGCACCGAACGGCGCGAACAGCGCGCGGAAAAGGTCCGCCATACCGAGGTGGACGACGTCTCCGTCTTCCCCATGGCCATGCCGATGATCGCCGGGCCGGGCTCGATCGCCACGGTCATGCTGCTGACCAGCCGCGCGCAAGGCAACGAACAGACCATGGTCGTGCTGGGCGCGCTGGCCTGCGTGATGGTGCTGATCCTCGCCGCGCTGCTGGCCGCCGGCCCGCTGATGCGGTTGGTGGGCCAGCAGGCCGAAGCGGTGGTCACGCGGCTGCTGGGCGTGCTGCTCGCGGCGCTGGCCGCGCAATACGTGATCGACGGGATCAAGGCGCAGTTCTGAGAGCCTTTACTGCAGCGTCACCTGGTTGTCGTCGCTGTCGCGCCGGCCAAAGAATTGCAGCAACTGCACCAGCAGTTCGCAGCGCGTGGCGAGATCGGGCGCTTCCAGCAGCGCCTGCTTGGCAGCGATATCGAACGGCACGATCTGCGACACGCCGTTGATCAGCGCCATGTCGTCCAGCCGCGTCACCGATTCCCAGTCCACCGCATAGCCCTGCGCATCGGCGAAGATGCGGGCCTCGCGTTCGAACGAGGCGCGCTCCACCGCGCTCAGCACCGCATCGGGATCGTCCTCGATCAGTTCGGCCTCGACCTGCCGGAACGGCGTGGTCACATCCAGTTCGCGCAACACGCGGAAGCGGGAAAGGCCCTGCAGCACGATGTTGTAGCGGCCGTCCTCCAGCGCCTCGACCTCGCCGATCTTGCCGACGCAGCCCACCGAGAACAGCGGCGCGCCTTCGGCCGGGGCCTGCGGCTGGATCATCGCGATGCGCCGGTCGCGCGCCAGCGCATCGGAGACCAGCGCGCGATAGCGCGGCTCGAAGATGTGCAACGGCAGCTGCAGCCCCGGAAACAGCGTCGCGCCGGGGAGCGGGAAGATCGAAAGCCGCGTGGTGTCGATCGTTCCGCCCATGGTCAGCCGAACAGCACGGTCGAAAGCTTGCGCCGCGTCGCCGCGACCCACGGGTCTTCCAGCCCGATCGCCTCGAAGATCTGGAGCAGGCGGGCACGCGCCGCGCCTTCGTTCCACTCACGATCGGCGGCGATCATGCGCAGCAGCGTGGCCGCGGCGCTATCGCGATCGCCACCGGCATAGAGCGCGTTGGCATAGGCGAGCTGCGCGGCCATGTCCGCCGGATCGGCCTCCGCCGCGGCGCGCAGCCCGGCCAGTTCGCCGGCCTCGGGCGCGTCCTCCGCCAGCGCCAGCGCCGAGCGGGCCTGCGCCAGCGCCGGATCGTCCGCCAGCCCGGGATCGAGCGCGGCCAGCACCTCGGCGGCTTCCTCCTTGCGGCCGGCCAGCAGCAGCGCGCGGATCAGCCCCGCGTGCGCGGGCGCGCTGTCGGGCGCGATCTCGATGATCTGGGCGAAGATGTCCGCCGCGCGATCGCCGTCACCGCCGGCCAGCACCTCTTCGCCCATGTCGAGCAGCGGGGTGATGTCCTGCGCCGGCTCGTCACCGGCCTGCACCGGCACCTTGGCGAGAATCTGGTCGAGGTACTGCTTGAGCTGCGATTCGGTGCGCGCGCCGGTCAGGTCGGCCACGGGCTGGCCCTGGAACATCGCATAGACGGTGGGGATCGAGCGCACCTGGAACTGCGCGGCGATGAACTGTTCCTCGTCCACGTTGACCTTGGCGAGCACCACGCCCTTGTCCGCGTATTCGGCGGCGACCTTTTCCAGCACCGGCGTCAGCTGCTTGCACGGGCCGCACCATTCCGCCCAGAAATCGAGGATGACCAGCTTGTTCATCGACGGTTCGACCACGTCCTTGCGGAACCGGTCCACCGCCTTCTGTTCTTCCAGGTTCAGGCCAAGGCTTGCCAATGTCGATCTCCGATGCGCGCGAACAATGCGATACGTCCGACCACCATGTGGGAATGCGGCGCCGTTCGGCAAGGGGTTTGTCCCCTTTCCACAGGCCATCGGCGGGCGCGCGGCGAGAAAGTGCATTTTTGGTGTTGCGGCCCTCCCGAGTCGATGCTAACGGCGCGCCTCACCCCGGCCGGAAGGGGATTTTTCCTCCGGTCCGAAACGCACGAGCGGGCGTAGCTCAGGGGTAGAGCACAACCTTGCCAAGGTTGGGGTCGAGGGTTCGAATCCCTTCGCCCGCTCCAGTTTTCTTTAAAGATATCAATCGTGTAGATCCGCGTTGCGCGGCGTTGGCCTGCTTACATGTGCAGTAGCATGTTGATGTGTCAGCACGCTGTAAGCACGGCCAAGCGTTTGCTGCGTGCGTTGAACGTTTGCGACCGTAAGCCAGTTCGCTCAGTTGGATCGTGGCTACACGGTCGCGTGAATTCCACTATCGGCTTTTCATGCGTAGCTGGGCATCGAGTCGGGGGAAACACCCGGCGGGCATTGCCTTCCAGGATGACGTGTCGTTCGACCTCGCCGATATCGAGCGTGTCGATGTAGCGTTTGGTATCGTCGAAATAGAACCCGGTGGGAGGAACGATCCCGCTCACCGCACCACCCATCTCGCTACCGAACAGGATGTTCTTGTTGTCGATCACGTCGGCCAGCAGATCGACGCCGGACTGGTGATAGACGCAGACTGCATGATCTTCGCAGGACGCTCGCAACAGGTTTTCAGCGCCTTGGAGTCCGCTTCGAAGTCACCGAGGCCGTGCTGAACCACGTGGGCGGCTCGCGCGCCGGCGTCGCTGGCATTTATCAGCGGCATGATTGGAAGGTCGAGAAGCGCCAAGCCCTCGATCTTTGGAATGATCGCATCGCCGCTCTCTTGGGTGGCGCTCTCGCTTCACCCATCGGGTAGAGTAATTCGCAATTGCTTCCGCTAATAAATTCGAATGACGAAACGTGGTCGCCCTCCGCATCCAGACATTCTCACTCCAGCCGAATGGAGGGTCGTCGAAGGTGTCCGGCATGGGCTGACCAATCCGGCCATCGCCGCCCGGTGTGAACTCACGCTTGATGCCGTCAAGTTTCATGTCAGCAGCGCATTGGGCAAGCTCGGCCTGAGTTCGCGTCAAGAGCTGCAGCAATGGTCCGGTGTCCGCGCCGACAGCGCTCTTGCCACAGCAAAGCTTCCAGATGGATCGGCTGATTGGTCTTTGGGACAAGTGTCACGCACGACCCACAATCTGCCAGCGATGGCGGATTGGCTACGCGACGTGGTCGGGCTGTCGGAGGTAATGCGCTTCGAAAGCGCGGCGTTTTTCGATTGCGGTGGAGTGAGACTTTATCTTTCGGTTGGCGACCCGGCGAACAACTCAATTCTGTATTTTCGTGTCGGGGATATCGAGGCTGAGGTTGAGAAGCTGCGCGCCAAGGGCGTGACCATAAAGAGCGCGCCGCACCGCATCCACGTCCATGATGACGGGACAGAAGAGTGGATGGCATTTTTGAATGACCCGGACGGAGGTCATTTGGGCTTGATGAGCGTCATTTCCAAGAAAGATGGAGAAAGTGTATGAAAGGCCTGCTTGCCATTCCCCTGTTTCTTGCAGTGCTCCCGACGACAGCGACAGCCCAGAGCTCAGCCGCGCCAGTGCTGAGTGAAGCCCGCTTCGAGCAGGTTGCGCTGACGGTTACCGACATAGATGCCGCACGAACATTCTACCGCGACCGTCTGGGGCTGCGCCTGATGTTCGAAGCGAACAATATGCTGTTCTTCGATGTCGGCGGAACGCGGCTGATGATCGCAAGAGATGAGGCGCGGAAGCGCCCGGAACGGCCTGGTGGCATTCTTTACTTTCATGTTGAAGATTTTGCGGCCGCCCTTGTCCGCCTGCAAGGCACGCGTGCGACCCTGGTTGGTGCAGTCGAAACGGTGCAGACGACAGGATCCGGATCGCTCAGGCTTCAACAATTTGAGGATGCCGACGGCAACATGCTCGCAATCATGGGCTTCGTGCCGCGCTAATCGATATTCTTCAGGGCGCTTGCTTTAAGCGCAAGTTTCGGGACGTGAATTGTTCAACGCTTTGCTAGCTGAGGTGCATGAAGCCCAAATCTACCCTCTTTCGCGCCGCAGAACATGCGGCATCTTATCTCGATGGCCTATCAACTCACCCAGTCGGAGCGACAACCACTGCTGATGATCTGCGCCAACGCTTGGCGCTCGCCTTGCCAGAGACCGGCACCGATCCAGCCCGCGTCATTGACGATCTCGTCGAGCAAACGCGCGGTGGCCATCTAGGTTCGGCTGGTGGACGCTTCTTTGCATGGGTGATCGGAGGAGCGTTGCCGTCAGCTCTGGCAGCTGATTGGCTCACCTCGACGTGGGACAATAACGCGGCCCTTTATGCTTGCGGGCCTGCCGCAGCAGTTGTTGAGGAAGTTGCCGGAAGTTGGGTCAAACAACTTCTAGGCCTCCCAATGAACGCGTCCTTCGCGTTCACTACAGGCTGCCAGATGGCCCATGTGACTTGCCTTGCAGCAGCGCGCCATTCGATTTTGCGTGATGTTGGGTGGGATGTCGAGGCAGACGGACTGCAAGGCGCTCCATCGATCCGTGTGATCGCGAGCGAGCATTGTCACGGTTCGATCGAGCGCGCTGTTCGCTTTTTAGGTCTGGGAAAGAATAGCATCGTTGCACTCGCGACGGGCGCAGATGCGCGGGTCAGGCCCGATACTCTCGAGGCGAGTTTGGTTAAAGGCGAGCCTACCCTTGTGGTGCTTGACGCGGCAGACCTCAATGTCGGAGCGATCGACCCGTTCGACGAACTTATACCAATCGCAAAGGCCCATGGGGCCTGGGTTCATATCGATGGTGCATTCGGTCTATGGGCGCGGGCGAGCAAGCATGCACCTAGGCTCGCAGGTGTCGAACTCGCCGACTCATGGGCGACGGACGCTCACAAATGGTTGAACACGCCGAAGGACAACGGAATCGCCATTATCCGGGACAGCTCGGCCCATCGCGCAGCGATGAGCGTGAGCGCGGCCTATCTTTCGTCACTAGGCGGGGTTCGCGACCAGATCGATTGGACGCCCGATTGGACCCGGAGGGCGCGAGGTTTCGCAATTTATGCAGCGATCCGTGAACTAGGGCGAGATGGGATTGCCGACCTTGTCGAGCGCTGCTGCCGCTTCGCCGAAGAGCTGGCTAACGGATTTGCTTCAATCCCTGGTGTCGAGCTCGTAGCAGCGCCCACACTGAATCAGGCGCTTGTGCGATTCATTCATCCCGACCCCTGCGCCAATGTAAACGAGCAAGATGGATGGAATGACAAGATCATAGACGCCCTCAATCGCGAGGGGACAGCGTTCTTCAGCGGCTCGCGCTGGACCGGGTTGAGGGTGATGCGCATCAGTGTAGTCAACTGGCAGACAACAAGCGATGATGTCGTAAAGAGACTCGAAGCTGCTAAGCGCGTTATTGAGACTGAGCGGGGCAATGCGATCGTTCCTCGTCCTGCTTAGGCACTAAGCAAGAGTTGCGCCGCAACGGCTTCATCAAAGCCGTTGACGATCAAGTCGCCCGAGAGCTTCAAACGCTTGTATTCACGAGGCGAAATGCCCGTGAACCGCCGGAACTCGCGACTGAAATGCGCATGATCGGCAAACAGGTTGCTCGCTTCGCTAATTGATCCTGTGCCGTAGAGCGAAATCCAGCCTTGCTCGATCCTCAGCAGGTTCAACAGCTCTTTGGGTGCCAGGCCGATCTCGTCACGCATGATCGTACGAAATTGCCGCTGACCCACATCGATTCTTTCAGCAAACTGCCCAATCTCGCCAAAAGGCAAGGCGCGCATGGTGCCGTGCAACGCGGACAGGGCTGAAACCCTGACTCGTGACGGAGATCGGGCTAATCTGGTTTTGGCCCATTGCTCAAAAATCACCAGGCGGCTGTGAAAGTCGCCAGCTTCCTCGATAGCATCGACGAGGCCATCGCTGTCAGCGAGCACGGCGCCGAGGTCTGCGTCAGAATTCACCAGAGCAGCGACCGGACAGTCCAGCAAGGTGCGCGCACCCAAAGGAGTTAGCTGAACTAAAAACCAGTCCGTTACCGCGCCAACCCGGTGTTGGTAGCAGGCAGTCTTTGGACCAAAAACGGTAGCTCTTCGGAGCGGGCGGATATCGCTTCCGACTGATGTATTCACTTCATGATCGCCGAAATTGAAAAATATCTCGCAGTTCATGTTTGGAAAAATGCGGTACGTGGCCGGTTCATTTTGCGAGCTTCGACCAATAGAGTTGATCACCCAGGGACGAAGCGAGTGCTGCGGTAACCTTCGTTCATTTCGTGGGTTGATTGCCGATTTGTTCAAGACTGGATGCTCTCGCTTGGTCTATGACATGCTATGGTTTTATGGCTGGAAAGCAAATAATATGATCCTGAGCTTGGTTCTTGCCGCCACGTCGTTACCGGCTGAGCCACTCATCCCTTTCGATACTCTTGCCAGGGGGCCGTCCATCTCGGCGGTCGCGGTATCTCCCGATGGTGCGAGGGTTGCGACGATTGAAATGAACGACGGTCGGTCGTCAATCTACGAAGGCGAGCTTGGTGGCACTCGCCGGCTCCTCTACCGCAACCCGGCAAGGTCCATCGACAATGTCCGGTGGTCGGCCGATGGACGTTGGCTGTTCTTCCTTCAAGACAGCGGTGGAGATGAAGGGTATCATCTGTTTCGATTGGATCGCGCCAACCCGGGTGAGGCTGCCGATGTGACCCCGTTTGCGGGCGTTGTCGTAGAATTGGTGTCGACGCCGAGAGGATATGCAGGGCCGATCCTGGTCGCCATCAATCGCCGCGATCCACAGTTTTCAGATGTATTCTCGGTTGATCTCACGGACGGACAGGTCACTGAAGTCTTCAGGAACGATGCGCAATACACCGAGTTTTTTGCTGACGCGCAGGGCCGCATCCGTGCCGCCGGTCGGATTGTGGCCGACGGGTCGCTTGAGCTTTGGGGCCGGGCTGACGGAACAAGCAGCTTGCGCCGCCTGTACACCGCACCTGCGAATGAACGCTTCAAAGCGCTGGCGATGCATGCCGACTGGCGGTCGATTATCGTAAAGTCCAATCGTCAGTCCAATTTCGAACGGGCGATGCTGATTTCGCTCGCCGACGGAAGCCAGCGCCCGCTGCGAAACGGAAGCTGTGGTCGATACGATGTCGACGGTGTTCTGCAGGATCAGAACGGCCCGCTGGCCGTTGTCTGCACTCGCCTCGCAGGTGAACTCGATCCGCTACGTCGTAGTTTCGGACGCGACGTTCGGGCCGTCCGCCCGCTCGTTGGCGCGGGCAGCCTCAGTTTCGAGTCGCAATCCGCAGATGGTGCCACGACCATATTCTATAGCGATGCAAGCAATCGCCCCGGCCGCTTTCTGATTGTTCGAAGCGGCGTTGCCTCAGTCTTTGCAGAGACCCGTCCCGAGCTTGCGAGCTATCGTTTTGCGCCGTCTGAGCCGTTCCGGATACGCGCACGCGACGGCATGCAACTCCTTGGCTATGTCACCCGTCCGCTTGGCCAGAGGGTCGCAGGTCCAGCGATCGTCGCGGTTCATGGCGGACCGTGGACCCGCGATGCTGGCAGCTTTGAGCGCGAAACCCAGTTTTACGCCAATCGCGGCTATACCGTCATCCAAGTGAATTTCCGTGGCTCGACTGGCCTCGGCAAGCAGCTGTTCGAAGGCGGTATAGGAGAGTTTGGCGGCAGGATGTCCGACGATGTCGACGATGCTGTGCGCTATGCCGTTCGGCAAGGCTGGGCAGACGCCGACCGAGTGTGCATTATGGGCGGTTCTTATGGGGGGTTTGCCGCGCTGACCGGAATTTCGCGCGCGGGCGGATTTAACTACCGATGCGCCGTTGCTTATGCAGGTCCTGCTGATCTCGCGACCTTGGTGCAGGCTTTTCCGCCCAGTTGGCAGCCATTTTTGCCCAGATCCTGGTATCGCTTCGTCGGTCGACCCGACCAACCTGACGATGTGGAACGGATGCGCGCGCGCTCACCTCTGACGCATGTCGGCAACATGCGGGCACCCCTGCTAATCTTTCAGGGAGCCAATGACCCGCGTGTTCGTCAGGACCAGTCGGACCGGATCGTTTGCTCGCTTCGTTCGCGCGGCGTCGATGTCGATTATCTGCTGGCGAACAATGAAGGGCATAGCTTTGCCAATGAGGAAACGTCGCTCGCCATAACGCGCGCGACTGAGGAATTTTTCGGACGCCATTTGGGTGGAAGAGTTGGTGATGGAACCACGCAAACAGCCAACGACGCACTTCGCACCTTCCGGGCCGCCGGACGAAACATTACTTGCTGACGCCGCAAACCATCAAAGTGTGCGACGGAAAAATCGCACAATCCTACGCCATGCGTCTGCTGTCGCACGGCCGTCTTCGTCGAGGTCCGGCCTTCGCGGATCAGTCGATTGGTCGTTCCAGAGATGCGTCGGGTAGGTACCATCGCCACAAATTGCGTGGCTCGCTCGCGGATAGACGAGCAATTCCGAGTTCCGCGCTTTGCCCGCCTGTCTGAGTTGACGATCGTTCCGCTGCGCCATCGCTCCAGACGCCCAGGTTTCGTCGCGACCGCCCCCGATCCACAGAAACCGAGCATTCGCACGCTCAACTGGAATGCGTGCTGCAGCTGCAGCTGCTGGATCCGCATCGCGACGCGCTTCATAATAAGCGGTGTTATTGAAATAGCGCGATCGATCGTCACTCGCAGGCAGTGCGATATATGGCAGTGGGCGGCCCTGCCAACTCCACGACGACAGCTGAGCCGGCATCACCTGATTTGCGTTTGGCCGATTGCGTGGGTCTCCAATGCCATATCCTTCCCAAACGGAGTCGCTGGGAACACAGGCAGCTACGGCGTCGATCCAAGGCAAATAGGTGGCTGCAACAGCCGCGTATTCGGCTCCTTTGGAATGTCCATAGACTCCAATCCGCTGGGTATCCGCCTCCGGCTGTCGAGCTAGCCAAGCGCGAACCTGATCCAACAATTCTATCGGCTGGTTAACGTGGGAGTTTGGGATTCCCGACAGGCCTTTTAAATCCCAAGCGAAATAATTGAGCGCAAAAGCGGCAAAGCCTTGGCCTGCGAAGCGTTGAGCGATTGCCTGCGCTGCATCGCGGTCACCGCCTTCACTTCCGTGCAGAAGGATGACGGCTGGGTGGCGACGACCATCAGCCGGCGCCGCAAAAGCTCCATTGATCGCACCATCGGCAACCAGCACTGTTCGCAATCCCTCGGGCGCCCGGCCTACCGCGCTCGCCGACGCGAGGGAGTCGCCGTTCCGCGTTACGAAAATACGTGATTGGCTATCGCTGATCGAATTTGGGTCAAAGCCGTTTACCGTTACTCCCGCTAACAAGGCATCGCCTGGCTTGCGCCCGGACCACCAAAGTCCGTAGGCGTCGCGCCCTCGATAGGTACCGGCACTCGATGATGCTCGTGCGAGATCGATGGTGCCGCGCCGGTCAGCGCGGACATCCGCCCAGGCATGCAATGTTATCGGCACAGGCCTCCACCCTGACCGTTTGGTCGGATCGTCTGTGTCCCAGCGGACAAACCCACGAAACATGTGAACGCGAACATTCTCGCGGGGCGCAAGCCCGGTGACCCGAATGACAGGCTCAAAGCCCCAGATAGCCGGTGGCGCTTCTACGCGGACTGTAGCGTACGATGGAGTCGAGACGAGCAAAGCCGCAAGAATTACCACATGAAATTTCATGGAAAGCCCTTCAATAGCAGGAGACCCGAACGGCGCGGCACAATGCTATTCACCGATAGCGGCCCTAAGTTGCGGCTCCATGCTTGCGGCAGCTTCCGTGAGTCGACGAAGGTCGTCGAACAGCATCGGGTCGGCCTTTTTGAAGTTGAAGCAGGTCTTGCCTTGCCGCCGTTTTTCCAAGCTGGTTGGAACGGCGCCGTTAAGGTCGGATAGTGTGTAGAGCGGCATTACGTGATAGGCGACATACGACTTTTTGATCGCGATCCAGCCAAACCAGGCAGGCTCCTTGGTCCGCGCCTCGATCCAGGGGGTCTTGAGTGTAAAGTTGGTAGGCGTGTCGTCCGTAACCACCATTCCTGGGGCGGCTTCAATCATGAGGATACGCAACTGCGCAAAGATCGCTTGGAATTCATCACTCATTTTGCCGCCTCTCCGCGCGTTCTCATAAACAAGCCCGCAACGGCGGATAGGAGGATTCCGAACATGAAGGATCCCATGACCACCGCCGTCAGCTGAGTTGTCATATCGACTTCCTGCCCTCTGGCTCGCATCGCGTCGAGAAACGCAGGATTGATCGAAGTGTAATAGACATAGAAGAATATGACGCCGATCGCAGCACTAATTGCGGAAACCGCAACGCCGCACATCAGTGCCTGCTTCAGGGTCAAGCGGTCGCCGTTCGAACGCTTGGTCGCGCGCAATGCCCAAAGGATCGCGGCGGTCGGGAACATGATGGCGACAAAACCCGTCATGGCCCCTGTTTCGAGATGTTCGTTATGCCAGCCCATCGCATATTCGAACATCGTCCAGAGCGCTGCACCAATGCCGGCAAACATGCCGGCATAGGTTGTGATTGGATTGAAGCGCATGGCGGTCCTTTCAGTTTTGTGGATGCGCGACGGGGACGCAGCAAAGCAGGTCGAATTCCGTCCAGCCGATGTCCTCTGGCAATTTGAGATAGACTTCCTCGGCCGGCTCGTCCCTCAGGTCGAGACCAGAGGCTGGCAACCAGCTTTTGAACAGCATTGACCATGCGCGATCAACGACATCCAGCCCGCCCGCGACGGGTGCAATGGCCCAAAGGCCCGCCTTGCGTTCGGCGATAGAGAAATGGGTCGGCGGCACGAGCCCATCTGGCAACTCGATCAGGAAATCGTAGCGGCACCTGGACAACGGCGTGAGGTCAGGATCGTCGCGCGATGCGCCCGAGATTTTGCCCCCGTGGGCTTCTATGCCCGCCTTGTCTGCCCAATTGCGTAGCCGATTGTAAGCCCCAACCAAGCGCTCGGGATGAAGGTATCCGCCCCAAGCTCGTGATACGGCTAGCCGCACCGCCGGCCGTTCCACCACATCAACCTTAAACTCTGGATCGAGGGGTGGAGCAGGCCGCAGAAAGTATGAGGAAACCTTGAACGCGTCGCCGCGATCATTGCGCTTGTGCCACCATGCGGCGAGGTCGAACTCAGAAGGCGGCACGCTGAATACGCGCTTGAACGCCCGGGTGAAGCTGATGGGCGACCTAGAGCGGTTTCCATTCATTCCGGCTCATATCCGCAAGATTTGAAGTAATTGGCACATTCGGCAGGCTGGAAGATATCGACGAGCTTGCCGATCAGGTCCCACAGCCCATTGACGGTTCGCTCGCCG
>NZ_RQSI01000031.1:0-48731 GCF_003856955.1 Novosphingobium sp. LASN5T
GAAACGGGATGCCAGTCTGATAGAGTGGCTCGACACCCTATGAAATAATGTGAAGGACGTGGCGAAATGTTCCCCGGTATTACGGGCGTTCGCCGCGTTCCTGCGCATTACCGCGACCTCGCGATAAACGATCTTATGCGCAGCTGCGCATAAGATCGCGAAGGCCCCGGCATAGGCGTCGTAAATCCGCACCTGGTCGGGGGTAAGCTTGTGTTCGACGAGTTCGTACTCGACGCCTTCATAGGAGAGCGAACGGGCTGAATAGAGTCCAAGCGCCTTGAGGTCGCGCGCCAGCACTTCCATCGCCGCGACCCCGCCTGCTTCAATGGCCGCGACGAAATCGGTGCGCTTGTCGAACGGGAAATCGGCGCCGCCCCACAGGCCAAGGCGCTGGGCATAGGCTAGGTTCTCGACCGTAGTCGCCCCGGTCGCCGAGACGTAGAGCACACGGGCATCAGGCAATGCGTGCTGCAGGCGCAGCCCGGCGCGGCCCTGCTGTGAGGGAGCGCTGTCGCCCCGGTCGGATTTGCCGCCACCGGCGTTCTGCATCGCATGGCTCTCGTCGAAGACAATAACCCCGTTGAAGTCGGTTCCGAGCCAATCGACGATCTGTGCAACGCGCGAAACCCTGCCTTCGCGCGCGTCGGAGCGTAGCGTGGCATAGGTCGTAAAAAGGATGCCCTGCTCGAGGCGAATGGGCGTTCCCTGCCGGAAGCGAGCGAGCGGCTGGATCAGCAAGGGCTCCTGCCCCAGCGCGCGCCAGTCGCGCTGGGCGTCTTCGAGCAGCTTGTCCGACTTCGAAATCCAAACGGCGCGGCGGCGGCCCTTGAGCCAGTTGTCGAGCAGCACCCCTGCGACCTGGCGTCCCTTGCCCGCGCCGGTGCCGTCGCCGAGGAACCAGCCCTTGCGGAACTGGACAGCGGTGCCGCAATCGTCGGGCGCGGCCTCGACCTTGTCGTAGGTGGCATCGACGATCCAACTCCCGGCGAGATGTCCGCTATGCGCTTCGCCCGCGTAGATCACGGATTCGAGCTGGGCGTCGGAGAGGAGACCCTGTTCGACCAGGCCTTCAGGCAAGTGTGGACGGTAGCTGGGCTTGGGCGGCGCGACCGATGCCATGGCGGCGGACTGGACGAGGCGGGTCGGATGCGGTTGCGCGCCCGCGATCCGGATCGATTGCAGCACATAGGGCTCGTAGAGCGCGTCGGTCAGGCGGCCTCCACTGGTCGCTGCCCAATCGACGGTGTCATAGTCGAGCACGGCTCCGGCCGGTTCAACCGGCGGCACGGCAACAAGGCAAGGTTTGGGAGCGGCGGCGCGGCGGCTAGCGCTAGCGATCTTTCCCGGCGACGGGATCGCAGGCAAGACCGCAACCGGCGCCCGCGTTGGCAGTGCATCGACCAGCATTCGCAGCAGGCTTGGCAGATCGGCGGCCATCCCGTGCGATGGCGGAAAGCTGCCGGGATCGTCCGCAGGCAGCTTGTCGATCACGGTCAGCCGGGTCTCGAAGGTGGTGCCGTGGCTGGCGTAGATGCTGCCCGCGATCGGCGCGCTGAACACAATGCGCGCTTTTTCCTGCAAGCGAACGAAGCAGTCGTGCCAGGCCGCATGATCCGGCGTACAACTGCTCCCCGTGATCGCAACGAGCCGCCCGCCTTCGGCAATTCGGGCCAGCGCCGATGAAATATGCCGGAAAGCGGCATCGGCGACGCGGGTCTCGACGCCGAGCGAGGCCGAGAACGGTGGGTTCATGACGATGCACGTCGGCACCACGCCAGCATCGAGCCGATCGTGGATCTGCGCGGCATCGTGCGCGGTCACGCTTGCGCGCTCGAACAGATGCCGCAGCAGTTCAAGCCGCGTGTCGGCGACCTCGTTGAGCGCGAGGCCTGCGCCGGCAAGTTCGGCCTGTATCGCCAGCAACCCGGTGCCCGCCGACGGTTCCAGTACCAATTCGCCCTGTTGAAATTTTGCGGCGAACCCTGCGACCCAGGCGAGGCCAAGCGGCGTCGAGAACTGCTGGTATTGTACCATATCCTCGCTGCGCCGGGTGTGGGTGGGGGCGAGCCGGGCAATACGTTGAATGAGCTTCAGCCGCTCGAACGGGTCGGCGGTCTTGGCGTGGATTGCGGGGCCATAGCGGCGCAGGAACAGCAACTGGGCGACCTCGACCGCTTCGTAGGCGGTCTTCCAGTCCCAGGCCCCGCTGGCATCGCTTGCACCAAAGGCCGATTGCATGGCGGTGCGAATGGCGGGAGCCTCGATCCGGCGACCGGCGGCAAGATGCCCGAGTAAGTCCTGGGCGGCTGTAATGATGAAGCGGGCAGTCTGGTCCGGACGAGCGGAAGCAAGCGGGCGCACGGCGGCACCCGCCAGTGGCGAGTTGGTCATGTCATGATCCTTCGATTGGAGGTGTGGTGATGCCTGGCCGCGCTCAAGCGGGCGGAATGTAGGCCTCGTAAGGGTTGCCGGGTGCGAGATGACCAAACGGAGTCATCACATAGGCGTCGCCATCGCGGCCGACTGCACATAGGACATAGCGGGTCTCGCCGCTGCCGAACTCGGTGCATTCCATCAGCGCGAGGTTGTCTTCCCGAGCTGCCCTCAGCAGCGTTTGGAAGTTGGCGCGGGCATATTCGGGGATAGCCATCGGTGGCTCCTGGTTTTGGGAATATCGGGAGATGGCGGGGCGACCGGAGCCGCCCCGCGCACCGGTTCACTCGGCGGCGATCGCCAACGGATCGAACTCGCCATCCTCATCACCCAGGAAGTCGGGCAGGTCAGTGTCAGGCGCTTCCTGCTCGGCAACTTCGGCGACTGGCAGCCGCAGCGGTTCTGGCAGCCAGCCGGTGCCGTCGAGCAGCCGTTCGGCCTCGCGGGCCATGTCGCCCTTCTTGAGATGTTCGATCAGCACAGCGGTCGCATCGCCCTTTGCCTCGCGCACAGCTTCGATGATCCGGGGCTTGGTGACGCGGCCGAGGTAGTTGTCGACCGTGGGGGTCCAGCCCGCTTCGGCCATGTCGAGCCCGACCACCGTGGCGAGCGCATCGGCGGCGGCGATCCGTTGGGCGATGCCGTGCGCCGAGACCTGGCCACCGTAGCCCTTGACGGGCTCGAACAGCGCATTGACCCCGAGCGAGACGCAGTGGGCGAGCAGTGCCATCTGCTCGTCATGGGCGAGCGCGGTTAGCATATCCCACAACGCACCCGGCTCGTCGGGCAGGCGCGCCGCCCACTGCTCGTGCCGATCCTGGATTGCCAAGCTCCACGGGGATTTGCGCAGGTCCGGGGCAACGTTGCCGAGCCAGGCCTGGGTGACGCCGATCTGCACGCAGCCATGGGTCCCATGCGAACGGAACACCGACAGGGTTAGTGCGTGGAGCACGGCAATGAACGCCACCTGCGAATCCTGAGCGAGAGCATTGCGCAGCGCCACCGTGCGCACGGCGGTCAGTTCGGAGACGAGCCGGTCGGGCAACGGACGGATCGTGTCGTCCTCGTCTTCACCCTGGTGCTCTTCCTGGACCTGACCGCCAACGCTGATCGCCGGGCCGGTCCCCTGCTGGCCTGCTTCGACATCGACCGATGTGACCTGGTTCTCGGCAATTGGTTCGTCCTCAGGCCGAACATAGCCGCGATCGATCCGCAGCCGGCCGTCGTGGGCCAGTGAGACGAATACGCCTGCGCGCGCCATCTCTTCGGGCTCATAGACCACCGGGCGAGAGGTAAGCGGCGTCAGTTCGGCGTCGATCTCGGTCAGCCGGGCATCGACCTCGTCGGGCAGGTCGCAGCCGTCGCGATATTCTTCGTCGATGGCATCGTATTCCTCGACCAGTGCATCGAGCCGCGCCTGTTCCTCGTCGGTCAGGGGAACGGTGGTGCCGATGATCCGGCGCTTGCCGCGCTCGCAGCCATAAGGCAGGTCGATGGCAGCCTCGACCCATTTCCAGCCCTCGGCGCCGATTTCCTGCGCTGCTTCATTGAGCTTTTCGTTGACCAGCAGTTCGACCAAGGCCGGATCCTGCAACCAGCCATCGTCGCCCTCTGAGAACAGGTCGCGCATCACGTAGCCGCCGGCCTCGGTATAGGCGTCGATGCCAATGAACCGCACGCGGCGGTCACTGGCGGCAATCGCCTGTTCGGTCAGCAGGCGGCGGATCTGGTGCGCGGAGATGTACTGGCTTCCGCTCACTTGTTCCCAGACCTGCTCCTGGCGGGCATGGTTGTCGGTGACCGAGAAGGCCATGAGCTGTTCGAGCGTCATGCCGTCCTCGCCGTAGATGTCGAGCAGGCTCGTCGCGACCGAGGCAAGCCGCAGACGCTGGCGCACGGTCGAGACCGAGACGAAGAACCGCGCCGCAATGTCCTCTTCGCTGAGGCCCGCCTCGACGAGCGCGCTGAACGCGCGGAACTGGTCGAGCGGGTGAAGCCCCTCGCGCATGACGTTCTCGGCGAGCGAGTCTTCCTCGGCGATGCCGCCCTCGCGCACCACGCAGGGGACCGGCTGGTCCTTTGCCATCCGCTTCGACTTCACCAGAAGCTCGAGCGCGCGGAAGCGGCGACCACCGGCCGGCACCTCGAACTGACCGGTCTCATGTCCATCATCGTCCAGCATGGCGCGGACGTTGAGGCTCTGGAGCAGGGTGCGGCGGTAGATGTCTTCGGCAAGGTCCTCGATCGAGAGGCCCGCCTTCACGCGCCGGACGTTCTTCTGGCTAAGCACCAGTTGCGAGAACGGGATGTCGCGCGAGGAACTGAGCACGAGCTTGGGAACAGACTTGGTCATGGCAATTCTCCATGACGGGCGCCGGGAGCCTTTCTCTCGGCCTCGACCCGTCACGAAGCGAAGCGCCGCCCTCTCACTCTGGAGAAAGCAGCGCCACGCTGGAGAAACACCGGGATCAGCCAGGCTCAGTGGACCCGGTCGAGCAGCTTCTTCGCCTTGCCTTCCATGTCGAGCCGGGCGTCCTGGTGCGCCTTGTCGCGGGCCAGCGCGGTGATCCCCTGCACGAAGTCGAAGATCGATTCCGGTGGGCGGCCTTCTTCGGCGAGCACCCGTTCGATGATCTTGCCAGTCTCGGCCTTGGAGAACCCGCGCGCCCGCAGGAAATCGCTGCGATCCTCGTCGGTCCGGGCAACGATGCGTTCGCGCGCCGCCTTGATGCCGTTGACGAAGGGCAGCGGCGAGGAGTTGGCGAAGCCTTCCAGCGCCGGGGCGGCTTCATGGGCGAAGCGGTTCGCCGCATATTTGCTGTGCCGGATCGAGATTTCCTCGAAATCCTCTACGCCCCACAGGTTACGGTTCTGGCAAACGGCGCGGAGGTAGAAGCTCGCCATGCCCAGCGTCTTGGCTCCCACCTCGGAGTTCCAGCAGTAAAATCCGCGGAAGTAGAGATCGGGCGATCCGTCGGGCAGGCGCCCGGATTCGATCGGGTTGAGATCGTCGACCAGGAACAGGAAAACGTCGCGATCCGAGGCGTAGAGCGTGGTCGTGTCACGCGTGATGTCGACGCGCGGATTGTACACGCCGGTCGACCAGTCGAGGACGCCCGGGACCTTCCAGCGGGTGTCGCCCGTGCCGTTACCTGCGATCTTCTGGACTGCTTCGACCAGTTCGTGGTCATAGATGCGTCCATAGTCGGGGCCGGTGACAGCGCGCAGTTCCAGTCTGCCGTTGTCGGTTTCCAGTGTCTTGATCTGCTCGGTCCGGTTCGAGGTCAGTCCGTACTGCAGATTGATCGCCGCCAGCGGCGCTGGAAGCTGACGGAGGTAGGAAGCGGGAGCGCCGACTTGGCTTGCGAGCTGGCCGAAGCTCCAGTGGGTCGGCGTGACCGGTGCATCCGCGCCGGGCAGGACCAGCGCCAGGCGCTCGGGATCGTTGCGGCTCGCCTCGACATGGATGAGCGCGCTTTCGACGACGCGGGTCCGGCTGCGCTCGGAACGCCCGCGCACCGATCGCGCCAGACCATTGAGCGAGAGAAACCGCTCATCGTCGGGCCGCGAGAACCATTCCGACGACACCCGACCGACGCGCTCGCCGCGGGACACATCGACCTTGTAGCCGCCGCTCATGTCGCGGCGCGCATCTAGAACCTGCATGTTCATTGGAAATCTCCATGACGGGCGGCCGGGAGCCTTTCTCTCGACCCTCATCCCGTCACGGCGAAGCCCGCCATCCTCTCACTCTACCTGCTGATGCTGGGCGTCGCGCAAGCAGCCAGCGAGATTGCCATGACAGGAGACCGCACCCTGAAGGGAGGCGGTGGTTGCTACCTTGCTCGTGCAGGCGGAAAGGCGGGGCCTGTCGGCTTTCCAAGCCTGCTCATGAAACCATGACTGCCGGTTCATAGTGCGTGCGGGGCCTTCTTCAATGGGCATCGCGCCCTCAGGAGCAGGCCGCGAGGACTGCGGGACAGAGCGCGTCACTAGCCCCGCTCTGATTCTCGGGGCGTTGCGGGGCAGGCTGTGCTAAAACCCACGGAGCGGGCAAGCCTGTCCGGCGATCCTGAAGCCGTTTCACGGGCAAATGGCGTTGGCCGAGAGCGACCAACGCCCGAAATTAGCCGGCCGTCTGTTGAAAACCGGGGTGCAGCCGGGAAGCGGAGTGGCGAATCTAAAGCGCCGGCTTTGGAATGGCCACCGTTTCTGGAGTCGGCTTCCTGCCGTGCATGAACGCCTGGACCATGAACCATGCGAACGCGAAGACGCCGAATGCGAACACGACATCGCCGGGCACCCTTGCCCAGACCAGCGCCTGCATGATCGGGCTATGGATGAACTCCGCTGAGCGCGCATAGGCATAGCCGTGCTCGATGCTGGCATAAGTTTGCAGGATGCCCTGCGGGAGCAGCGACAGGAAGGTCATCATTCCAAGGCCGATATTGAGCGACCAGAAGGAGATCCTGATCCATTTCAGGTTCCATCGCGTGACGTCGGTCAATCCACGCATGCAATAGAGCGTGAGCCCCAGGCCGAGCATGCCATAGACGCCGAACAGCGCGGCGTGGCCATGGTTCGCCGTCGTGTTCAACCCCTGCATGTAATAGAGCGCGATCGGTGGGTTGATGAGGAAGCCGAACAGGCCGGCGCCGACCAGATTCCAGAACAGGACGGCGGCGAAAAACATGAACGGCCAGTGGTAAATCCGTTCCCACTCGGCTTCATGCTCGACCTTGTGCCGCGTATAGGCTTCGAAGCCGACCACCAGCAGCGGCACCACTTCCAACGCCGAAATCATCGCGCCGACCGCGATCACCGACGTCGGCGTCCCGCTGAAATACAGGTGATGGAAGGTCCCGAGCACCCCGCCGAACAGGAAGATGATCGTTGCGAACAACACCATCACGGTGGCGGTGGAGGTTCGCAGGATGCCCATCTGGACGAACAGCAGCGAGATGATGGCCGTGGCGAAGACTTCGAAAATGCCCTCGACCCACAAATGCACCACCCACCAGCGCCAATATTCCATGATGGCGATGTTCGTATGCTGGCCCCACATCAGCCCCGCGCCGTAGAGCAGCCCGATGGCGAGCGCTGACACCAGCACGAGATAGATGAGGGACTTTCCGCCCTCCCGTCGCAGCACGGGCCAGAGCGCGCGCACTACCAGCGCCACCCAGAGGAACAGGCCAATCAGGAGGTAGATCTGCCAGAAGCGGCCGAGATCGACATATTCATAGCCCTGATGCCCGAACCAGAAATTCGCCGTCAGACTGGTGAAGAAGCGGTGGACGGCCGCCCATTGCCCGGCAAAGGAGCCGATGACGATGACCAGCAGGCTAACGAACAGGAAATTGACGCCGAGCCGCTGGAACTTGGGGTCGCGTCCCCCGAGCATCGGCGCGACATAGAGCCCGGTCGCCAGCCATGCCGTGGCGATCCACAGCACCGCGAGTTGCGTGTGCCATGTGCGGGTGATCGTGTAGGGAAGATATTCTGCAAAAGGCAGGCCATAGAGCCCTTGTCCCTCGACCGCATAATGAGCGGTGACAATGCCCAGCAGCACCTGCCCCACGAACAACGCGCAGACGACCCAGAAATATTTCGCGGTAGCCCGCATCGACGGTGTGATTACGGCCTGTCCCAGAAGATCAGAGGTCGCCATGCCGCCCTCGGGCAGGATGTCGCCGCGCCAGACGTCGAACTGCTTGGCGTAATAGGCGATGAGTGCGCCTGCCGCTGCAAGCAGCAGGATGACCGAAGCAAGGCTCCACAACAGAGTGCCGGTGGTTGGGCTATTGCCCACCAGGGGTTCGTGCGGCCAGTTGCTGGTATAAGTGATGTTCTGGCCCGGACGATCGGTGGTCGCCCCCCAGGCCGTCCAGAAATAGAAGGCGGTAAGCTGCCGGGCTTCCGCGGCCGACAGCTCGCCATAGACCGGGAAGGCATAGTCGCGGCGGAGCTTAAGCGAGGCAGGATCGCCGCCATCGTACAGGCTGACGAAATGCTGCTGCACCTGCCGAATTGCGCGCGCGCGGGTGTCGCTGACCGTGATAGCGCCGGACGCGGGGTCATAGCTGTTCCTGCGCATTTCCTCTTGCAGCGCGGCCTTTCGCATCGCTTCCGCCTGCGTGGGGGACACGCCCGCGGGGAGCGGAGTGGCCGATAGGGCGAGCAGTGCCTCCGCCTCGCGGTGCAGCCAGTCGGCGCTCCAGTCGGGCGCCAGATAGCTGCCATGGCCCCAGATCGAGCCCTGCTCCATGCCGCCGATCGACTGCCAGATATTCTGGCCGGTCTCGATGTCCGCGCGCGTGAACAATGTCTCGCCGCTTTGGGACTTCACTGCTTCGGGAATGGGCGGCGCCTGCTGGTAGATCTGCTGCCCGAGCAACAGTAGGATTCCGAACATGACCACCATGCCGACCGACAGGATGATCCACAGCCTTTTGATGCTGAATGTCGTTTGATAGCTCTTCATGCCCCAAACCCCCTCTGTTCAGAATAGTCCGTGACTACCGCCTACCGCGCCCAAAATTGTTATGATGCTGACTGCAAGTAATAACTGATGCAGCCGGATCATTCGAGCGAAATCCGCCTCTGGTGACTGTGTATTGCCGAGGCGGCGATGGAGATGCAGCGGCTCGATGACGAACAACATCAGCGCAAACACGGTCCAGAGCGCGACCATCAGGTGCATCCACCAGAACCGGCCGTCGAGGAAGCGGCTCCACAGATCGGCGCGCGCCACCAGCCACAGGCCACTTGCGCCGGCAAGTAGAACCCACACGCGTGCCTGCCAGGCAAAGCGCGCCTCCATCTGCTGAAAACGGCGCAAGCGATCCTGCGGCAGTTCCGTTGCCTTAAGCGTCGGCATCAGCACCCAGGTGACGAAACCGACGCCGCCTATCCAGAACAGGACCGCGATGACATGCACCGTGCGAGCAAGGGCGAAGTCATCCACGGTCCGCGTCTTCGACAAGCTCTGGGCGTTCCCGGTAGAACTCGACCTGCATCGTCATGGGGCCGAGCGGAACGACATGATGGGTTGCTTGCGGCGGGATGATCGCGGGCCTGTCGGGCGTCACGAGCTGCTCGCTCGGCGGATCGACGAAAACGAGCCGCACTTCGCCCTCCAGCATCCGCAGGAGGCCCCAGGTGCCTGCTTTGGTGCGATGATCGTTGCGCAGCGCGTCGGGTAGGCTTTGCTCATCGAAGATCGGCGATGCGCCGTAGGGGACCGGTGTCACGACGCGGCCCTCGCGGAAATGGCGGCCAGACCGCCCCGGTCGATCTTGATGCCGGTCAGCAAGCTCTCGCCAATGCGTTGCGCCGCTTCGCCAAACCGGTCCGCGACCGCTGCGTTCGGCGCGATCCGGTCAAGCGTCTGGTCCCAAAGCGACTGCCAGCGCGCGAAATGCGCCTCATCAAGCTCGCCGATCGCGATATGCTTGCGCATCGGATTGCCGCTGAACCGACCGGATTCGAGCATGATCGAGGCCCAGAAATCCTTCATCCGCGTCAAATGATGCGGCCAGTCGCCGATGCGTTCAGCAAAGATCGGACCGAGCATGTCGTCCTGCCGGACGGTGTCGTAGAACCTCTCCACGAGCCGCGAGATGAAAGCATCATCGATCCCGCAGGCGAGCGCATCCGCCATCTTGCGCGCCCGCGCCTGCTCGGCATGGTTCGACGTCATTGCCTGCCTCGACTCGATTAAGATGAATTTCCTATGCATGGTTTACGCGCCTTGGCGGATAAAACCAATATATGATATGCATCTTTTATGAGATTGTCCGTCCAGACCGACTATGCCCTTCGCACATTGATGTTCCTGGCCGTGAAGGACGGCCACCATTCGATCGCCGAGATCGCACACGCATATGGCATCTCGAAGAACCATCTGATGAAAGTGGCGCAGCGACTGGCCGCGGAGGGATTTGTCGAGGGTGTGCGGGGCCGGAGCGGGGGCCTCAAGCTCACGCGGCCCGCCAATGCCCTGAACGTCGGTTCGATCATGCGCATCATGGAAGACACCGGGACATTCGTCGAATGCTTCGACGCGGCGACCAACAGCTGCGTCGTGACGCCCGCATGCGGCTTGCGCCATGCCTTGGCAGGCGCGCTGGAAGCTTTCGCGCGACACCTCGATCAGTTCACCATCGCCGATCTCGTACCGGATTCCAAAAGCTACGGGTGGCAGCTCGACGCGCAAGCGGCCACTGCTTCGACGTAACGGAGAACCCGGCGCTTCTGACCTGATCCTTCTCGGAAGCCCGCAACATCTGTAATGAGTTATTACGCCACCTGGCGCAGATGTTCAAAGCCAATAACAAGCTTTTACTCATGAACCTGTCAGTGTAGAATCCAATTATCTTCCCATCTTCCGCGCCGGGGTGTGCATGAGTTTTATTGAGGGACTCGCGCGAGATCAGGTCAGCCTGCTTCCTCCTTGTGTTGATGACTATGTTTCCCCGGACGCATTGGTCCGAGTCGTCGATGCTTTTGTTACCAGCTTGAACTTGGCTGAGCTTGGCTTCGGTCGCGCTATCGCTGCGGTCACCGGCCGCCCTGGATACCATCCAGGCGATATGCTCCGGCTGTACATCTGGGGCTATCTCAACCAGGTTCGGTCCTCACGCCAATTGGAACGAGCGTGTGTCCGCGACCTCGAAGCGCTTTGGCTAATGCGCCGGCTTGCCCCCGATTACCGAACGATCGCCTCCTTTCGTCATGACAATCCGGAAGCCATTGTCGGCGCCAGCGCTGCATTCATCCAGTTCTGCCGCGAAACCGGCTTGATCAGCGGTCGATTGGTCGCGCTGGACGGGACGAAGATGCGCGCGGTCGCGAGCTCAAAGAACATCGCTGGCGCCGACCGGCTTGCCCGTGACGTTGCGCACACCGAAAAGGAGATCGCCTACTACCTTGAGCGGCTCGACATCATAGATGAGGCAGTGGACCAGGGGTTCGACGATCAGCCCAAACATCGGGAGGCGTTCACCACTGCGATCGAGACCCTCGGGCGCCGCAAGGACAGGCTCGTGCGCCGGCAGGACATCCTGAAGGATCGCGACGAGACGGCTTTGGTCTTTGGCGAGTCCGACGCGCGGCCGATGGGCTATGGACGTTCTCCCAAGACACCCTGCTACAACATGCAAAGCGTGGTCGATGTAGATAGCGGCCTGATCATACATCACGACGTGACCAACGAGGCAAACGACAGCCAGCTCCTGCATCCAATGTCGATGGCGACGATGGAGGTGCTTGAGGTTGACGAGCTCAAAGTCCTGGCCGACGGCGGTTACTCCAACGCCCAGGCGGTCGCGCAATGCGAGCGCGACCATATTGAGGTCGCGGCGCCGATCAAACGCGGTGCCATGAGCACCGATTTTTTCCGGCCAGCGCAGTTCGTGTATGATGAGGAGACCGACACAATCCGGTGCCCCGCCGGCAAGACGTTGAGACCATCCGGCAAACATACCCGCAACCGTGCGATCCGATATAGAACGTCTGCATGCAAAGACTGTCGGCTGAAGAGCCGATGCACGTCCGGCGCCCAACGGACCATCCATCGGTTGTTCGACCAGGCGGCGCTGGATCGTATGGAGGCCAGAATCTACGCGGATCCGAGCTTGATGGTGACCCGCCGATGTACTGTAGAGCACCCCTTCGGCACGATTAAACGGATGTCCGGCGGCGGAAGGTTCCTCACGCGAGGTCTCAGAGCGGTAAAGGCCGAAGCGGCTCTCTCGATTGTCGCCTTCAACATCCTCCATGCAGTAAATGCCTTCGGTGCCGAGCGACTGACGCCAGCGGGGTGAGGCGCGCGTCGCGGTGCTGGCGGCGGCGGATTAGACGAATGAGTTTTTGCACAGCCTGGGGGTGTCCCCGCATGAAGGGGTAGGCGGAGACAGCGTAGCGGCTCCGGCTCAGGGGAAGGCATTCCCCTTCCGTTTGCGGGATTTCGTTCCTGTTATGTTTGCCTTCTTGAGACATTCAATTATGGTTACCTAATGACAAGTCGACCTAACCTTCCCTCATCGCTCGAAACGATACGCACGAGTCTTCAGGCCAGGGCAATTCTGGATGTGCTTGCCAAAGAAGGCGGAACGAACAGCAGGTTTCTGGAGACATGGCTCGCTACGATTGGCCTCACGGCATCGAGCCGCACCATGGCCGATCTACTGGATCGCCTTGAAAAGGACGGGCTGGTTCGACTGGAGCAGGTGGACACTTACCGCGTGGTCCGGATTCGGCGATTTGGAGGCGAAGTCGCATCCGGTTTCGAGACTTTGGACTGGATTGCCAAGCCCGAACTTCCAGAGTGACGTAATCGTGAGCCGTCATCAGCGCACCATCCTGATCGCCGATTTCGAACTTCCTCGAGGTGCGGTCCCGATCGAGCAGTTGATGGACATGCCCCGCGCCGGATGGGATCACCTGCGATCACAGATCAACGTGCGGCGACGCGAGGATCGGTCCAAACCACTCGCTCGGTGCAGGATCTGCGAAGGTGGCGTTTTCATCAGGGTGCAAGCGACCAGGGACGGACACATCCCTATGTACGCGCACTACCCGGAAGCGGACAGGCAGTGCCCCTGGTACGAAGGCAACAATCTGCGCCCCGATGACGCTCGAGCGGCTCAATACCAGGGACATCAGGAATCCGCGCTGCACCGCCGACTCTGTTCAACAATCGAGCAGCTGGTCAAGGCCGATCCGCGTTGCACGCACACTGCCGTGAACACCTACTTGCGGCCCGAAATCCACAAACGTGGTCGCTGGCCGGATGTCTATGCTGACCTGAGCGACCTCGGGCGCTTTGCGCTTGAAGTGCAGCTGTCGAAGCCGTTCGCACCGGAAATCGCGGCCCGGCATGTTCATTATGATGCCGAAGGGGTCGCCCTGGTATGGATCTTCAATTCACTTGAAGACCCTATGCCTCAGGGGTTCCATGATGTCGTCGCCATGCAGCGCGGCAATGCTTTCGTTTTCGATGACGAGGCAGAGGCGGCATCGATCGAGCGTGGGACGCTGGTCCTGAAATGCTTCCTGGAAGATGGTCTTGGCGGCTGGCGTGAGCCTAGAATGATCGGACTGGATGAGTTGCAGACGGGCGCAGGACGGTCAGCCTTTGTGGAGGACTGTCGGTCAGAGGCCTTGAAACTGCGCTGCAAGCAGCATCGGTTGCGTTGGTGGGATGCCATGAAAAAGGCTGGCAAGGAACGGCCGAACTCGCCGGAATACAGCGAACACCATGAAGATGGCTGGGCTGACATGAAGGCCGCTGTTCCCGGACTGTGGCAGTGGGAGCGGGATTTTTGGACAGAGCGGTCCCACCGTGCCCGAGCACATACCGCAGTGCTCTACGCGATCTTGTGTTCGATTGCGCACAGCGCGGAGGCCGGGCGACCTATACTTCATGTCACCAAGTTCTCCGGCGACAGCGCCGTTTTGTCGATGCTGAACAGCAAGCTCAGCGGAGCAGATTTCAAACACTGCGCCAACCTGATCGAGACCTTCGTTCGAGCAACGGCCTTGTCGGATTTGCTCGAAAAGCCCTCGCTCAGGCGGATAATTGCGGAAGCCCAGGCGACGGACGCTCAGGTCAAGGAGGACCATCCGCTGTGGCGAGCCATGGCACGCCTGTTCCCGGAAGTGCTGGATGGCCTGGTCAGGGCGGAGCTTGACGATCTGGGGCAGTTGCCATGTTGGGCATCTCCAAACCCCAAAGAACCGATCGCCGACCTGGCGGCCGCGAAATGAAGCCGCTGTTCTCGCAGGCGGAACTCGAAGCGATCGCCGGTGCCCTCGGCGATACCGACATCGGTTTGAAGGGCGCGGAGATCGAACTGCTCATTGCCACGTGCGGCATGACCGATCCTGGACCGATCACCAAGCGCACGAGAATCTACAACGCATTCGCGGACAGCCAGAACCAGAGGCGGGATCGCACACGGATTCTCGGCTTCATTCGGCATGCCATGAAGCCGGCGCGCTATATTCGCGAACCCGAGCGCCTCGAGCCGATGCGGACAAAATTGAACTTCGCACTGGCGTTTGCCGGGCTGGTCGTAACCGAGGCCGGCGCACTCGAATCCGTCCCTGTCGCAACGACACTGACCGAAGCCCAGCGCCGGGCAAACGAATTGCGGTGCGACCTTGAAACGAGAGGTGTCCATGCGGATGTGCTCGTTTTCTGCCGCGCCGAGCTGGTAGCGGACGACTATTTCCATGCGGTCCAGGAGGCCGTGAAGAGCGTCGCGGCGAAAATGCGGGCGAAGACGGGCTTGACCGATGATGGCGCGACGCTCGTGGATCGCGCCTTGGGCGGGGCTCCTCCAATGATCGCCATCAACCCGCTTTCGAGCGAAAGCGAACGGGGCGAACAGCGCGGCTTTGCCAATCTCGTGAAGGGAACTTTCGGCATGTTCCGCAACCCGACGGCGCATGAGCCCCGCATTCATTGGCCGATGTCCAAGGGCGACGCGCAGGATCTTCTGACGCTGGTTTCCCTGATCCATCGTCGCCTCGATGCGAGCCACATGCCCGCGCGCGGATAGGCCACGGCAAGCCCGGCGTAACATTGGTCGTTGCGCGGAGCCTATAGCCGCGGCTATCGATTCCTCATGGCTTCGAGACCGCTTCGGGACAGTGATGTCAGGCAAGCCGCCTATCGGCGGCTGCTCACGCACGCCCAAGCGTGTCCAGACACCTTGGTTATCGACGAACTCGGCCTCGATCATGGCAGTTGCCGGATCGATATCGCGGTGATCAACGGCCACATCCGAGGCGTCGAAATCAAGGCGGAGGCCGATACACTGGACCGCCTGCCCCGACAGGTGGCAGCCTACGGCGAGGTCGTCGACAAGGCCCTGCTGATCGTTGATCCCAAACATCTCGCGGCAGCCATGACTTTGGTGCCCGACTGGTGGGGTGTGATGGTCGCCGAGCGAGGCACGACCCAGGGAGTGAAGTTTCGCCGTGTTCGGGCCGAGCGAGCGAACAAGGGCATTGATCCGCTTGTCCTGGCCCGCCTGCTTTGGCGCCCAGAGGCCCAAGACATCCTTCGAAGCCTTGGCGTTCCTGAACGTGATTTGCGCGCACCCCGGGAAGAGCTATACCAGCGGCTTGTGTGCTTGATGCCTTTGCGAAAGCTGTCCGGTGCCGTGCGCGCCGCGCTCAAGTCCCGGACAACCTGGCGAGATCAGCAACCACTTTCGTGATGTGGTGATTGGTCGCGACCCACTTCCAGGTCGTTGGATTGCCCATCTTCTCGGTTCCAAGCCGACATCCATCGATATACTTGGACCCCTCCGAGAACGCGCTGCCTGCAAAGCGGCCTGAAGCGACGAGCGCACCGCACAGGCCTGGATAGGCGTGGTGGTTGTTGGACTTCTGGCGTTTTGCTTTTGCCACCAGCCAAGCGTCGTCGACGGCATACCGGACGTTCGGCGAGCCGCGCATGAAGCGCATGTCGCCCTTTGGAAACTCGACGGCGGCCACAGCATAGTCGCCGAAGCCCGGCCGGCGGACAGGATCAGGAAGTGCCGCCATGAGCGCTTTATAGAGCAGCCACTCGCGCCGCGGCAGGAAGTCCAGTCCGTATTGGAGGGTGGTCAGGCTGTCCGGGAACGAGGTCGCCAGCATGGTCACGGACTTTGCCGAGGCAAAAATTCCGCCACTCGCCAACACCGAGGTGATGATCGCGATCAGCGGGTCTTGAGGATCGAATTTCGGATTCCCGAGATCGAGCAGAATGTCGACTGCGTCCGCCGGGCATCCCAGCTGAGCCAACAATCCGCGAACATTCGCCTCGAAATCGGGATCGAGTGCTTCTTCGAGCCCGCACCGCAATCCAACGCCACGGCCGTCTGCAGCGATGATTCCCTGAACGCTCTGCTGATAGCTGGCATCGCGATCCAGTGCTGTCACGGGAACCAGGTTCAGTCCCTTCGCACGGGCCTCATCGAAGATGAAGGCGAGCGGGTGCCGCCCGTCGCCCATCCGCGTCGGCGGATCGATCTGTACGCCATCGACCAGTGCCGGGCGACCGGGCCAATGATCTTCGATCTGCTTGGCGAACGGCTTTAACTGCTCGTCGATGTGCTTCTTGGGCTGACGCAGCGCGAAGTCGTAATCGGGAGGAAGCACTTCGATCAGCGGCACAGTCCTTTGGCGGCAGGCGTCGCTCAGCCGCTTCAGCGCCCTGTATTCGCCCGCGCGCCAGCGAAGAAGCGGAACGTAGTAGTTGGGAATGGCCATTGTACCCCCTTACAATCCGAATTGCCGCCGGACCTCGCCCGAGCCCACCATTGTTCGAAGCAAGGTATAGTCGCCTGCATCTCGCCGCACGCGACCGGCGATCACCGCGGGTGCCACGCCGAAACGCTTGGCATCGGTCTGCACAGCTTTTTCGGTTTGGGTGAAGCGCGACACCGCAAGGTTCCAGTTCGCTTCCGGGATCAGCGCCTCCTGCGCGAAATAGTCAGCGTCCTTCTCGACCTTGTCGGTTGCCGGTGAATCGTTGTCGTCAAAGATTGCAGCGTATTCACCCAAACGGATGTGCAGCTTGAGGTGTCCGATCTCGTGAAGGAGCGTGAACCAGAAGTTGTCGAGCCGGTCATGGCGAAGCGTCATCGCGACAATTGCATGGTGGTCGGCCGACGCCAGTGCGGCTCCATCAAGCAATGTGCCAGGCAGGTGACGTTCGATAACCAGCGATATCCCAGCATCGCGTAGGTAATCGACTGCGAGGCGCGGACCACGGTCGTCTAAGCTCAGAGCGACAAGGCCCCGGACCCAGTCTGCCGTGATGCGATCCCGATCAAAGGATTGTGCGGGGGGATTGCGATCGGCAAGCGTCCGAACGCGCGCTTCCCATGCCGCGATAGCAGCTTCATGCACCTGTCCGTTCGACCGAACCGACTTGCGGTGCAAGGCCATTGGCTGAAATTGCGAATGGGCACCATGCAGGAATGCCGGGATCAGATCGCCAGCGGCCTTCTTGGCTTGGGCAAGTGTGCCCGAAAAGTCGTCGAACCATCCTCGCTTGTACATTTCGGCGAGCGGGAAGGCCTGCCAGACCGCAGGATCGACACTATCGAGCTTCGGACTGCCGACCAGTTGAGCGCGTTCGACGATGCGCACGTTGAGGGCATCGGCAACTTCGGTCAGGCGGTCGAGGCTCGCCATGCGGTAGCGGTCGGACTCATAGCGCTGGATCTGCTGCTCGGCCACGCCAAGGAAATCCCCCAGGTCCTTCTGGCTCATACCTCGCGCGATGCGCGCCTGGATGAGGATGTCCGGAAGGTCATGGAGGCTCTCGGCCGAGAAGGCGGAGATCTTGCCGGCGCGCAGGTCCTCATAGAACCGGACCTCTTCCGCCAGTTCGTCGATCTGGCTGCGAAGGGCCGAGCGTTGCGCCTTGGCGAACACTTCCGGGAAATTGTCAGTGGGGGCTTCCAGGGCGGCAACGGAGCCTTCCAGCTTCTCAATCGAAGCCTTGGTAGACCTGTACTGCTTTTCATTGGTGATCATGGCGTCGCTCCTTTCAGCGGCGCGAGCGGGATGCGGAGAATACCCTTGGGCTGGCCTGACGATTTCTCGACCTGGAAGAAGTCGAGGAATGGGCCGCTCGGACCATTGGGCATCCCGGCAATAAACATCTCGCCGAGGTATTTTGCTTTTTGCGCTGCGCGTTTGTTGTCGAAATCGAGAAGGACCGGATCGAGCTTGGCCGGATCCACCCCGACATGCTCCCAGCAGCCGTCATAGTCGCCGGGGTGGGGTTTCGCGGTTACGAAGCTCCCGTCCAGATAGACGTAGCTACAACCGGCGGAGGCAAGAGCCTGGGCCATGCGGACAAAGCCATCGAACAGCCACTTGCGGTGCGGTGTCGTCGCGAAGCGCGCCTCGACCTCAGCAAGGGTCGTCTCGTGAATGCCTGGCGGCAGCACGGCCCAAGGGCAAGGCGAGCCCAGCTCGATCAAGTCCGGTATCATGAACACAACAATATAATTGTGTTGCGCGCTTGTCGAGTCTGATTTTGTTCTCGCCTAATGCGGAGAAAACTGCGGGGTTCTGGCTACGCGGCGAAGCGGAGAATGGTGGACTCGCGCCCGTTGAGGAGGTTTGCGATCTTAGTCGAGACGCGTTCGACAGCGAGTCGCAAGGCCTCGTCGATGTGGACGTAGTTCTGGGTCGAACCCCGCGCGCCATGCCCGAGGAGCGCCTTGATGGTCAGTTCCGAAAATCCCATGTCGCCCGCGACACTGCCGAAGGTATGGCGGAGCACATGCGGCGTGACGCCCTTGATCCCTGCGATTGCGCACAAGGCGCGCAGGGTTTCAGGAACGCCCGAGTAGGGCCGATCAACAAAGTCCGACGGGAAAAACAGCGACAGGCTACGCTTTTCTGGCAGGGTTTTCAGCAACTGGATCGCTGCCTGGCCGATCGGGCGCACTTGCCCATCGGTCTTGGTGTCGGGGAAGTGGACATATCCGCGGTCAGCGTGGAGCCAGCTCCGTTCCATTCCGATGACCTCGGAAATGCGGTAGCCGGTCAGCAGCAGGGCTCGGACTGCGGCGAGGCCGGTCGGATTTTCCTCGTTCCGTTCCGCGACTTCCATTGCTTCGCCCAGCGCTCGGATTTCAGTAGCACTGAGCCGACGCGTTCGGGGCTTGCCGGCGATCTTGCGGACGCCCGCAGCCGGGTTGTTCTCTACGATGTCATAGCGAAGCGCATGGGACAGGAGGCTTTGCAGCGTTGAAACCGCACGACCGGCAACGCCCGGCCCACCGGCCGCCTTGCCACCACGTCCGCCTTCCTTTCGTGGCTTGGCTGTCTTCCCAGCAACGATGTCCATCTGCATCTTCTCGATGTCTGCGATGCGCAAGGCACGGACCTGCCGAGTACCGATCAAAGGCACGATATGCGTCTCAATCCGGCTGCGATCCATGGCCAGGGTCGAAGCCTTGATCGGCCTGTGCTTGCGACCGAGGATCGTCCCGGCTTCGGCGTTCTCAAGATACCAATTGCAGACTTCCCGGATCGTGATGGCCGCCCTGGACTGCGCTCGCTCTTCAGCCGGATCTGCACCGCCGACAACCGCCGCCAGTTTCAGGATCGCCTGCTTGCGCGCCTGCTCGACAGTGAGGACGCCATAGCGACCGATAACGATCCTGCGACTGCGCCCTTCCTCGTTCCGGTATTGAAGGACGAAGGCCTTGAGACCCGACGGGATGACGCGGACGCCAAATCCACGCAGCTCAGAATCCCACAGGAAGGCCTGTCCCTTCGCAGGGATCGCGAGCGCGTCGATAGCTGTCTTGGTGAGCTTGCCCATGCCAGCTTGTCCTTTCGGACATTTTGCTTACACAAGCCGGAGTCCTTGGCAATGTACGCACAATGTAAGCGAGCGGGAAGAAACGACCGGTTGAAATTGGGTAGTCCTGGCGTAGCGCAGTTTCGATGTTTGCGCTTATATTCAGAAGGATAGAGTTTAATAGCGGGCTCTGGGGTGCTCTCGGCAGATGCAATCAGGCATTTTGCCAAGGTTGGGGTCGAGGGTTCGAATCCCTTCGCCCGCTCCAGTTTTCCGACACGAAATCGATATCTTAACCGCATTATGCGGCTCCGTTGTCGTGCGACCCGGTTCCAAAGCAAGGACCGGCAAAGGACGTTCAGCGGACGACTTCCCCGTCTTCCTTGGTGAAGCTGGCGGGTCTGCTTTCCAGCAATTCCAACACGACTTCGGACGGGCGGCATAACTTCGTGCCTTTCGGCGTGACGACAATTGGCCGGTTCACAAGGATGGGATGCGCGACCATCGCTTCGATGATTGATTCGTCGGATGCGCCGTCCAGCAAGCCCAGTTCGGCGGCTGGCGTTCCCTTCTCGCGCATGACGTCGCGGGGCGTTGCGTCCATCGCTGCGAACAGCCCTTGAAGCTGCGAATGAGTCCAGCCGACGACGCGATATTCGACGACCGTCGGGGCGTATCCGGCGGCTTCGATCATCGCCAGCGCATTACGCGACGTGCCGCAATCGGGGTTGTGGTAGATCGTGACGGGGAATGCATCGATCATTGCGATGTTTCCTCTTTGAACAGCCAGCCGAAGAACGCGACCGCTGCGACCGTGCCCACAAGCTGCGATACGATGAACCGCGGGGCCGATGCGGGCGCGATCCCGGCGAAGGTGTTGGATAGGGCGCGCGCGACCGTGACCGCCGGGTTGGCGAACGCCGTGGACGCGGTGAACCAATAGGCGGCGGTGATGTAGAGGCCGACCGCAACCGGCGTGAAGGCAGGCCGCGAACGTTCGGTGCCAAGTATGGTCCCGATCAGGCCGAAGGTCGCGATGAACTCTGAAAAGCCCTGCGAAGGTCCGTCGCGAAACTTGGTCGAAATCTGCAAGAGCGGTTCGGCGAACATCATGTGGGCAACCCAAACGCCGATGATCGAGCCGACGAATTGCGCCGCAATGTGGACCGCCGCCGTCGGCAAAGGCAGTTCGCGGCGAAGAACGGCCATTATCGTGACGGCGGGGTTGAAGTGCGCGCCGGACACTTGGTTGAATATGTGGATCAACACGACCAAGGCCGCGCCGGTCGCAATGGTGTTGCCCAGCAGCGCAATGGCGACATTTCCGCCAGCGAGGCTTTCGCCCATGATGCCGGACCCGACGACGACGGACAGCAACAGGGCCGTGCCGACGCATTCAGCGGCGAAGCGTCGGGCGTGGTTCACTTGTCGCAGCAGCTTTGCGCCACTTCAGCGAGGGGCGCGCATATCTCCGGTCGCCCGGCGCAGCAGTCGGACACAAGAAAGCCTAGCAGGCCGCGCATTCCGTCGTAATCGGCGGAGTAGATGACGGAACGACCTTCGCGGCGCGATTGGATCAATCCGGCGTGGCCAAGGATGGTCAAATGCGTGGACAGCGTGTTGGGCAACACGCCAACTTCGCGCGCGATTTCGCCGGCTGGCAGGCCGTCCGCCCCCGCCCGCACCAACAGCCGGAAAACGCCCAAGCGGTGCCCGTGCGCGAGCGCGGACAGGGCATCGACAGCTTCGGGCAGCAGCATCAGCAGCAAGCCGCCTTGGGCGCGCAGCAGGCGCTATCCGCCAGATCGGGCAACACTTCGTCTTCGCCGTAGGACGTAGCTTCGCCGTGCGTGAAGAACGTTTCCCAGCGAACGCCCGCCGTATCCGTCACCCAAGACTTATCCGAATTGGCGTAGCAACACGTCGTCGCCTCTTGATCGAACGTCGTATTGCCCGCCGCCTTCAAGCGCGTAGCGATCGCGGCCAATTCGTCGGGGGCGTCAACCTGAATGCCCACATGATCTATGCCGGTTCCGCGGGCGCGCGACGATACGGCGAAATTGACGCGCGGGTCGTCCAGCATCCATTTCGCATAGTCGTCCTTCACGACGACCGGCGATGCGTCGAACAGCGTCGTATAGAATGCGACGGCCTGTTCGATGTTGGGCACGCTAACGTGCATGTGCAAACGCTTCATGCCAACCTCTCCGCTTCGTTCGATATTTCGACTATCGCCGAAATATCGATTGGGCAAGCGGATTTCGCTCCGGTCCTGTGCCGGTCCTTTCCTCTATCCCTGCGGCAAACGGCGTGACAAAATATCTAATTGAAAATACGTCGCTAATTCCGACGTTCTACGGCCAGGCCATCACCTTCGACGCGTTGCGGCATGGGCTTTGACAGGGAGCGGCCAGGGTATTTGAGCGCCGACGCCGTAGGCAGGTAACAAGCGGTGCTGCGCAGACCGGCAAGACAGACGCCAACAGCCTCCCCAAAGGGGAACCGCCTTCACTCACGATTTTCAGGATGACTGGTGCGGTCGAGAAGACTCGAACTTCCACGGGTTTTCACCCACAACGACCTCAACGTTGCGCGTCTACCAATTCCGCCACGACCGCAAAATCAACGGAACCGGTCCTCTGCAAGGGGGTCCCGTGGGGGGTAGGAGCGGGCCCTTAGCAAAGGGGTTTGCGGGGCGCAACCGCCATGATGCGGTTTTTTCCCGAAGCTTCCGGGCCATCGCCTTCCGATCCACGCCCATCCGCGCCCATGCGGCGGGTCAATCGGGTTTCCAGCCGATTTCCGCGATCTTGGCGTCCCTGGGCACGTCGGTCACCGCTTCGTTGATCGTCACGCTCTCCCCGGGCGCGAGCGTTTCCTTGGGCGGGGTGACGTTCCAGGTATAGACGATGCGGTCCTTGCCATCGCGCAGCACGATCAGGATCGGCGGCACCGTGCGCACTTCCTTGCCCACGTTCGTCACCGTTCCGCTCGCGCCGAAATATTCGGTGCCGTTGGGCAGGGTGCGCCGGTCCTGCCGTTCCGGCGGGAACGACAGCGCCAGGTCCGATGGCGCGGCGCCGAAGGTGGGGTGCGCCACGGGCAGCCAGTCCGGCATGCCGAAATAGCTCACCGCCCCGATCAGCGCGGCCACCGCCAGCGCGAACGTGACCGCAGCGGCCGTCCACAGCCGCGCGGGGTTGCGGCGCGGGCGGAACGGCGGTTCGTGTTCGAAGCTCGAGAGCATCGACACGAATTCCTCGACTTCCGGCTCGGCACGCAGGGCGGCGAAGGCCGGCGGCGGCGCGGACGCGTCGCTTTCGTCGAGCCCGTCGCCCTCGGCTTCCGCTGCGATGCTTTGGTCGCCCTGCGGATCGCCATCGCTGGCGGGCGATGCCACCGCCGGTTCGGGCCGGGGCTCCTCCACCACGGGCGGCTGGGCAGCGGCTGCCTGAGGGGCGGCCGGTTGAGCGGCGGGCGCTGCTGGGGCAGCAGGGGGCCGCAGCATTCCATCGTCGCGCGGGGGCAGCTCCGGCCCCTCCTGGAACCAGCTATGGCGGCAGCGCGCGCACCGCACGGTGCGACCTTCCGCACCGATCGCGCTGTCGGGAACGACATAGCGCGTCGAACAGGCTGGACAGGCGATGATCATAATTGCGGTTAAGCATGGCGAAGCGGATTGAAACAATAGGCGCGCACCCTAGAGAAGGGCGTCCACAGCCTTTTTTCCACATCGATTGACGCGTATAGCCGCTCACGCTGCGAAAAGAGCGCATTACAGCAATCCGGGGACGCCTGTTTCATCATGACCCAGCCAGACGCCGAGATCGTTCAGTTCGACAATGTCGGGCTGCGCTACGGCACCGGCAAGGAAGTGCTGACCGATGTCAGCTTCACGCTTTTTTCCGGCAATTTCTATTTCCTCACGGGCGCCAGCGGCGCGGGCAAGACCAGCCTGCTGCGCCTGCTCTATCTGGCCCAGCGCCCCTCGCGCGGGCTGATCCGCATGTTCGGCACCGATGCGATCACCCTGCCGCGCGACCGGCTGCCCGGCTTCCGCCGCCGGCTGGGGGTGGTGTTCCAGGATTTCCGGCTGGTGCCGCACCTTTCCGCCTTCGACAACGTGGCGCTGCCGCTGCGCGTGGCGGGCATGGTGGAGAAGGACATCGTCCGCCCGGTGAACGACATGCTGGACTGGGTGGGCCTGGCCGACCGGCGCCACGCCCAGCCCGCCGCGCTTTCCGGCGGGGAGCAGCAGCGCGTGGCGATTGCCCGCGCGGTGATCGGTCGGCCCGAACTGCTCATCGCCGACGAACCGACCGGCAACGTCGATGCGGACATGGCGTTCAAGCTGATCGGCCTGTTCCAGTCGCTGAACGGGCTGGGAACGACCGTGGTGGTCGCCACCCACGATCCGCAACTGATCCGTCAGGTGCCGGATTCGCTGATCATGCGGCTCGACAAGGGCAAGCTCCTCGATCCGACGGGCGCGCTGCGCTATCCCCCCCGCCGGTCCGCGCCGGCGGCGGCAGCGGGGGTGGCGGCAGCGGGGGTGGCGGCAGCGGCGGGCCAGCCCGGGCCTGAAAGCGTCGCACCATGAACGTCTTTTCCTGGCTTGGCGCGGCGATGGCCGATGGCCGGCGCGATCGTGCGGGCAACAACGAGGCGCGCCTGCTGCCCGAAGCGCGCCTGTCCGGCCCGATGCCCTGGGTGATCGCCATCATGATCGCGCTGACGGTGGTGGCGGCGGCCAGCGGCCTGGCCCTGCGCAACGCCGCGCAGACCGCGAGCGCGGACGTCGAAGGCGGCGTCACGGTCCAGGTCGTGTCCGCCGCGCCGGCCGAGCGCAACCGGCAGGCGCTGGCCGCGCTGGCCACGCTGCGCGGCGCGCCGGGCGTGGTATCGGCGCGGGTCGTGCCGCAGGAGGAACTGAACGCGCTGGTCGAACCGTGGCTGGGCACCCGCCCCGGCGACGACGTGGAAGCCCTGCCCATCCCCGCGCTGCTCGACGTGCGCCTTTCCGGCCATGCCACGCCCGACCGGATCGCCGCGCTGCGCGCGCGGGTGGCGCGCAACGCCCCGGCCGCGCGCGTCGATGCGCAGGCGGGCTGGCTGACCCCGGTCTTTTCCGCGATCCACGCGCTGCAATGGCTGGCGGGCGGCTTGATCGCGCTGCTGGCGCTGGCCACCGTGGCCGCCGTTCTGCTGGCCTCGCGCAATGCGCTTGGCAATCATCGCGATACGATAGAGATCGTGCACATGCTGGGCGGCACCGACAACCAGATCGCGCGGATCTTCCAGCGCAGCATGGCGATGGACGCGGCGGCGGGCGGCATTGTCGGCCTGCTGGTGGGCCTGATCGTGGTGGTGCTGCTGGGCCGCCAGTTCGCGGCGCTCGGCTCGGGCATGACCACGTCCGCCGGGCTGCTGTGGAGCGACTGGATCGTGATCGCCGCGATTCCGCTGGCGGGCGTGGCGCTGGCGGTGGTGACGGCGCGTGTTTCGGTGCTGCGCAACCTGAGGCGCATGCTGTGAGGCGGCTGCGCAAGCCTCCCGGCCTGTTCCGGCGCATTGCGTCGCTGACGATGCTCGCCTGGGTGCTGGGCTTCCTGTGGTTCGCGCTGCTGCTGCCCCAGCCGGCCGACGACCGCACCACCGACGGCATCGTCGTGGTGACCGGCGGCGGCGGTCGCATCCCGCGCGCGCTGACGGAACTGCGCGCCGGCCACGCACGCAAACTGCTGATCGCCGGGGTGGACCGCGAAGTGAAGCCGGGCGAATTCGCGGCCGAATACGGGGTGGAACCGCGCCTGCTGCAATGCTGCATCACGCTGGGCTACGATTCGGTCGATACCCGCTCCAACGGGCTGGAAGCGGCGCGCTGGGTGGCGGCGCAGCGCCTGCATTCGATCCGCCTCATCACCACCGACTGGCACATGCGCCGCGCCGCGTTCGACCTCGCCGCCGCATTGCCCGACGATATCGTGATCGTGCGCGATGCCGTGCCGTCGCGTCCTTCGCTGCGCATCCTGTTCCTAGAATACAACAAACTGCTTGCCCGCATCGGCGCATGGGCCGCCGGCTGGTAACAAGGACAAGCGCCACCATGACGTCTCCGATGGCACCGCCGCAGCCGCGCGGCAGCATCCTCGATATCCCGCGCAGCCTGGCGTTCTACCTGGTGTTCTACACGGGCACGGTGTTCCTGGTGATCTGGGTGGCGCTGATGATGTCCGTCTCCGAACATCGTTTCCGCTCGGCCATCCGCAGCTGGGGCAAGTATCACCGCGCCTGCTGCCGCTATCTGCTGGGCATCCGGCGCGAAAGCAACGTCGCCCACCCGCGCGGCGGCGTGCTGTACGCGATCCGGCACGAATCGTTCTACGAGGCGATCGAGCTGCCCGCCACGTTCGATACGCCGGTCGTCTTCGCCAAGATGGAATTGATGCGCCTGCCGCTGTGGGGCAAGGCGGGGATCCGCTATGGCCTGATCGGAGTGGAGCGCGATGCCGGCGCAAAGGCCCTGCGCACGATGCTGACGGAGGCGCGCCGGCTGATCGCCAACGGCCGTCCGCTGGTGATCTTTCCCGAAGGAACGCGCGTGCCGCACGGGTCCGCCGCGCCGCTGCAATCGGGCTTCGCCGGGCTTTACAAGCTGCTGAACCTGCCGGTGATCCCGGTCGCGGTGAACAGCGGCCCGCTCTACCATCGCCTGTGGAAGCGGCCGGGCGCCGTCCGCTATCACTTCGGCGAGGAGATTCCCGCCGGCCTTCCCCGCGAAGAGGTGGAGGCCCGGGTTCTGGCGGCGCTCAACGTGCTGCATGACTGACGCCCCCGAGCCGTCCGAAGAAGCCGGCGAAGAAGCGCCGCCCCGCCGCTCCCCTCTCGCGGTGCTGGGGCCGGGTCTCGTCACCGGCGCGGCCGACGACGATCCCAGCGGCATCGGCACTTACAGCCAGGTCGGCGCGCAGTTCGGCTATGGCATGGCGTGGACGTTGCTGTTCAGCCTGCCACTGATGACCGCGATCCAGGAGATTTGCGGCAGGATCGGCGCGGTATCGGGGCGGGGCATAGCCCACAACCTGCGCGACCATTACCCCCGGCCGCTGCTGCGCGGCGTGGTCATGCTCCTGCTGATCGCCAACGTCATCAACCTGGGTGCAGACCTGGGCGCGATGGGCTCGGCGCTCACCCTGATCCTGCCCGGCCCCGACATGCCGTTCATCATCGGCTTCGGGCTGCTCAGCATCGCGCTGGAAGTGTTCGTCAGCTATGCCCGCTATGCGAGCATCCTCAAATGGACCACCCTGTCGCTGCTGTCGTATTTCGCGGTGGCGGCCGTGGCGCACGTATCCTGGGACGATGCGGCCCGGGGCGTGCTGATCCCGCACCTGGCCTTCGACAAGGCCAGCGTGATGGCATTGGTGGCGGTGCTGGGCACCACGATCAGCCCTTACCTGTTCTTCTGGCAGGCCGGGCAGGAAGTGGAAGAACAGCGCCGCCGCCACACCAAGCCGCTCTGCGTGGCGCCGCGCACCGCCGGCGCGGAGCTGCGCCGCATCCGCATCGACACGCTGGTGGGCATGGTCTTTTCCAACCTGACCGCGATCTTTATCGTCATCGCCACGGCGGCAACGCTGCACCGGGCAGGCATCACCGAAATCGACAGCGCGGTGCAGGCCGCCTCCGCGCTACGGCCGCTGGCCGGAGACTTCGCCTTCGTGCTATTCGCGCTGGGCATTGTCAGCACCGGCCTGCTCGCCATTCCGGTGCTGGCCGGCTCGGCGGCCTATGCCGTCGCCGAAACCTTCGACTGGAGCGAGGGGCTGGATCGGCGCCTGCGCGAAGCCAAGGCGTTCTATGCCGTGATCGCGCTGGCCACGGCGGCGGGCATCGCGCTCAACCTTCTGGCGATCGATCCGATGCACGCACTGTACTGGGCCGCGGTGGTCAACGGGCTGCTGGCGCCGCCGCTGATGGTGGTGACCATGCTTATCGCGCGCAATCCGCGCGTAATGGGCGCCTTCGTCATCTCGCCGGCGCTGGCGCTCGGCGGCTGGCTTTCCACCGCCGTGATGGCGGCCGTGGCCCTGCTATTCCTGCTGGCCTGACCGTCGGTCCGTGCCCTCGTCGTGAACGCGGCCGAAATCGGGGCGCGCATCGTCCTGGCCCTGCTCGATGATCGAGCGGCGGATCGCGCGGGTGTGGGTGAAGTGGTCGAACAGCGCCGCGCCATCGCCGACCCGGATCGCTTTCTGCAGCCCCATCAGATCCTCGGTGAAGCGCTGGAGCATGTCGAGCACCGCATCGCGGTTGTTCAGGAACACGTCGCGCCACATCGTCGGGTCCGACGCGGCGATGCGGGTGAAATCGCGGAAGCCGCCGGCCGAATACTTGATGACCTCGCTCTGCGTCACCGCCTCGAGATCCGACGCGGTGCCGACGATCGTATAGGCGATCAGGTGCGGCAGGTGGCTGGTCACGGCAAGCACCAGATCGTGGTGTTCGGCATCCATGATATCGACGCGCGCGCCCAGCGTTTCCCAGAATGCGGCCAGCCGCGCCAGCAGCGCCGGATCGGCATCGGCGGGTGGCGTCAGGATGCACCAGCGGTTGCGGAACAGCGTGGCGAAGCCGGCGTCCGGCCCGCTCTGTTCGGTCCCGGCAACCGGGTGCGCGGGGATCACCGCATGGCCCGGCAGCGCGTCCGCCAGCGCGCGCGCCACGCTGGCCTTGCTCGACCCCACGTCGGTCACCAGGGCGCCGTGCGGCAGGTCCGCCGCGAGTGCCCGTGCGGCAGCACCCATCGCGCCCACCGGCACGCACAGTACGACAAGGTCCGCTTCGCGCACCGCCTCGCCCGCGCTTTCGGCGATCGTATCGCACAGCGCGATCTCCCGCGCCCGCCGGCGCACGGCGGCATCGGCGTCGAAGCCGCTTACCGTAGCATCGGGCGCGTAGGTCTTGACCGCGCGGGCGACCGATCCGCCCAGCAGGCCCAGCCCGATCACCGCAACGTGGCGGAACGGCGCGGGCGCGGACGTCGTCACTTCGCCGTCTCGCACATCTGCCGCAGCGCGGCCGCGATCTCGTTCATCTGCGCTTCGGTGCCGATGGTGATGCGCAGCGCCTGCGGCAGCCCCTGCCCCGGCAGCCAGCGGGTGATGTAGCCGTGCTCCATCAGCCCCAGATAGGCCGCCTCGGCGCTCAGCGCGCCTTCAAACAGGATCAGTACGAAGTTCGCCTCGCTCGGCAACGGACGGATGCCGTGGTTGCCCAGCGCGTTGAGCGCCGCCACGAACTTCGCGCGCTGCACGGCATTGTGCCGGCGCGATTCCTCCACGAAGCTTTGGTCCGCCACCGCTGCCAGCCCGGTAGCCTGCGCCGTCAGCGACAGGTTGAACGGGCCGCGAATGCGGTTGAGCATGTCGACGATCGCGGCGTCGCCCGTCGCCCAGCCGATGCGTTCGCCGGCCAGGCCATATATCTTGGAGAACGTGCGCGTGACCAGCACATTCGCCGCGCTGGCCGCCAGGGCAAGCGCGCCATCGTCATCGTCCGGCGCGACATATTCGGCATAGGCCTGGTCGATCACCAGCAGCACGTCCGGGCGCAGCGCGGCGTGGAGCCGGGCGATCCCTTCGCGCGGCAGGAAGCTGCCCGTGGGATTGTTGGGATTGGCGAGGAACACCACCCGCGTCCGCTCGGTCACGCAGGCCAGTAGCGCGTCGACGTCGGTGCCATAGTCCGCGTCCGGCGCCACCACCGGCACCGCGCCGCACCGGCGCGCGGCGATGTCATAGACCGAGAAGCCATAGCGGACGTAGACGATCTCGTCCCCCGGCCCGGCGTAGGCCTGCGCCGCGATGTGCAGCAGTTCGTCCGAACCGGTGCCCATGACGATGCGATCGGCGGAAATGCCGTGCAGCGCGCCCAGCGCGGCGCGCAGATCCTTGCTGTCGGGATCGGGATAGCGCGAAGGTTCCCCCGCGCCGTGCCCTGCACCACCACGCGCCGCGAGCACGGCCGCGCTGGTGCCCAGCGGGTTCTCGTTCGCCGAAAGCTTGATCAGCGGACGCCCGTCGGCCCCGGTGGACTTGCCGGGAACATAGGCGTGGATCGCCTTGATCCATTCCTTGGGTTGCGGCCGGTCCGGGGATGTCTGCGCGTCTGCCATGATGCGCCGGGCATTAGGCGGCGTGGACAAATTCCGCAACGGGTAGCCCGCGCCTGCCGTTCAGGCCGCCTCGGTGCGCAGGGCGGCTCCGTTCCATTCGCTCGCCAGGCTGAACGCGGGCAGCATGACGCGGCCGTCGTCGCTGCGGGTGATCAGCATGGGCCCGGCATGGCCCGGCGTCTGGGTCAGGCCCGCCGCCGTCAGCGCATAGGGCGAAACGCGATGGCGCGTACACAGCCCGCCATTGCCATCCGCCACCATTTCCTGTTCGAACTCAACACCCTGCTGGTGCTTGCGCGAACGGCGCACCGTGGCGATGACCAGCTGGCCGTCACCCAGATCGAGCACGAATTTCGTGCCCAGTGGCACGTCCACCATGCCCTCGATCAGCGCGCCGGATACCGACAGGTTGCGCAGCACGATCGGATAGTAGTGATCTTCGTGGATCGCGCCGATCCGGCGGAACATCGCCTGCCGGTCATGCCGCTGCCGCGCGGGTCCGGACGGGGCGATGATCCATCCATCGCCATCCAGCCGGGCCAGGAAATCCTCGTTGGTGATCGCGGGGCTGTAGATGAAGCCCTGCACATGGCTGACTTCCAGGCTTTTCATCAGATCGAACTGGTCGAACGATTCGACGCCTTCCGCCGTCGTTTCCATGTCCAGCGCCTTGGCCAGCGCCACGATCGCGGCGATGATCGCGCGGTTGCGCGATCCCGACCCCGTCGCGCCGCGCACGAAGCTCTGGTCGATCTTGATCTTGTCGAACGGCGCGGTCTTCAGATAGGCGAGCGAGGAATAGCCGGTGCCGAAATCGTCGAGCGCCAGGCGAACGCCCAGATCCTTCAGCGCCCGGAACATCGCGTCGGTGGTCCCGCCTTCCTGCAGGAACACGCCTTCGGTGATTTCCAGCTCCAGCCGGTCGGGCTCCAGCCCCGACGACGCCAGCGCACTCGCCACCAGCGCGGGCAGCGACGAATCCGCGAACTGGATGGGGGAGACATTGACCGCCACGCGCGCGTCGCCCGGCCATGAGGCCGCGTCTTCACACGCCTTGCGCAGCACCCATTCGCCGATGCGGCAGATCAGGTGTGATTCTTCGGCGATCGGGATGAACCGCGCGGGCGAAATCCAGCCCTGCTCGGGATGATTCCAGCGCAACAGCGCCTCCATCCCGACGATCTGGTTTGACGTGGCTTTCACGATCGGCTGGTAGTGCAGTTCGAGCTGGCCTTTCGGCAGCGCGTCGATGAGGTCTTCCTCCAGCACGCGGCGATCTTCGGCCGCCTTCAGCAGATCGTTCGAAAAGAAGCGGAACCGGCCGCGCCCGCTGCCCTTGGCGGCATAGAGCGCGAGATCGGCGTTGCGCACCAGTTCCTCGCTGGCCTGCCCGTCGAACGGCGCGACCGCCACGCCCACCGACGCGCCGATGGTGCAACGGCTGCCTTCGATCGAATACGGCTGCGAGATGCTGCTGATGATCGAGGTGGCCATGTCTCCCAGCACGCCGCGATCTTCCTGATCGGGCAGGATGACCTGGAACTCGTCGCCGCCCAGGCGGCAGACCTTTTCCTTGTCGCCCACGATCTTCACCAGACGATCGGCCACCTGCTTGAGCAGCGCGTCACCGGCGGCGTGGCCCAGCGTATCGTTGACCTGCTTGAAGCGGTCGAGGTCGATCAGCATGATCGCACAAGAGCGCCGCTGCAGCGCGTAGGCGGTCAGCGTGCGTTCGAGCACTTGCGTCATGCGCCGGCGGTTGAGCAGCCCGGTCAGCGGATCGTGCATGGCCAGCCGCGAGCTTTCCTCGGCGGATTCGCGCTCGCCGGTAATGTCGGCGCAGTGCCCGCGAAAACCCGTGAAGGTATTGCCATCGCTCTGCGGTTCGCCCGAGATCGACCACCAGCAGCCCCGTCCCCCGGCCTCGCTCCGGGCGATCACGCGCTCGAAGCGGCCCCGGCGGGCCAGCGCGAAGGACAGCGCCCGCTGGCTGTCTCCTTCGGCTTCGCGATCGGGCGGCAGGAACAGCTCCAGGAAGGGCCGGCCAATGAGGCCGTCCTCGCCGCCGCCGAGCAGGGCCTGCGCGGCGGACGACATGTAAGTCAGCCGCCCCTCGCCATCGGTCGTCCAGAAACTGCCGAGGCCCAGATCCTCGTAAGCGAAACAGAGAGCCGCCGCATCCCCTTGCGACATGCGCCGCGCCCGGGAGTTTCCTTCCCCCGCACCGGACCGACGCCCCAACAGACTTCTTAGCTTGTTGCTGCCCACTACGTAGTCTTTCGTATGCTCTGGGTGTTGAGCCGAAGTGACCTCAGTATCAACCAGCGGTTGCAAAGCTCTTAAGCGCCGCGCATTTTTCCGACAGCGGACCTTTCCGGGCGCCTGTCGCGCCCTCCTTTTGCGCCAGACAATAAAAGAGGCCGGAGTGGGCTAGCACTCCGGCCTTAGTCTGTTCGCAGGAGGAACATCGTCTGGCGGGGTCGGGGGAGAGAGGGAGAGGATCACACCCCCCGCCCCGCCAAGCTCGGTAACTCAGTAGTTGTAGGCGCGTTCGCCGTGCTCGGTGATGTCGAGGCCTTCGCGTTCGGCTTCTTCGCTGGGACGCAGACCGATGGTCTTGTCGAGGGCGAAGAAGAGGATCGCGGAGACACCGCCCGAGAGGACCAGCGTCAGCAGCACGGCCTTGATCTGGGTGAAGACCTGGGCCGCCATGTCGTACTTGCCGGCAACGGCGGGGAACACGGTGTAGTTCACCCAGCCCTGGCCGCCGAACGCCGGGTTGGCGACGATGCCGGTGCCGATCGCGCCGACGATCCCGCCGATGCAGTGCACGCCGAAGACGTCGAGCGTATCGTCGTACTTGAGCGCGTTCTTCACGGTCGAGACGAACAGGAAGCAGATCGGCGAGACGACGAGACCCAGGATGATCGAGGTCATCGGCGCCGCGAAGCCGGCGGCCGGAGTGATCGCGACGAGGCCGGCGACGGCACCCGAGGCGGCACCCAGCATCGAGGGCTTGCCGTGCTTGATCTGCTCGACGATCGCCCAGGAAACGGCGGCGGCGGCAGTGGCGACGAAGGTGTTGATGAAGGCGAGTGCGGCCAGGCCATTGGCTTCGAGGTTCGAACCGGCGTTGAAGCCGAACCAGCCCACCCACAGCAGCGAGGCGCCGATCATGGTCATGGTCAGCGAGTGCGGCGGGGTGGCTTCCTTGCCATAACCCACGCGCTTGCCGATCACGAGGCAGCCGACGAGGCCGGCGATGCCCGCGTTGATGTGAACGACGGTGCCGCCCGCGAAGTCCAGCGCGCCCCAGCCATAGAGCAGACCGGCATCGGTCGGCGCATCGGCCAGGAAGTCAGGACCGGCGAAGTACCACACCATGTGGGCCATCGGGAAATAGACCAGCGTCAGCCACAGCACCGTGAAGATCATCAGCGGCGTGAACTTCACGCGTTCCGCGAACGCGCCGACGATCAGCGCCGGCGTGATGCAGGCGAAGGTCATCTGGAAGATGACGTAGGCATATTCGGGAATGTAGACGTTGTTCGAGAACGTCGCGGCGTAGGTCGAGGCCGAAACGCCGGCCAGGAACATCTTGGAAAGGCCGCCGAAGTACGGCGAACCGCCGGTGAAGGCCATCGAATAGCCCCAGCTCACCCAGCACAGGGCGGCGACCGACACGATCATGAAAACCTGCATCAGCACGCTGAGCATGTTCTTGGTGCGGACGAGACCGCCATAGAACAGCGCGAGTGCGGGAATGCTCATCAGGAGGACGAGCGTGGCCGAAAGCAGCATCCAGGTGGTGTCACCCTTGTTGACCATCGTGGCCATCTGCTCGGCGGTCGGCGCCTTGATCGGGCCGGCCTGTGCGAAAGCGGCGGTAGAAGCGAAGAGCGATACGCCCACGCCCGCAACGCCACTGATCATCTTACGGATCATATGGGTTCCCCTCGTGTCGGAAATCAAAGCGCGGTGTCCCCGGATTCACCGGTGCGGATGCGCGTGGCGGAAGCGAGATCCAGAACGAAGATCTTGCCGTCGCCAATCGCTTCGGTGCTGGCGGTCTGCTGGATCGTCTCGACGATCTGCGGAGCGAGGTCATCGCTGGCCGCAATCTCGATCTTCACCTTGGGCAGCATGTTGGTGGAGTACTCGGCGCCGCGATAGATTTCGGTTTGCCCCTTCTGCCGACCGAAACCTTTCACTTCCGACACCGTCATCCCTGCCACGCCCAGAGCCGACAGTGCTTCACGCACTTCGTCCAGCTTGAACGGCTTGATGATGGCGATGATGAACTTCATTCACGCCCCCCTTTCCAGGCCTCTACGCCGGGCGACCCGCCGGCGAGATTTCTCAAAGCAAAGGGCGTGCCATTTACCGAAAGTTCAGGAATCCGAGGATTTTTGGACGCAAATTCGCCCACGCCGGCCACGATCAGCCCGAATCTTGTGCAAAACGGACCTTTTGCCTAATTTTTAGGCAGATCGCAGCGCCAGGCGCGCCCAAACGGGCAGATGATCGGAACCGACCGCCGACAGCGCGCTGTGGTGCACGCCCAGGTCTTCCACCTGCCATTCGCCGCTCACCACGATCCGGTCGAGCTGGGCCACCGGCCGCCGCGCCGGAAAGCTGCGTCCCGGTGCCAGCAGGCGCCAGCCTTCCTCCAGCCCGCGAAAGGCGCCGCGCGCCGCCGACCATTCGTTCATGTCGCCCATCAGCACGGTGGGCGCCGCGCCGGCGCAGCGCTCCACATGATCGCAAATCGCCTGCAACTGGTGCCGCCGGCGCAAGCCCGACAGATCCAGATGCATCCCCACCACCCGCAGGCGGGCCTGCCCCACGCGCAGGTCCGCGCAGATCGCACCGCGCGGTTCCAGCGTCGGCAGCGGCACCGCGCCCACCGCGTCCACCGCGATCTCGCGGCGCACCAGCAGGACGTTGCCGTGCCAGCCGATGCTCGCCGGGCGGGCGCCACCGCCGCGTCCCGTCATCGCCCCGTTCGGGGCGATCGGGCGCCAGGGGCTGTGCTCGAGGATTGCCTGGCGCGAAAGCACCGCCTCGCGCGTGCCGAACCGGCGATCGGCTTCCTGCAGCGCGATCACGTCCGCGTCGATCTCGCGCAGGATGCCCAGGATGCGATCGGGATCGCGGCGCCGGTCCAGCCCTACGCCCTTGTGGATGTTGTAGCTGGCGAACGTAAGCCGCACCGCCGGGGCCGCAGTCAGCGCAAGGCGTTGAGCGCCGGCACGATCGGACCGGCGATCACAGGAAGTCCTTCAGCGTCTTCATGAAGCGGCCGAACTGGTCGTGGTGCAGCCAGTGCCCGGCGTTCTCGAACTCGATCACCGTGGCGTCGCGGAAATGCCGGATGCGCCCGTCACGCTCGGGGTTGCCCGCCCACGAATCCGCACCATTCAGCAGCAGCGTGGGACAGGTGATCGCTTCCCACAGCTCGTGCTTGCGCTCGTTGCTGATGTCGAACGGATGGTCGAGATGGACGTAGGGATCGAACTTCCAGGTGAACGTCCCGTCCTCGTTGCGGTTGATCCCGTGCTTGGTCAGGTGCCGCGCCTGCTCGTCGGTCAGATAGGGGTTTTCCGCCTTCATGCGCGCATAGGCGTCTTCCAGCGTGGGATAGCGGCGCGGCAGGCGGCCGGCGGCCTTGCGCTTTTCGGCGATGTATTCGCGGATGCGCCGCGCGAAGGGCACGTCCTTCATCCGCATTTCCCATTCGGGCGTGGGGAAGATGCCCTCGATCGCCACCAGCTTGCGCACGTCTTCGGGAAACAGACCGGCATAGCGCAGCGAGACGTTGGCGCCCCACGAATGCGAGACGATCGTCACCGGCGCGAGGTTGAGCTGGTGGACGAGCTGCGCCACGTCATAGACCATGTCCATGGTGCGGTAGTTGCCGTCGGAAACCCATTCGCTGTCGCCGTGGCCGCGGTGGTCCATGGCGATGACGTGCCAGTCCTCGCGCAGGGCCTCGGCCGTCCAGTCCCAGCTGCGGCAATGGTCGCGCCCGCCGTGGATCAGCAGCAGCGGCGGCTTTTCCGTGTTGCCCCAGTCGACATAGTGCAGCCGCAGCCGCTGCGAGACGAAGCTCTGCGAAGTGGGTCCCAGCAAGTCCATCCTTCCCTCCTGCCTTTTCGTTGGGTGCAGTGCAACAGGAGACGCGCCGGAAGTCCACCCTTATGGGCGGCTGCCGGCGGCTATCTTTCCTTGGTCGCGGAAAAGGCCAGCTCGGGGTTGCGCTCCTGCTGGTAGCCCACGTCCCAGGCCGAGCGCGCCAGGAACACCGGATCGCCATCGCGATCCTTGGCGAGATTCGACAGGTTGAAATCGGCAAAGGCCTTCAGCGCCTCGGGCGAGCCTTTCAGCCAGCGCGCGGTGTCGAACGGCGATGGTTCCAGCACCGCTTCCACCTTGTATTCCGCCTCCAGCCGCGAAATCAGCACGTCGAGCTGCAGCTGGCCGACCACGCCGACGATCCACTGCGCGCCGATTTCCGGGTAGAACACCTGGATCACGCCTTCTTCGGAAAGATCGTCCAGCGCCTTGCGCAGCTGCTTGGTCTTGGTCGGGTCCTTCAGGGCCACGCGCCGCAGGATTTCGGGTGCGAAGTTGGGCAGGCCGGTAAAGCGCACGTCGTTGCGTTCGGACAGGGTATCGCCCACGCGCAATGTGCCGTGGTTGGGAATACCGATGATGTCGCCCGCCTCGGCGGTGTCGGCAATCTCGCGGTCCTGCGCGAAGAACAGGATCGGGGAATGGACCGCGATCGGCTTGCCCAGCCCCGACGGGGTCAGCTTCATGCCCCGCCGGAACGTGCCCGAAACCATGCGCATGAACGCGATGCGATCGCGGTGCTGCGGGTCCATGTTGGCCTGGACCTTGAACACGAAACCGGTCACGTCGGGCCGCTCCGGCGTGATCGTGCCCTGCTCCGACGATTGCGGGCGCGGCGGCGGCGCGTATTTCGCGATCGCGTCGATCAGTTCGGCCACGCCGAAGTTCTTGAGCGCCGATCCGAAGAACACCGGGGTCAGGTCGCCATGGCGATAGGCTTCGAGATCGAATTCGGGATAGCCCGCCTGCGCCAGCTCGATCTCCTCGGCGATGTCATCGGGAATATCGGCCGCCGGCTCCACCTTGCCCAGGAATTCGCGGCTGTCGCCCTCGGGCCGGCTGATCTGGTTGGTGGCGAGGTTCAGCACGCCCTGGAACAGGCCGCCCATGCCGATCGGCCACGCCATCGGCACCACATCGAGCGCCAGCGCATCGGCCACTTCATCCAGCGTCTCGAACACCGAGCGGCCTTCGCGATCGACCTTGTTGACGAAGGTGATGATCGGCACCGAACGCATCCGGCACACTTCGAACAGCTTGCGCGTCTGCGGCTCGATGCCCTTGGCCGCGTCGATCACCATGATCGCCGAATCGACCGCGGTCAGCGTGCGGTAGGTGTCTTCGGAGAAGTCCTCGTGGCCCGGCGTATCAAGCAGGTTGAAGACGATGCCGTCTTTCTGGAACGTCATCACCGAGGACGTGACCGAGATGCCGCGCTGCTGCTCGATCTTCATCCAGTCCGACCGCGCGCGCCGCGCCTGCCCGCGCGCCTTGACCTCGCCCGCGAGATGGATCGCGCCGCCTTGCAGCAGCAGCTTTTCAGTCAGCGTGGTCTTGCCCGCGTCAGGGTGCGAAATGATGGCGAAGGTGCGGCGATTGGACATGGGATGCGCCCCTAGCCTCCCGAGGCGGCCGCGTCCATCATCCGCCTGAAAGGCAGGTGCGCAGCGCTTCGGCTTCCTGATCGCGCAACGGACGACCGCCGGGGGTCGAAATCTCGACGCGGCGACCGCGCATGGCAGCATCGACGATCCGCACGCGCAGCCCACGCGCACCATTCCACGCCTCGATCGTGTCGGTCATGCCTTCAACCGCTTTCCAGCTCTTACCCGTCAGCGGCATCCGGTTCATCAGGCATCGGGAAAGCTGTTCAGCGGTCAGCCGGGAATTGGCGAAAAGCAGGTGGCGTAGTTCGCTCTTCCGCTTCGCCTCTCCATAGGTGCCTGCAAAGACCAGCAGCGCCGCCAGCACGCCCAGCAGCAGAACCCAGACGATAATCGCGCTTCGCGGCGGGGCAGCGGCCTTCATTTCGCCCGCACCGTCACGTCCATGCGAAAATGGCGCCGCTCGCCCGGCGGCAGCAGCACCACGCCCGGCCGCTCGCGGAAATCGCCGGCGAAGCCCACCGCATCGGCATGGCCCTGCCACGGTTCGATGCACAGGTAGTTCGCCCCCGGCTTCTGCCACAGCCCCAGCATCGGCGTGTCCGGAAACGCGATGTCCAGCCACGACCCACCGTCCGCGCCATAGCACAGCGCCCGGCTGGCGAGATCGTCCCAGATCAGCGCGTCATCAGCGAAAAGATCGGGCGAGAGCGCCAGCTCCCGGCCCTTCACCGGGGTGGCGCGCGGTTCGGGGGCGACCAGTCCGCTGGCCGCGTCGAGTACGCGCAGGGCGGCCGGCTCGTCCCGTTCGAACACCACGCGGTGCGCCGCCTTCGCCGCGCCGCCGGGCAGCGGCCAGGCGAAGGCGGGGTGATACCCGAACGCGAACGGCAGCGGCCGGGCGCCGGGGTTGGACACGGTGGCGGTCATGCGCAGTGTCGCGCCGTCCACCACGAAGGCCATCTCCAGCACGAAGGCGAAGGGATAGACCGCGCAAGTCGCCGCGCTGTCGGTCAGGCGAAAGGTGACGCGATCGTCGTCCCGCGCCGCCAGCTCGAACGGCATCCGCCGCGCGAAGCCGTGGCGCGGCAGCGTGAAGGTATCCCCATCGATGCGATAGCGGTCCTCCGCCAGCGCCCCCACGATCGGGAACAGCAGCGGCGCGTGACCGGTCCAGAACGCCGGATCGGCATCGGTCATGAACTCGCGGCCCTGGGCATCGCGCAGCGACCACAGTTCCGCGCCCAGCGGATGGACCCGCGCGGTCAGCGCGCCGGACGCGATGGTGACGAGGTCTTCGGGTACGGGATTTTCAGGCATGGTCCCTCACGGCAAGCCGTCCTCCTGCGCAGGTGCAGCATGGCGGCTTGCGCGTGATCTGTCGACCTATCCGCGCAGCACGCCGCCCAGTTTGCCCGCCGCCGCAACCACCTTGTCGGCAATCGCCTTGAGCGCGGCATCGTCGTAGCTCTTCTCGCCCGGCTGGAGCGTGACTTCCACCGCCAGAGACTTCTGCCCCTCGGGCACGCCCTGGCCCCGGAAATCGTCGAACAGCCGCGCCGCGACGATATTGGCCTTGTCGGCCCCCTTCACCGCGCGGACGAGGTCGCCCGCCGGCACCCCGGCATCGACCAGGAAGGCGAAATCGCGCGTCACTGCCTGCAGCGCGGGCGGCGCATAGTGCGGACGGGCGAAGCCGGGCGCGGCCTTCTTCGGGGGAATACGATCGAGGAACAGCTCCACGGCGGCCACTGGCCCGTCGAGATCGAAGGCCTTGGCGGTCGCCGGGTGCAGCATGCCAAAGCGTGCCAGCACCGTCTTCGGCCCCAATCGCAGCGTGGCCGACTGGCCCGGATGGAACTGAGGCCCGGCCTCGCCCATCACCTGCAGATTGTCGACCGGCGCGCCGGCTTCGGCCAGCAGCGCCAGCGCCTCGGCCTTGGCGTCGAAGGCATCGAAGGCCTGCGCCTTGCCGCTCTTCCAGCCGCGCGGAGTCTTTTCCCCTGCCAGCACCACCACGAGGCTCAGCTTCTCGTCGCTCGCCCCGGCCTCACCGCGCAGATAGCGGCGGCCGATCTCGAACAGGCGGACCGACGCCGCACCGCGATCGAGGTTGCGCCGGGTCGCCGAAAGCAGGCCCGGCAGCAGCGACGGGCGCATCGCCTTGAGGTCTTCCGAAATCGGATTGGCCAGCACCCACAGCCCGCCATCGCCTTCGGTGAAATGCTCCGCCTCGCCTTCGGGCAGGAACGACCAGGTGACCGCCTCGTTCAGCCCGCGCGCCGCGGCGGCGCGGCGCATGCGCCGTTCCACGATCTGCGCCGGCGTGGCGGTGGGCTTCGCCACGCCGTCCGCGCGCGGCAGCGGCGTGGAAGGCACCGCGTCCAGCCCGTGCACGCGGATCACTTCCTCCACGATGTCGGCCGCGCCATCCACGTCGGGGCGCCAGGTGGGCACGGTCACGGTCCAGCCGGACCTTTCTCCCGCCGCCGCCTCGAAGCCCAGCGCGGCAAGAATGCGGCGCTGTTCGTCCTCGGCAACCGCCACGCCGCCCAGCCGGCCAGCCAGCGCAGGATCGTAGGCCACGGTCTTGCGCGCCAGCGGCGGCGCGCCCACGCGCAGCACCTCGGACGCTTCGCCACCACAGATGTCGAGGATCAGCCGCGTCAGCAGCTCGATCCCGGCATCGAGGAACGCCGGGTCCACCCCGCGTTCGAACCGGCCGCGCGCATCACTGGTTAGCGCCAGCGCCTGCCCGGTGCGGGCGATGCGCGCCGGATCGAAATAGGCGACTTCGAGCAGGACATCGGTGGTATCGTCGGCGCAGCCCGAATGCTCGCCGCCCATGATGCCGGCCACGTCGTGCACGCCCGCCGCGTCGGCGATCACCGTCATCGTCGAATCGAGCGTGTATTCCTTGCCGTTGAGCGCGACGACCTTCTCGCCATCGGTGGCCCGGCGCGCCACGACCGCACCGTTCAGCTTCGCCAGATCATAGGCGTGCGCCGGGCGGCCATAGGCGAGCATGACGTAGTTGGTCACGTCCACCAGCGCCGAGATCGGGCGCTGGCCGGCGCTCTTGAGCCGGTCCTGCAGCCACTGCGGCGAAGGGCCGTTCTTCACGCCCCGGATCACGCGGCCATAGAACGCGGGGCAGCCTTCGGCGTCCTCGATGCGGATGTCCACCGGGCACGCGAACGCGCCCGCGAAAGGCGCGGCATCCACCGGCTTCAGCGTGCCCAGCCCCGCCGCGGCCAGATCGCGCGCTATGCCATAAACGCCCATGCAATCGGGCCGGTTGGGCGTGATCGCCACGTCAAACACCGGGTCCGACCCCAGGTAGTCGGCAAAGGTCGCGCCCACCGGCGCGTCGGCCGGCAGTTCGATGATGCCATCGTGTTCCTCGCCAAGGCCCAGCTCGCGCGTGGAACACATCATGCCGTTGGATTCGACGCCGCGAATGGCCGACTTGCGCAGTTCCATGCCATTCGCGGGCACGACCGCGCCAGGCAGGCCGAGCACACCGACCAGCCCCGCGCGCGCATTGGGCGCGCCGCAGACCACCTGGAGTGGCGCGCCATCTCCCAGATCGACCGACAGCACTTGCAGCTTGTCCGCCTGCGGATGCTTTTCCGCCGTCAGCACGCGCGCGATGCGGAACGCGCCCAGCGCGGCGGAGGCATCCTCCACGCCTTCGATTTCAAGGCCCAGCGCGGTCAGCTTGCGCGCGATGGCATCGGCGTCGGACCCAGTATCGAGGTGGTCCTTCAACCACGAGAGCGAGAACTTCATGCCTTCACCCCCACGCCGCCGGAAAGCGTCGGCACATCGAGCGCGCCGAAACCGTAGTGCCGCAGCCAGCGCACATCGCCATCGAAGAACGCCCGCAGATCGTCCATGCCGTATTTCAGCATGGCCAGCCGGTCGACGCCGGTGCCGAAGGCGAAGCCCTGCCATTGATCGGGATCGAGCCCGCCGAATTCGATGACGCGGCGGTTGACCATGCCCGAGCCCAGCACTTCCATCCAGCCGCCGTTTGCGACGTCACCGCCGCCGCCGACCACGCGCTTGCCGTTGATCACGGTGTAGCCCACGTCGACTTCCACCGACGGTTCGGTGAACGGGAAATAGCTCGGGCGCAGGCGCAGCACGATGTCGTCGCGCTCGAAGAACGCCTTGAGAAAGGTTTCCAGCGTCCACTTCAGGTGACCAAGGTGGATGCCCTTGTCGATCACCAGGCCTTCGATCTGGTGAAACATCGGCGTGTGCGTGGCATCGCTGTCGCTGCGATAGACGCGGCCGGGCGCGATCACGCGCAGCGGCGCGCCCTGTTTCAGCATCGCGCGGATCTGCACCGGCGAGGTATGCGTGCGCAGCAGCATGGCGCGCCCTTCCGCATCCTTGTCGGGGAAATAGAAGGTATCGTGCATCGCCCGCGCCGGGTGCGTTTCGGGCATGTTGAGCGCGGTGAAGTTGTGCCAGTCGTCCTCGATCTCTGGACCGGACGCCACCGCGAAGCCCATGTCGGCGAAGATTTCCGCCAGCTCGTCCATCACCTGGCTGACCGGATGGACCGATCCCCTCGGCGCTTCGGGCGCGGGGAGCGAAAGGTCCACCGTCTCGGCCGCCAGCCGCGCATCGAGCGCCGCCGCCTCAAGTGCGCCCTTGCGCGCGGCCAGCGCGGCGGTCACCGCCTCGCGCGCGGCGTGGATCTTCGGGCCTTCGCTCTGGCGCTGTTCCGGGGACATGCCGCCCAGCGTCTTGAGCAGGGCGCTGACCCAGCCCTGCTTGCCGAGCGCGGCTACGCGGATCGCCTCGACCGCTTCGGGCGTTGCGGCGTCCGCGATCGCGCCCAGCGTTTCGGCCTGCTGTTGTTCAAGCTGTTCCATCGCCGGTGCCGCTAGCGCCAAACGGTGCGGAATCAAAGGGCGAAACGCAGCGCCCCCCGTTGCATCAGTCCCCGGTCCGCGCCGGCAGGTGCAGCGCCTGCACGGCCGCGCCGGCCGCCTCGAAGCGCGCGCGCATCACGGCCGACAGCACCGGACGCGGATGCGCCACATAGGCGCGCGGCGTCATCCCCATGAACCGCCGGAAATCGCGAACGAACTGCGCCTGATCGTGATAGTGCCCGTCGATTGCGCCGATCCACTTGAGTTCGGGGTCGAGCATGTACTGCGACAGACTGCGCATGAAGCGCTGCCGCCGCAGCAGCAGGCGCGGGGCGAAGCCGAAATAGCGGCGGCAGATGCGCTCGATGGTGTACGAAGCCAGGCCCGTCGCTTCGGCCACGTCCGCCACGGAGCCCGTTTCCGGATCGACGATCGCGCCATGGATGGCCACGATCCGGTCTTCATCGGGCGCCGGCATGTCCGCGCGCGCCGAATACGCCGTCGATCAGCGGACCGAACTGGGCGAAGTCAGGCTCCGCGCAGGGATCGAAGATGCGATCGGCCCAGAGATGCGCCGGCGCCCGCGCGAATTTCGCCCAGCCCAGCGGCAACAGGCCGATGCCCCATATGCGGCAGCGGCCCGCGGTGAAGCGGATGGTCGTGCTCGTCGGCCCGGTGCCGATCGCGGCAATGCCGGGCGGCCCCTTGATCCCCGCGATCTCCGCTTCGGGCGTCACACCCTGGAACAGCCGCAGGTTGGCCCATTCGGGATGCAGGTGATCCTGCACCCGCTGCCCCTCGGGAATGTCGATCTCGGTGAGGTAAAACGTCGTGAAATAGGGGCGCAGCGCCAGGGGCGGCTGATGGAAACGAACCTTTACGCGGCAATCCGCTGGCAATCGCGCGACCCTTCGGAATCGTTGCTAAGTAGCAATCCGTTACAAATCGCCATAATCGTTTGTTGCGCGCTGCAAAAGCCTCCAGATCGGCGATATTGTCACGCAGGTTAGCAGAATCGGGGGTAGTTTCTGATTTTCCAGCAAAAAGGGCATTGGTCCAGAACGGACCAATGCCCTTTGATGCGGTTCGCGGTGCGAACGGCTCAGGCGGCGGGAAGCGCTGCCTTGGCCTGCGCGATCACGGCGTTGAACACGCCGCCTTCGTTCATCGCCAGATCGGCCATCGCCTTGCGATCGAGTTCGATCCCGGCGAGCTTCACGCCGTGGATGAACTGCGAATAGGTGAGGCCTTCGGCGCGGACCGCGGCGTTGATGCGCTGGATCCACAGGGCGCGGAAGGTGCGCTTCTTAACCTTGCGGTCGCGATAGGCGTACTGGCCGGCCTTTTCGACGGCCTGACGGGCGACGCGGATCGTGTTCTTGCGACGGCCGCGGTAACCCTTGGCCTGGTCCAGAATCCGCTTGTGCTTGGCACGGGTGGTAACACCACGCTTGATACGGCTCATAAGTCAGCGCTCCTCAGTTCAGCCCGTAGGGCGCCCACTTCTTGATCACCTTCGCGTCGGCGTCGGAGATCACTTCCGTGCCGCGGTTCTGGCGGATGTACTTGGCGTTGTGGCTGATCAGGCGGTGGCGCTTGCCGGCAACGCCGTGCTTCACCTTGCCGGAAGCGGTGATCTTGAACCGCTTCTTCACGCCGCTCTTGGTCTTGAGCTTGGGCATTTTCGTCTCCTAGGATTCGACGCGCCAGATTCGCCGTGGCAGCCCTTTCAGCCAGGCGAATCCCGAATGGTGTGTCGGTTGAAGGAGGCGCCCATAGTCAGGTCCGCCCGGAAAGGCAAGCGGGCGCTGGCTTTGATGCCGCACCTACCCCTTCCTGGCGCCCCTTCCTGGCGCCCCTGCTCAGCGCCCGCCCACGTCGGCCAGATCGAACGGCGTGGTCTGGTAGGTCTCGTTGATCCAGTTGCCGTAGAGCAGGTGCCCGTGGCCGCGCCAGGTGTTGGCAGGCGCGGCCTGCGGATCGTCGCCGGGGAAATAGTGCTGCGGCATATAGCCGCCCTCGTCGCGCGCGTATTCGCCCGCCAGCGTCAGCGTATCGTATTCTAGGTGGTTGAACATGTGCAGCGCGCGGTGGGCCGGATCGTCGATCAGGCACAGCCCGGTCTCGGCGCTATCGGCCAGCACGCGCAGCCCGCGCCCTTCGGGCAGGTCTGTGGCGCGCACTTCGCTCCAGCGCGAGACGGGCACGTCGAACACATCGGGCAGCCCGCGCATCCACGGGCTGGCCGGCGCGCGGTTGTCATGCCGGAACACGCCCGAGGCCTTGGACGCCAGCCCGTGCTTGGGCACGCCGTGGAAATGGTGCAGCGCCGCCATCGCCCCCCAGCAGACGTTGAGCGTGCGGTGGACGTTGACCTGCGACCAGTCGAAGATGCGCCGCAATTCGTCCCAGTAGGTCACTTCCTCGAACGGGATCTGCTCCACCGGCGCGCCGGTCACGATCAGCCCGTCGAAGCGCTCCCCGCGCGCGTCCGCCCAGGGGCGGTAGAATTCGGCGATGTGCCCGGCCGAGGTGTTCTTGCTGACGTGGTCGGAAATGCGCAGCAGTTCCAGTTCCACCTGCAGCGGCGTGGCGCCCAGCACCCGCGCGATCTGGGTTTCGGTGGTGATCTTGTCGGGCATCAGGTTCAGCAGCGCGATGCGCAGCGGGCGGATATCCTGCCGCGCGGCTTCGGTTTCGCCCATCACGATCACGCCTTCGGATTCGAGCGTGCGGCGGGCGGGCAGGTTGTCGGCAATCCGGATCGGCACTGTCCTGGCGTCTTTCTTCTCGTCCCGTGGGGAAAGACGCCGCGCGTGTCCGTGTCCGTTTGGTTGCCGGATCGGCCACATCCTCCTTGCGGAGCGCCACCTTGCCCGGATCGGCAGGTTGGCGTCGGGGCGTCCACCCCAACTCTTGATGCGAGAGTCGCTCTATCGCGGAACGCGGCGCTTGGCAATCGGGACTGTCCCGGAGGGCGATGCCAGGACGATGTTCACGCGCAGCCCTTGCTATTGAGACTACCTCGCATTAAAAGATGATCATTCGGTCGAGAGAATCGGGTGTCCTGATGTACGTCTGCATCTGCAATGCCATTCGCGAAAAGGACCTGCGGGGCGCCGCGCGGAGCCATTCGGGCGATGCCGAAGCGCTCTACGCCCGGCTGGGCTGCCAGCCCCAGTGCCGCCAGTGCCTGGACGATGCCGAGGACGTGGTGGCCGACGAACGCGCCTGCGCGCTTGCCTGATCACTGGCGCCCGATCGCGCTTCCTGCAACCGCCTGTCCTTACCGCCGCCCCTCGCGCGAATCGTTCGCGCTTGGCCGATGGGCGCGGGCCGCATAGGCTGCGGCCCACACCGGACGTTTGAAGGAGCCGCGCCATGAAGGGCGACGCCAAGGTCATCGAATTTCTCAACAAGGCGCTGTTCAACGAACTGACCGCCATCAACCAGTACTGGCTGCATTTCCGCCTGCTCGACAACTGGGGCATCAAGAAGCTCGCCCAGTTCGAACGGCACGAATCCATCGACGAGATGAAGCACGCCGACCAGCTGGCCGACCGTATCCTGTTCCTCGATGGCCTGCCCAATTTCCAGGCGCTGGGCCGGCTGCGCGTGGGCGAATCCGTGGAGGAAATCCTCAAGGCCGATCTGGCGCTGGAAATGGAGGCGATCCCGCTGCTCAAGGACGCGATCGCCCATTGCGAAAGCGTGCGCGATTACGTCAGCCGCGATCTGTTCCAGCACATCCTCGAAAGCGAGGAGGAGCATGTCGACACGCTGGAAAAGCAGTTCGACATGATCGCGCGCATGGGCCTGCCAAACTACATCCAGCTCAACAGCGAAGCGCCCGAGGACTGAGCCCGCACCCGCGTCATTGCGAGCGCCGCGAAGCAATCCAGGGTTCCGCGTGACGCTCTGGATTGCTTCGCGGCGCTCGCAACGACGAAGCAAGACAACTGCCAGCAAGGAAGGGCGGTGCGGAAGGACCGCCCGGCCAGACGCCGAGGCATCTGGCCGGAGCTTTTCAGTCCTGCGGTTGCTCCTGACCGGCTCATGCCCGCGAAAGGCGGACGCACCGCCAGCCCCGGAACATGCCCCGTGCCGAACAGGTCGACCGGACAACACCAATTAGGAGCATACCACAAATTGGCCCGGAAAACAGCCGGTTTTGGGGCGGTGGGGCGATTGGGGCCGGGTGGCCGAGCCTTGTTAGCAGGCGCCGACGGACCGGAAGGACGGTCAACCGAATATTAACTGTCGGCGTCGAACGATAACCGGAACTTGCCGGTGCGGGCGGCGATTGCGCGAGACACCGGCCAAGCGCGCCAATCGGCGCGGGAACGCGCCTGACGTCGCCGGAATGCCCGGACTATATCCGTTTCGGTGCATTCTCGCGCGCACGCGAATCTTGCCCGAAACCCTGCGACTCGTGCGCACCATTCCGATTCAGTGGCAGGCGCGAGAGATGTTTTGGGGCAAAGGAAATGGCTTGCCCGTCAACGTGAAGGCGGACGCGCTTTCAAAACGCGACTTAACGACTTGCGTTAAGTCGCGTTTCACGATACTCAGAACTCATGGATATTGAGTTCGCGGACGAGCGCATAGCCTTGATCGAGACGGAAGGTGCGGCCGAGACCTCCCTTCCGGTTGCGGTGATTCAGGCGGCGCGTCAGCGCCTTCATATCATAAGGGCGGCGCCGGATGTGCGCACGCTGCATAATTGGAAAAGTCTAGGTTTGCAGCCGCAACCTGAATCGGCAGATCATCTCGTGGTGTTACCGACGCAATGGGCCATGGCTGTCCGCATTATAGAAAAGAACAATGTCATGACGGTGGTTGTTACAGCAATAGAACAGCAGCTGCGAGGGGCGGTGGCATGAGCAGGGGCAAACAGGTGACGATTGATCCGCCCGGCGTCTTCATAAAGATGGAACTCGAGGTTCGGGGTTGGTCTCAACGCGATCTTGCGTTCATTATGGGCCAGACCGAGCAGCAACTTAATCCTCTCCTGTCAGGGAAGCGTGGTGTCACCCCGGATATGGCGCGGCTACTCGGCGACGCGTTCGGCACATCGCCGCAGTTTTTCCTCAATCTTCAGGCAAGCTACGATCTGCAGAACGCCAAAGATCCAGATCCGGCTGTGAAGACCCGAGCTGAACTTCAAGCTCGTTTTCCCGTGCGCGATATGATCCGCCGAGGCTGGATTCAGGACAGTGAGGCGTCACTCCTCAAGCTTCAGATGGATCGTTTTTTCGAGGTAGCCAATGATGATGGCATAGGGGAAGTCGGTTTCGCAGCCAAGCGCACACATTATGATGTCACCCCACCACATCAGCGCGCTTGGGTATTCAGAGTGCGTCAACTTGCAAGACAGATGAAAGTCGAACCTTTCTCTACGGATAAATTGGAAGCGATTCTTTCCAAGTTGCGTGGGCTAATGGTCGATCCGGAAGCGGTAGCTTCGGTGCCAGGTCTTCTGGCAAGCTGCGGCGTACGCTTTGTCTTAGTTGAAGTTTTACCAAACGCTAAGATCGACGGCGTTTGCACGTGGCTCGATGATTCATCTCCGGTTATCGGCATGTCAACGCTCTATGACCGGATCGACAACTTCTGGTTCGTTCTACGCCATGAGATCGAACATATTCTCCGAGGTCATGGGAAGTCATCCATCGGAATGATCGATAATCTAAGCGACGAAAACTCAAGCTATCCGTATGTAGAAGGTGACGAAGAATGGATTGCAAACGAAGCAGCCGCTGATTTCTGCGTGCCCTCGGCAAAAATGGCGTCATTCTATGCGCGCAAACATCCGTATTTTTCAGAGCGGGATGTTGTTGGCTTTGCTGCTATCTTGTCGGTTCATCCGGCTCTTGTCATCGGGCAATTACAAAAGAGAATGAAAAGATATGATTACCTAAGAAAATATCAAGTCCCAGTTCGCCGCTATCTTCTTAAGGAAGCGGTCAGCGATGGTTGGGGTAATGCGGCTGAGGCTCAGCTCTAAGAAAAGGGGGCGTGTTGGTGGCAACGTTTAGAGCGGTTTCCATTCATTCCGGCTCATATCCGCAAGATTTGAAGTAATTGGCACATTCGGCAGGCTGGAAGATATCGACGAGCTTGCCGATCAGGTCCCACAGCCCATTGACGGTTCGCTCGCC
>NZ_RQSI01000032.1:0-48000 GCF_003856955.1 Novosphingobium sp. LASN5T
TGGGCACCACCGGCGCGACCGGCGCCACGGCTGCGACCGGGACCGGCGCGGGCAGCGGCGCCGCGCTGGCGGCCGGCACCTCCACGATGATCGCCGGGGTAAGCGGGGCGATGACGGGCGCGACCGCCGTCACCGGCACCGGCCCGACCGCGATTGCCAATCCGGTCAGCGTCACCACGGTGGGCGGCAAGCCCGCGGTTTCGTTCGGCGGCACCACGGTCACGCTGCCGACCAATCCCAATGGGCGCTTCGTGACGGTGCCGGGCTCGTCGGGGCAGTTCCTGGTCGAATCGAACCCGCTGTTCACCATGCCGCTCGCCAGCCTCAGCTCGGACCTGTTGGCACAGAAGCTCGGCATCGGACCCGATGCGCTGGGCAAGCGGCTGGGCGATGCCGATTACGAAGCGTACCTGATCAGCCAGCAACTGCTCGGCGCCACCGGGCGCACGCTGCTGTCCAGCTATGCCAGCCTCGATGACCAGCTTTCCGCGCTTTATGACAATGCCGCGAAGTACGCGCAGGCCAACGGCCTTACCATCGGTCAGCCGCTGACCGAGGCGCAGGCCGCCGCGCTGCCCGGTGACATCATCTGGCTGGTGCGCACCACCGTGGGCGGCGAAAGCGTGCTGGCGCCGGTCGTCTATCTCTCGCCCGCAACCAAGGCCGCGCTGGTGACCGGCAGTGGCATCATCGCAGACAACGTCAACCTGCAGCTGACCTCGCTCACCAACGATGGCGGCGCCATCACCGGCACGAAAACCAACGTCATCCGCGCCTCCGGCAACATTCTCAACACCAACGGCGCGCAGATCACCGGCGGGCAGGTCTATCTCAAATCCGCCACCGGGACCGTTTCCAACCTGGCGAGCACGATCCAGGGCACGCAATCGGTGGCGATCGTTGCGGCTGGCGACGTGATCAACACCGGCGGAACCATCTCGGCGGACAGGATCGCGCTGCGGTCCGACAACACGGCGGTCGACCTCAAGGGCGGCACCATCGCCGCGGGCACGGCGCTTTCGGTTGACCAATACCAGGGCATCAAGGTCGACGGGACCAACAACCTCTACGGTAAGAACCTGGCGCTGACGACGCGCGGCGGCAGCATCGAGGTCGCCACCCAGACGCAGACGTTGCAGAACGGAACAACCGTAGCCACTCAGGTCGGTCCACGCGCCGCGATCGTGGCGAGCGAAAGCCTGACACTGAACGCGGCGAAAGACATCAGGGTCCAGGGCGGCACGGTCAGCGCCGGGAAGGACCTGGTGCTCAACGCGGGCAATGCCATCGACATCGGCACGGTGACCGCCACCGAAGCAAGCGCATCGAAAACCAAGCAGGGCCGCACGACCACCACCAGCCAATCCACCAGCACCACCAACATTGGCTCCAACCTGAGTGCGGGCGGCAACCTCGTGCTCAAGAGCGGGGGATCGACCACGATCACCGGGAGCAACGTGAACGCCGGGGGCGATGCCGCTATCGTGGCCGGCGGGGCGGTAACCATTGCCGCGGCCACCGACACCAGCAGTTCGAAGACGACCGAGAAATACAGCGGCGTCTTCCAGAAGCGGACCACCACCACCACCGTCGACACCGCAACGAACGTGGGATCGAACGTCACCACCGGCGGTTCTCTCTACGTCAAGTCGGGCGGCGATACGAACATCACCGGCGGCAGTCAGATCAAGGCCGGCGGCGATGTCGTTGTCGATACCTCGGGCAACAACCTCAACATCCTTGCAGGCAACGACATGACCACCACGACGGTCGATTCGAAAAAATCGGGCTTTGGCGTGGGCGGCGGACTTTACGGCAGCGAATCCGTTCGGACGACGGACAAGGAAACGCGCAACGTTTCGTCGGGGATCGCCGCCGGCGGCCAGCTCGCGCTGGTCAACAACAGGAACGTGACGATCCAGGGCTCGAACGTCAGCGCGGACAAGGGCGGGCTGATCCAGGCCACCAACGATGTCAACATCGTGGCCGGCGCTGACACGAGCGAGGTGACCAGCCACAAGGAAACCAGTTGCATCCTGTGCGTAAGCAGCAGCAGCACGGGCACGACGTCTGCGGGCGCGAGCGCCTTCGCGAAGAAGACAGGCGCTGGCGGCGAGGTTTCGGCCCAGGCCCAGGCATCGGCGGAGGGCAAGAATTCCTCCTCGCTCAACTTCTACAGCAAGACGGTGACCGACAGCCAGGCGAAGAAGTCCGACAGCGTCGCCTCCAACGTGACGTTCGGCGACAAGGGCGCGATCGTGGCGGGCAACACCCTGACCATTCAGGGCTCGAATGTGGCGACCACCGCCGGTGATCTCGTGCTCAAGGGCAAGGACGTGAACATCCTGTCCGGCGAGAACACCGAGACGAGCACGACGACGAGCAAGACCACATCGGTCGGCATCTTCGTCGATTCGCAAGGCAAGGCGAGCGCGGAGGCCAAGGCCGGCGCGATCGGCGCGGTCGCGGGCAAGGACGGCAAGGCCGCATTGGCAGCGGGCGGCAATGCCAGCGCGAAGGCTTCGGCTGAAGGATCGAGCACGGTGACGATCGGCGCGCGAGTCACCAGTTCGAAGGACACCACCGACAAGCTGACCAACGTGGGCAGCCAGATCAGTTCGGGCGGCAACCTGGTGATCGTGGCGGACAACGACATCACCACGCGCGGCGCAAACCTTTCGGCGGCGGGCAAGCTGGTCGAATCCGCAACCAACATCAACAACCTGGCGGCGACCGATCACGACATCACCACGTCGAGCAGCAGCCAGACGACTGCCGGACTTTACCTCACGGCCGGCGGCAAGGCCGAGGCCGAGGCTGGGGTCGAAGGTTCGGTGCAGCTTTCGCCGGACAAGATCGCCGCACAAGCCGGCGGCGCGGGCAGCCCGGCCAAGTTCGGGGCCACCGCCGGGGTCAAGGTCCAGGTCGATGCGAGCGCGGGGGTCCGCGTCGCCAATGAATCGCAAAGCTCGGTAGAGGGCAGCACGCACGCGGTCACCACCACGCTGTCAGCTGGCACGGACGTCGTCCGCGTGGCGAAGAACGCGATTAATGATCAGGGCACACAGATCGCCGCAGGCGGAGACATCCTGCAAAGCGCGACGACGCTGACCGATCGCGCCGCAGCGGACACGAAGTTTTCCTCGACCTCCAGCCGCAGCGATGTCTTCGAGATCGGGGTCACTGCCAATGCCGGCGTCTCGCAAGGGTTGACCACCGACGCACAGCTTGGCGCGGGGGTGAAGCAGGGCTTTACCCATAGCCAATCCGCAGAAAGCGAGAGCTCGAGCAAGGCCGTCACATCCAGCTACAACGCGGGTGGCCGCGTGGTTTCCGTCACCAGCGGCAAGACCTCGCTCGAAGGCACGCAGATCAAGGGCGATCAGGGCGTTGCGATCCAGGCTGGATCGTTCGATTATCAGGCCGCGCAGAACACCGAGAACAAGTCCGGCAAGGAAGTCGGCGTCGACCAGAAACTGAGCGTCGACATCATCGGCAAGACCGTGGCCGGGGGCGTTGAGGCCGAATACGGCAAGAGTTCGAGCGCCAGCAGCGAAGCTGTCGTCGGCAAGATCGAATCGGGTTCGGGCAAGGTCAGTGTCACAACTACGGGGGGCGATCTGCGGCTCGTCGGCACCGAAATCAGCGGCGCGAAGGGCGTGGACGTGGGGGCCACCGGGGGCAACGTGTTGTTGGAGGCTGCGCGTTCCACCTCGACCAGCACGGCGGAAACCGCCAATGCCGGCCTGGACTTCACCGTGGGCAAGGAAAAGAAGGCAAGCAACGGTGGCACGCCGGGTGACGTCAATGGCAACAGCCTGGAAGTGAAGGGCGGTTACCAGGTGGACCGCACCAACGCGGTGAAGAACGAGGTGGTCAAGCTTTCCTCCAGCCAGGGCACCGTCAATGTCGCGGGCGACAGCGTCACCCTGCAGGGCACCCGTATCGATGCAGCTACCGGCGCCAACGTGGTTGCGACCAAGGGCACGGTAACGAACCAGGCGGTGGTCGATATCAACCAGAAACAGGGCGGCGGGTTCAACGTGGCCATCGGCCTGGAACAGGCACCCAAGGACGCCAAGCCGGGGACCGGCGGCAAGGATCCGGCGGCGGCCGGCAATGCACCTTCCAACGCGAACACGGGCGGCGTCACCGGAAACCGTGCCCGTGCGGACGCCAACGCCGCACAGAATGCAGTCCTGCAGACGCCATCAGGGGGCCGAGCACGGGCCAATGCGAACGCCGCGCAGAATCCGGTGATACCGTCGCCGAACCCGGGAGGGCAAACCGATGGGGGCACTCCTCCCACAAAGCCCAAGCTTGAAACCGAGGGCAGCGGTTCGGGCGGATTCAACGTCTACAACCAGACCGACAAAAAGACGGTCGACACCCGCATCACCTCGCAATCGGGTCCGGCGTTTGTCGGCAACGGCGTTTCGCCGATCGTGCAGCAGGTGATCACCGGCCCGGGTGCTCAGCAAGTGGCAATCGATCCCGGCGTCGCTGTGGGCGTGGTGACCACACGAAACCAGGCCGACAGTCTCTCGCCCGAAGCTCCGCAGACGGGCGGCGCTAGCGCGCTAGCCACCGGTGGAACCGCGCTTCGACAAGGGGCTGCTACTGCGGGCCCGCAAACGGCCGTGGGTCGGGCTACCGGGATTTCGGGAGTGCCCTCCAGTGCCATCACGGTTGCGCCCATAACGGCCAACCCGGGCGCGCGGGCGCAAGCGGTGTCTCCCGCAGCGGGGCTAAGCAACGCGGCGGCGCCCGCGGCCGTCGCGCCGGTCGGCGCGGCCATTCAAGCAGCAACCCCGCTTGCGGCCCCCGAGGCGCGTGCCGTTTCGCGTGCCGGTAACCTGCCCGCGGTGAGTCAGGCCGTTGTTCCGGTCCCGGCCAATCCCATCAAATCGGCCGCACCGGTCGCGATCGTGCCGACGCCCAAGATCACGTACACCCCGCCCGCGCAGCCAGGCAGCAACCAGACCGGCGTTACGACCACCATCACGCAACAGCCGCGCGAGCAGCAGGGCGGCGGCACCACCACCACGACCGGGCCGCAGCGCGAGCAGCAGGGCGGCGGCACCAGCATCACGGCCGAGCCGCAGCGCGACAAGCAGGGCGATCGGACAGGAATGAACGATACCGAACGATCCAAGGGGATGTCGAACGACACGACAAGTTCCCGTCCCGTAACTCAGTTCGCCGAGCCTGCATCGATGAGCGGGCATGACACAAACGTCAAACCGACTCACGGCGATCCGGTCTCTGCACAAATGGACCCCAATCGCGAAGTTTTGCGCCCGCAGATCGCGCCCGCACCGAAGGGCCAGATGATAACAGCCATGGCCGAAAACGGCGGGGATTTGCCCTGCTGGATCACGATCGACCCGAGAACGGGGGCGATCAAGGGCAGCCCATCGAACGGAACTGCCGCTGCGAACGTGCCCGTCATCGTTGTCGAATTGGTGCCCCAAGCCGATGGCACAACGCGGCGCGTCTCCATCGAGGTCAAACCCAATCAGTTCGGTGCCGGTGGCACCGAGTGCAACACGGTCCGCACCATTCCCACGGCGGCGTCGGCGCGCGCGAAGCAAATGCAGGGACAATAACCAATATGCCTCTGCATGATAACGGGCGTCTCTCGGTCGGCACATCATCGCCCGACAGGTCCTTGCGTTGAAACCTGCGGGCTTGTCCAACACCTGACGTCTGCTTTGGCACTTCGGTGCGCAAGGGGTGGGGCGGCTGCTACTAAGACGATGTGATGTAAATTACCGCCTTGCTTCCAGACGTTCAGGGGCTTGGGCTGCGGCGTCGGAACCCGTCGTTCGTTTACCGCCACAGTGGAGCGCTTGAATGACGAGGGCTGGGACAATGCTGCCGTTCGACGTGCGCCGCTCAAACGGCAGACTTCGCCGCAACCCGCCTTAGCTAGCGTGAGATGGGGCGGATGGGGGTCTGGGGCAAAAGGTTTCCGGCTCAGGTGTCAACACCGGGACAAAAAACGGGCCAGGCTGTCAAGACCGGTCGACAGCGAGCACTGGCGCACTTCGGTGATTACCTCTGCGGTCGGGGATCCCCGAGTCCGAAGGCATACTCGCTAATCAGCGAGCCGCAGACACCGTTATTCCCGCTACATCATCTAGTGGAAGCTATGCACCACAATCATTGCTGGCGACGTCACCGACACGCTGGATCTGGCTTTGCCCCATACCACCTGCCCCCACGAGTTGCACAGTGGCAAGTGGTATGGCTAGCCGCTCATCCTTTAGGTTTCAGCGTCAATGGAAGGCCGGCGAACATTATGACTGCCTCTTCAACCACTGCCGCTATTTCCTGATTGATGCGGCCCGCAACATCGCGAAACCTTCTGGCAAGGGCGTTGTCGGGTACAATGCCCAGACCCACTTCGTTGGCGACCAGAATGACCGGCCCCCGTGCGGCTGAAAGCGAGCGCGCCAGTCCTTCCGTAGCGGTAGCAGTATCGCGTTCCGCTAGCATCAGGTTCGAAGCCCACAACGTCAGGCAATCGACCAGCACCACCGTTTCCGGCGTGCTATATGCCGTGATTGCCACCGCCAGGTCCAGCGGTGCCTCGACAGTTGACCAGCGCGGACCGCGATCGGCGCGGTGCAGCGCGATTCGTTCGCGCATCTCATCATCGAAGGCCTGGGCTGTCGCCAGATAGACCAGTTTACCTGTCAGGGTCTCTGCCCGGCATTGGGCAAAGCGGCTTTTGCCCGAACGAGCTCCGCCCAGCACCAGCAAATGGGGCAAGGCACTGCTCATGCACTGTCTCTCGCTGGGACGGAGGCGGGGCGTTCCGCCATCGCCAGCGCCACCAGCGCGTCGATATCGAGATCCTCCTCCAGCGCGACTGCGATCTCGTCAAGCGCCGCCTCGACGGTGAAGCCATAGTCCACGCCCCCGGCTTCTACATCCATGCGCGACAGTAGTGCCCGGCGCAGCTCCGCATCGGCCAGCAGGCCGTGGACATAGGAACCAAACACCGTTCCGCCTGCATTAATCGCGCCATCGCAGCGTCCATCGGAAAGCAGGGCGAAGGGCCGCTGCGTGTCCGGCCCGCTGGTTTGCCCCATGTGCATTTCATACCCCTGAAAAGGCGCGTCCATCGCCAGCCCGCTGACCGGGCGCAACGCCTTGTGGGCGTGCAAGGTTGATTCGACATCAAGCAGGCCAAGGCCGCTGGCAGCGCTGGCCGGACCTTCAATCCCATCGGGATCTGCGATACTTTTGCCGAGCATTTGGTAACCACCGCAAATCCCAAGGATCAGCCCGCCACGCCGGTGATGCGCCAGAATATCGATGTCCCAGCCTTCGTCGCGCAAAGCGGCCATATCGGCAATGGTCGCCTTTGATCCGGGCAGGATGATGAGCGCGGCTTCTGCCGGAATCGGCTGACCGGGCGGAACCATGTGCAGTTCTACCTCGTGTTCGAGCTTCAGCGGATCAAGATCATCGAAATTGGAAATGCGCGGCAGGATCGGACAGGCGATCATGGTGCGCCCCCCTGCGCGCATCTTGCCGCGTTCCAGTACCACGGCATCCTCGCTTGGCAGACGCGCGGTGGCCCCCAGCCACGGGACAACACCTAAACCCCGCCAGCCTGACAAGCTTTCGATCTGGGCATAGCCATCGGCGAACAAGGCGGGATCGCCCCGGAACTTATTGATGATGAAGCCCTGGATCATCGCCGCGTCGGCCGGGTCGATAATCGTTTTCGTGCCAACGATGGCGGCAATTACTCCGCCGCGATCAATATCGCCCACCAGCACGACTGGCACGCCTGCCGCGCGCGCAAATCCCATGTTGGCAATGTCGCCTGCGCGCAGGTTGATTTCCGCAGGAGATCCTGCGCCTTCGACCACGACGATGTCGCAGGCCTGACGGAGCCGCTCATAGCTGGCCAGAACTTCGCCCAGCAAAGCGCCCCGTGCCTGCCGGAAATTGCCCGCGCCCAATGTGCCTCGCACCCGGCCATGCACTATCAGTTGCGATGTGCGATCCGCCTGCGGTTTCAGCAGCACCGGATTCATGTCGGTATGCGGCTCCACCTTGCAGGCGATCGCTTGCAAGGCCTGCGCCCGGCCGATCTCGCCGCCATCGCTGGTGACGGCAGCATTGTTCGACATGTTCTGCGGCTTGAACGGCAAGACCCGCAAACCCCGCTGCACCAAGGCGCGACACAGCCCCGCCACCAGCACGGATTTGCCCACATCAGAGCCGGTGCCCTGAAGCATTATAGCGCCCATGCTGCACCTCCTGCAATTCCGGCCGCTATCAACCACAGGCACAGACATGCACGGGCGTAGATGCCCAATCCGCGCTGAATATCCTCTGCCCGGGCCGGGCGGTCTCCCTCCCCAATCCAGAGCTTGTCCGAAAGAATCCCGTCATAAGCGATTGGCCCCGCCAGACGCAGCCCCAGCGCCCCGGCCATCGCGGCCTCGGGCCAGCCCGCATTGGGCGAGGCGTGCCTGGACGCATCGCGCCATACTATCCGCCAGCCACCCCCGCCGCACAGGCAGATCAGCAATCCCGCGAGACGCGCTGGCGCGAGATTCATCGCATCGTCGGTGCGGGCCGCAGCCCAGCCATAGGCGCGCCATCGCTCCTCGCGGTGCCCAATCATGCTGTCGGCGGTGTTGATCGCCTTATAGGCCCAGATACCGGGCAGCCCCAGCACCAGCAGCCAGAACAACGGCGCGACCACCCCGTCGCAGAAACTTTCCGCCAGACTCTCGATCGCCGCTCGGGCAACACCCGCTTCATCAAGCGCCGCCGTATCACGGCCAACGATCATGCCGACTGCGGCGCGCGCGCTGGGCATATCCTGCCGCTCCAGCGCATCGGCAACGGGGCGCACGTGGTCGTACAGGCTGCGCTGCGCCAGACCCGGCCAGGCCAGCACAGCGATCAGGGGCCAGGCCCAAGGCCCGGCGATTGCCACGAGCAGACTTTGCAGCACCCAGCCCGCACCGCCCGCCACACCCAGCAGGAGCAGGACGGTGACCGCCCCGGCCATGCGCCGCTGTCCATCGGACCGCGAGGGGACATTCCAGCGCCGTTCCAGCGCGGCGATAATCCGCGCAAAGATGCCCACAGGATGGCCGATCCGGCGATACAGCGGCTGAGGCCAGCCCACTGCCGCGTCGAGCACCAAGGCCAGGAAAGCAGTCAGATCAATCATCAGCCAGCGCCGCATCAAGGCGATCCAGCGCCTCTCGGTCGGCGGGCAGGCCCAGGCGCAGCCAGCGCGGATCGTAATCGAACGGCCGCGTCAGGATGGCATGGCGCGCAAGGCGTTCGAACAGCGCGGCGGCATTGTCCGTTTCGATCAGCCGGAACAGCGGGCAGGCACCTATCGCGCTGAAACCTCGCCGCGCCAGCACCGCGTCCAGCGCATCCGCCTGTTCAAGCAAGGCCATCCGCATGGCGGCTGTCCAGTCCACATCCTGATATGCCGCCGTGCCGATGGCCAGCGCCGCTGCCGATAGCGGCCAACTGCCCAACCGCTGCCGATATTGCGCGATCAGCGCGCGCGGTCCCAGCACAAAGCCGAGCCGCACCCCGGCCAGCCCGAAGAATTTGCCGAACGAGCGGAAGATGATCAGCCGCTGTTCGTCCTGCACATGGGCGGCAAGGCTGCTGTGCGGGGCGGCATCGGCAAAGGCTTCGTCCACGACCAGCCACGCTGCGCTGTCGCGCCGCGCCTCCAGCCAGCCCAGCAGCGTCGCGGGCGGGGTGATCTGCCCATCGGGGTTGTTGGGATTGGCGATGATGAGGGTCGCTTCCTCTGTCCCCGCCAATTCGGTCAGGGCTACGGGACGGCTGCGGGGAATCATCTCGCCATGGGTGCGATAGCTGGGCTGGGCATGGATAGCGGGGCCGGGCAGGATATCGCCAAGCATGCGCAAGCCGATCTCCGTGCCCGGAACAGCGCAGACATGGGCAGGGTCCGCGCCGAAACAGGCGGCGGCGGCGGCCTCCAGATCGTTCAGCGCGCCGGTGTCGGGCAGCGCCTGCCAGTCCACTGCCAGATTGTCCGCGCCGGGCCAGCCATGCGGATTGATGCCGGTGGACAGGTCGATCCACGGCGCCTTGCCCATGCCGAACTGCGCCATGGCATCGGCCAACCTGCCGCCGTGAAAACTAAAACTGTTCATGTCGTGTGTATCCATAGGCCCGTGATTGCCACGCTCAGCAGCAAGCCGGTTTCGATCAACTCGATGCCTGCACCATGGCCATCGCCGGAAATCCCGCCCAACGCGCGGCGCACGTGCCTCCCCCACCACAGAACGAGCAATGGTGTGACAAGCAGCGCCGGAGTGAACCACGCCGCCGCTGCCAGCGCGGCCGCCCAGCCCGCAAGATCGATCGCGCCGATGGCGGAACGGAATCGAGCCGCCAGCCCCTGATGCAGCGGCATCAGCCACCATGTCCACACCAGCGGGCCGATGCGCGCGGCAAACGGCACCAGTACCAGCGCGCCAAACGCCCGTGCATCCACCAGCATATCCAGCAGCACCAACTTGCTCAGCAGTTGGAGCACAATCGCGACAACGCCGAAGCTGCCGACATGGGGATCGGCCAGAACGGCCAGCAGCCGCTCGCGATCTTTATGCGCCGCGCCGCTGGCATCGGCGAGGTCGGCCAGGCCATCAAGGTGCAGCGCGCCGGTCACGCCCACCCAGACGATCAGTGCGGCTAATGTGCCCAGCCGGTGATCGACCAGCGCGCCTGCCCATGCGGCTCCCGCAACCGCTGCACCAATAACCAGGCCTACAGCGGGAAACCAGCGCATCGACCGGGCAAACGCGGCATCATCCACGACTATTGTCCGCAGTGGAGTTGGCATAGGCAGCCGCGTCAGGAATTGCAGGGCGATGATGAAGCCCCTCACGGATAAAGCCCCGCGATCTGTGCCGTGGGGGTTGCTCCGGGCCAGACGCGCAACGTCAGCAGGCAATTGTAGGGCAGGTCAACGGCCCACGTCTGGTGCATGTCAAACCCGCACAACACCGCCAGCGCCGCCCGCATCGCGCCAGCGTGCGTGACGATCAGCGTTGGCCGCGCGGCCAGATCGTCAATGGCAGCGGACACACGCTCCACCAGCGCCGACCAGCGTTCTCCACCGGGCGGCGCATGGCCATCGGGATCGTCCCAAAACCGCGCCAGCGCCGCGCCTTCGACATCGCCCGGCGCCATCCCGTCCCATGCGCCAAAGTCCAGCTCGCGCCAGCGCGGATCGATTGACAGCGGCACATCGGTCGCCAGCCCAATGGCCTCGCCCGCCAAACGCGCCCGTGACAGGTCGGACGCGATCAGCACTTCCGCCGCCAGATCCCGCGCCTGATCGGCGCAGGCCGCGATACCGGCGGCCGTAGGCGGCGCATCGGTGCGGCCGATCAGCCGCCCCGCGCCTTCCGGTTCGCCATGGCGCAAGAGGTAAAGTGGAAAGCTGCTCACAAGCCGTCTGCCACCCCGGCCTCGGCAAATGTCGCCATACCATTGTGCGTGGCCAGCGCTGCCCGGATTACCGACACCGCCAGTGCGGCGCCGCTGCCTTCGCCCAATCGCATCCCCAGCGAAAGCAGGGGATCAAGGCCCAAATGCCCCAGCAGTCGGATATGCCCCGGTTCAGCCGAACAATGGCCCGCCAGGCAATGATCGGTGATCGCCGGAACGGCGGCGGCCAGCGGCGCCAGCGCGGCGCAGCTGATGAACCCGTCCAGCACCACCGGAATACGCAGACGGCGCGCCTCCAGCACGGCCCCGGCAATCGCGGCGATTTCGCGCCCGCCCAACCGGCGCAGGATTTCAAACGGGGTGTCCGGCGCATTGGCATGACAGGCCAGTGCCTGTTCCACCACCGCCACTTTGCGCGCGATTCCGCCCGCATCAACCCCGGTGCCCGGCCCGACCCATTGCGCGGGCGTGCCGCCATAACTGCGCGCGCAGAGCGCGGCGGCGGCGGTCGAATTGCCAATGCCCATTTCGCCGACGACCAGCAGGTGCAGCCCCGGCTCCACCACCGCCGCTCCGGCAGAAAGTGCAGCAAGGCACTCTGTCTCGTCCATTGCCGCAGCGACAGTGAAGTCCGCCGTGGGCCGGTCGAGATCGAGTGCAACCACCCGCAGATCCAGTCCGGCCGCCCCGGCCAGTGCGTTGATCGCCGCGCCGCCAGCAGTGAAATTGCCGACCATCGCGGCGGTCACGCTGGCGGGAAAGGAGCTGACCCCGTGGACGACGAAGCCATGATTCCCGGCAAAGATCGCCGCGCGACCCTGTTCGATCACCGGCTGCGCCGTGCCCTGCCATCCGGCCAGAAACACGGCGATGTCTTCCAGACGCCCTAGCGATCCGGCTGGCTTGGTCAGACTGGTCTGCCGCGCGCGCGCAGCGGCGATGGCGTCCGCATCAGCGATTGGCATATCTGCAAGGGCTGCTTCAAACGCGGCCAGCGTGGCAAACCGGCTCATTCCGCGACGAAGCCCGGCGGCGGGGTGCGCGTGATGAAATGGCCCTTCACGCCTTGCGGCCATTGCTTGAACGGCACCCGGCCATGCTCGCTGGCGGCATAGTGGACCGCATAGTCCAGAATGGCGGTAGCGGCGTCCTCGTCCGGGGCGAAGCGGCCCAGCACATAGCCGACCTTGCCCGGCGCGCGCAGGTGGATGGTGCAGAAATCGGTGCAGGCAAACAGGCAGGCCATTTCCTGCACGGCAACCCCGGCATAGCGCGCGTCGCTCTGCTGAACCGAGCGCAGCGCGGCAACAAGTTGCGCGCCGCCGCGCGTTCCGGCGGCGTCCTCACGCGCATCGGCACTGTGGCGGCAGGTGTTGCAGGCCACGATAGCGGGGCCGTCCTCCACGGGTATCAGCATGGTTTTCTGGTCCTTTGATTGATAATCATCGTTCGAACACCCGGTCGGCCCACGGTTCACGCGGCTGCCAGCCGCGCTGTTCCAGTTCGGGGGTGTCGGAAATATCGGCTGGGTAGCCGATGCACAGCAGCGCGATCAGCGACCAGGTGGCGGGAACGTCCAGCAGGGCATGGACCGCCGGGGGATCGACAATCGACACCCAGCCAAGGCCAAGTCCGCGCAACCGTGCCGCCAGCCACAGATTGTGGATCGCCAGCACGCAGGAATAGCGCAACATTTCGGGCATGGTGGCAATGCCAAGGCCGTGCCCCGCCTCGGGCTGTTCGTCACAGAACACCGCGATCAGTTCGGGCGCCTCACGCAGGCCGTGCAGCTTGAGCGACAAGTAGTGATCGTGCCGCTCCTGCCCGGCATAACGCTCTGCCGCATGGGCGCTTTGCCCGTCGACATGGGCGGCCAGCGCCTTGCAGATGTCCGGCGTCCGTATGCGCACGAACCGCCACGGCTGGGCATTGCCGACCGATGGCGCCAGCGCGGCGCAGGCCAGCAGCGCGCGCATGTCCGCTTCCGCCACAGCGCGGCGATCGAATTGCCGCACATCGCGCCGCCAGCGCAGCAATTGCGTGAATTGCTCCGCAAATTCCGCGTCGAACACAGGCGGGGCGTCGCTCAGAATTCGATCCCCGCCTGCGCCTTCACGCCCGAACGGAAGGGGTGCTTCACCATGGTCATCTCGGTGACAAGGTCCGCCACCTCGATCAGCGCGTCGGGCGCGTTGCGACCCGTAACGATCACATGCTTCATGGCATCGCGCGCGGTCAGCACCGCCACCACTTCATCGACCGGCAGATAGTCATACCGCAGCACGATGTTCAGTTCGTCGGCCAGCACCATGTGATAGCTGGGGTCGGCGATCATGCGCTTGACCTCGTCCCAGCCGGCGCGGGCGGCCGCGATATCGCGCGTGCGGTCCTGTGTGTCCCAGGTAAATCCCTCGCCCATCGGCTTGAATTCGACATTGTCCGGAAAGGCATCGAACACGGCCTTTTCACCCGTTTTCATCGCCCCTTTGACGAACTGGACCACCCCCACTTTCATGCCGTGGCCAATGGCGCGAACCACCATGCCCAGCGCCGCGCTGGTTTTGCCCTTGCCCTTGCCGGTGTGGACGATCAGCAGGCCCTGTTCGCGGGTCTTGCTGGCCATGATCTTGGCCTGCGCGGTCTGCTTCTTGCGCATCTTTTCGGCGTGGCGGGCATCGCCGCCTGCAACTTCTACTTGGTTTTCAGGCTCCATCGGCCAATTCCCTTCGCATGAGATAGACATCCATGATCCAGCCATGGCGCGCGCGCAGTTCCGCCCGGCGCAACGCGATCCGGGGACCGGCTTGCGCCAGGGGGCCCTGTTCCAGCGCCTCGTGCGCCATGCCCAGATAAGCGCCCCACCAGATGGTGATGCCTTGCGGTTGCAGCCCCTCGAACGCGCCGCCGCTATCGAGCATGACGACAATCGTGTCGGCTCCGGCAGGCCAGCCATGGGCGCGCAGCAGCCGCCCGGTGGTGATCGTCACCGGGCCGGCCAGCGGGTTCAACGGCATGGCATGGGCGGCGGTCAACGCCTGAAGGCTGGTGATGCCCGGCACCACCCGCACGGTGATTTCAACGCCCGCGCTGCTCAGCCGATCGGCAATGCGCAAGGTGCTGTCATACAGCGAGGGGTCGCCCCAGACGAGCAGCGCCAGTGTGCCGCCACCGGGCAAATGCTGGGTGATCTGCGCCTGCCACGCATCCGCGATGGCATCATGCCAGGCATTGACGTCATCCAGATAAGTGGCCCCATTACCGCGCACTGGCCCACCTCTTACTGGCAGGTCAAATTCCACAATCCGCGTTGGCCCCGTCAGAACCTGCGCGCAGATCTCCCGGCGCAGGTCGATCAGGTCGGACTTGGCCTGCCCCTTGCGCGGCAACAGGATCAGGTCAGCTTGGTTCATCGCCGCCACGGCCTGCGCTGTCAGGTGATCGGGGTTGCCCGTGCCGATGCCGATCAGGTGGAGGTCGATCATTGGGCTTCTCGGCACGAAGCGGGCGCGATCATGTGGAAATAGCTGCCGGTGACATGGCCGCGATGCGATCCGCTTTCGGCCACCGCCGCGCCTTCGGCATCGGTCACAAGCGCCAGCGGCGCGTCGCTTTGTTCAACGATGGTGGAATAGTGGAACTCGTGCCCGCGCAGTCTGGTCCCGGCGGCAAGGCCCGATATCGGCACCAGCAGTTCGGCATGGCGATAGCCAAGGTGCATCTTGCGCTGGGCATGGCTGGTGACCAGCCCCAGCAGCCCGGCCATCCGGTGCCGTTCACCACTCTTGTCGATCAACCCCTGCCCCAGCACCATATAGCCGCCGCATTCGCCGTGAACGGGCCGCGTTTCGGCATGGCGGCGTAGGCCGGACAGGAATGTCGTGGCGGCGGCGATGGTCCCGGCGTGCAATTCGGGATAGCCGCCAGGCAGCCACACCAGATCGGCATGGGCGGCGGGCGCCTGATCGGCCAGTGGCGAAAACGGCAGGATCTCCGCCCCGGCGCGCCGCCAGCCTTCGATCAGATGCGGGTAGACGAACGAAAAGGCGGGATCGCGCGCCATGGCGATCCGCTGGGCCGGAGGGGCGGGCAGCTTGCCGCCGTCGGCTTGTGGTGCGGCACCAGCGGCAAGGCGAATAGCGTCAAGATCGACATGGGCGCGCAGGAACGCTGCAAACTCGGCAATCGCGCGATCAAGATCGGGATGCTCCACCGCCTGAACCAGCCCCAGATGGCGTTCGGGCAGGGTCAGGTCGCCGCGCCTTGGCAGGGCGCCCAGCACGGGGATGCCCACCGCCTCCATCCCCTTGCGGACCAGCCGTTCATGGCGCGGACTGGCCACGCGGTTCAGGATCACCCCGGCAAATGGCAGCCCCGGATCAAGGCTGCTGAACCCCAGCGCGGTGGCGGCGGCGGACTGCGCCTGCCCCGACACATCCAGCACCAGCACGATCGGCCAGCCCATCCGGCGCGCCATGTCGGCGCTGGCACCATTGCCCGACGCACCCTTGCTGGCCACGCCGTCAAACAGTCCCATCGACCCTTCGGCCAGCACCATGTCCGCACCCCCGACCTGCGCCGCAATGCCAGCGATCAGATCGTCCTCCATCGCCCAGCTATCGAGATTGAACGACGGCCTGCCACTGGCCGCGCGGTGAAACGCGGGGTCGATATAGTCCGGCCCGCTCTTGAACGGCTGCACAGCCAGCCCGTCTTCGGTCAGGGCGCGCAGCAGGCCCAGCATCACCGTGGTCTTGCCTGTGCCCGATGCGGGGGCGGCGATCATCAATCCCGGAGTCTGGTGGCGCGCGCTCATTCGACCGCACCGGCAAAGCGTGACGTGGCATCCTGCGGACGATAGCGGCGGTCATAACCGGGCGCGTAAAGGCTGCTTTCGGCAAAATCCTGTGCTGCCAGCACCCGCCCGACAAGGATCAAGGCGGTGCGCTCCATACTGCCCGCCACGGCCTGCTCGATCGTGTCGAGCGTGGCCCGGACAATCCGCTGATCGGGCCAACTGGCGCGCCAGACCACGGTGACGGGGCAATCTGCGCCATAGGCCGGCGTCAGGTCCGCCACCACTTGCGCCAGATTGTGGACCGACAGGTGAATGGCCAGCGTCGCGCCGGTCATGGCAAAATTGGTCAGGCTTTCGGCGGGCGGCATGGTGCTGGCGCGGCCCGGCGTGCGGGTCAGCACCAGCGATTGCGACAGCGCGGGCAGCGTCAGTTCTGCCTCCAGCGCAGCGGCGGCGGCGGCGAACGCCGGGACACCGGGCGTCACGGTAAAGGGAATGTCCAGCGCGCGCAGGCGGCGCAATTGCTCGCCCATCGCCGACCAGACCGAAAGATCGCCCGAATGCAGCCGCGCCACATCGTGCCCAGCGGCGTGGGCGGCGGCGATCTCGGCCATGATCTGGTCCAATTCCAGCGGCGCGGTGTTCACGATCCGCGCGCCCGGCGGGCAGTGATCCAGCACGGCCACCGGGATCAGCGACCCGGCATAAAGGCACACCGGGCACTCTGCGATCAGGTCGCGTCCACGCAAGGTCAAAAGGTCGGGCGCGCCGGGACCGGCGCCGATGAAATGGACGGTCATGTTGGGATTTCCTGAAGGTTGACGCTGGCAGCAATGGCGCACGTCGCCATGCGATCGGGGGAGATGTGGCGCGGCGACAGCAGGCGCGCACCCGCGCCAGCAGCGGCAAGCGCGGACGCTTCGGCAACGCTGCCGACGTGACGAGCGTTCAGGCTGGCGATGGAGCGCGTGGGGGTGGAAACGGCGGCCAGTGCATCGGACGCCACGCCCATCAGCGGCAGGTCCAGCACTTCGGCCAGCGGCACCAGCGCCGCAAGCTTGTCATGCGCCGCAGCCAGATGGGTGACCGGCGGCTGCCCCTGCCCCGCCAGCGCGAACGCGGCGCGCAGCGAACACAGGCTGACGCCCGACCGAAAGCCGAAGCCCGCGACAATCACAGCACCGCGCTCCATTGCACCACCGGATAGCGCGCGCGCCAGCCGTGGCGGCTGCCCAGCGGCGCGGCGTCGGCCAGTTCGATGCGCAGGAGGCTCCCGCCCGTCTGGCCATGCCACCGGGCAAGCAGCGCTTCTGATTCCAGCGTCACCGCATTGGCTACCAGCCGCGTTCCGGCGGGCAAACGCGCCCACAGCGCGTCCAGCAAAGCATCGGACAATCCACCGCCGATGAACACCGCATCGGGCGATGGTCCCGGTGGCAAGGTATCCGGCACCGTCCCGACGACCACCTTCAGCCGGTCAACGCCCAGCGCAGCGGCGTTGGCCCGCACACGGTCCGCGCGCACCGGATCCGCCTCTATCGCGCAGGCCCGGTTGGCCGGGTGGGCCAGCAGCCATTCGATCCCGATCGATCCCGATCCCGCGCCAATATCCCACAGCAGCTCACCCGCACACGGGGCCAGCGCCGATAGCGTCAGCGCGCGTACCGGACGCTTGGTCAACTGCCCGTCGGACGCAAACCAGTGATCCGGTCGGCCCGCCGTCAGCGGCAAGGACGGGCCATGCCCGGCACACTCGATCCCGGCCGCTACCGGATGGGCGATGTCGGTGAAAGACAGCCCCTCGGCGCGCGCGGTGCGAACCCGTTCGCGCGGCCCGCCCAGCGCTTCCATCACATGCAACGCTGACGCGCCAAAGCCTTGGCCGGTCAGATAGTCCGCCAGCGCGGCCACCGCCGCGCCATCGCGCAACAGTGCAATGACGCGCCGCCCTGGTGCCAGGTGGGGCTTGAGCCGATCTAACGGCGCGGCATGGAGGCCAAGACAGGCCACATCCTGAACCGGCCAGCCCAGCCGCGCAACCGCCAGCGTGAAGGTGGAAGGCGCGGGGATCGCAACCCATTCGCCCGGATCAAGCAGGCTCGCCACACTGCTTCCCGCCCCGAACCAGAACGGATCGCCCGATGCCAGCATCACCACCCGCTGCCCGCGATGTTGCATCAGCAGGGCAATGCCATCGGCAAAGGGTACTGGCCATTCGATCATGGTACAGGTAATCGCGGGCAGCAGCGACAGGTGCCGTGCCGGTCCCATGACCAGTCCGGCCTGCGCCAGCGCCGTGCCGGCGGCGGCGGAAAGGCCGTCCGGCCCGTCCTCGCCAATGCCGATGATCGTCAACCACGCTTCAGGAGCCATATCAGCCATGCCCAACGTCCTCCTGCTGGGCGGCACGACAGAGGCCAGCGCGCTTGCCCGCCTGCTTGGCGCGCGGGGCATTGCGACGACGCTCAGCTATGCCGGACGGACCGAAAACCCCCGCGCTCAACCGGTGCCGGTGCGTGTCGGCGGGTTCGGCGGTGTGGCGGGGCTGGCCGATTATCTGCGCCACCACCGCGTGACTCATCTGGTGGACGCGACCCACCCCTTTGCCGCAACGATGAGCAGCCATGCCGTGGAGGCGGCCCGTCTGGCCGGAGTGCCTCATGTAGCGCTGACCCGCCGGGCGTGGCAATCGGTCGCCGGAGACCGCTGGACCCGCGTTGCCAGCATCGACGGTGCGGTGGCAGCGCTGGCAGGCCCGACCCGCCGCATCATGCTGGCGCTGGGCCGGATGCATGTGGCAGCCTTCGCTGCCCAGCCGCAGCATCATTATCTGTTGCGCTTTGTCGATGCGCCAGACCAGCCGCCGGGCTTGCCCCATCACACCCTGATCGTCGATCGCGGGCCGTTCACCGCAACAGGCGACAGCGCATTGATGGAGGCGCACGCCATCGATCTGGTGGTGTGCAAGAACGCTGGCGGGCAAGGCGCTGAGGCCAAGCTGATCGCGGCGCGGTATCTGGGCTTGCCGGTCCTGATGATTGATCGCCCCGTCGTTCCGGACCGGGCCGAATGCTATCGCCCTGAAGATGTGCTGGTGTGGCTGGGTCATGATGCCGAACCCAAGGCCGAGCGGGGCGTATAGAGGATGGGGCTAGGCTTTCGCGCACTTGGGCGTTCGATGATCCGCGTCAGGCTTGATCCGACGATCACCATGGTCCGCATGTCGGCCATGTCTGCACGGGCCTGACCCAGCGGTACGATCCGCAATTGCTCGTCCGGCGTCGATACGGCGCGGGCGAACAGGATCGGGCGATCCGGGCCGCACACTTCGCGCAGCAGGTCCAGTACACGTTCGAAACCTTCGGGCCGGGCTTTTGACCTCGGGTTGTAGAAGGCCATAGCAAAGTCCGCCTCTGCCGCCAGCCGCAACCGTTTTTCGATCAAATTCCACGGCTTGAGATTGTCCGACAGGTTGATCGCGCAAAAATCATGACCCAGCGGCGCCCCCGCCCGCGCGCTGGCGACCAGCATCGCGGTGATGCCGGGCAGCACCCGGATGTCGAGATCGCGCCAGTGGGCCGGGCCTGCCTCCAGCGCCTCGAACACGGCGGCGGCCATCGCGAAAACGCCCGGATCGCCCGATGATACCACCACCACGCGCCGCCCCTGCGCCGCGAGGTCCAGCGCATGGGCGGCCCGGGCCAGCTCCACCCGGTTATCGGACGGATGCAGTGTCAGCCCGGCGCGCGGGGCGATCCGGGCGACATAGGGAATATAGCCGATGACATCGCTTGCCCCGGCCAGAGCGGCGGTGACTTCGGGCGTAATCAGCGCCTCGTCGCCCGGCCCTAGACCGGCGATGGCCAGCCAGCCGCTCATGGCCCCGGCACTCATGGCCGGCGCCCCTGGCCGTGAATCAGCAGGATCGAGAAATAGGGCGTGACCGTTTCGGCCTCGATCAGCCGCGTGACCCGCTGACCTGGCATGGCGGCATGTTCGACCAGCCATGCCGCATCCTCGCGCCCGGCAGCGGCCACCGCGCGGCGCAGTTTGGGCAGGTTGCGCCCGATCTTCATCACCACCAGCGCATCTGTATCGCGGATGCGTCGCACCAGTTCATCCTCGGGCAGGGTCGCCATCGCGATGGTCAGCACATCGTCGCCCCAGGTGATCGGGATGCCGGTTGCGTTCCACGCCCCGGCCATGCCGGTGATACCCGGCACCACTGCCACCGGAACCGTGCCCGCCAGCCGGGTGTGCAAATGCATGAACGAACCGTAGAAAAACGGATCGCCCTCACACAGCACGACCACGTCTTCGCCTGCCTGCGCCAGCATGACCAATCGCTGCGTGCATTCGGCATAGAAAGCGGAAAGACAGTCGTTGTAGCGCGGGTCGGATAACGGAATCTCGGTCGTCACCGGATATTCCATCGGGATTTCGATCACGTCGGGGCGGAGCATTCCTTCAACAATCCGCCGCGCCTGACCCGGCCGCCCGGCCTTGCGGAAATAGGCCACGTGGCGGGCGCCGCGCACCAGCCGGTCGGTGCGAACGCTCAACAGATCGGGCGCACCCGGACCCAAACCCACGCCGTGGATCGTCCCGCAGGAAAGGGCCGCGCTCATTCGTTGCCGCTCGCCAAAGCGTTGATCGCAGCAACCGTGATCGCGCTGCCGCCCAGCCGCCCTTCAACGATGCAGCACGGCACCGGCGGCGCGGCCCATAACGCGGCCTTGGATTCGGCCGCGCCGACAAAGCCCACCGGACAGCCGATGATCGCCGCAGGGCGCGGGCAATCGGGATCTTCCAGCATATTCAGCAGATGGAACAGCGCGGTTGGCGCGTTGCCGATGGCCACCACCGCGCCTGCCAGATGCGGCCGCCACAGTTCCAGTGCGGCGGCAGAGCGGGTGTTACCCATTGCCCGCGCCATGTCGGGCACTTGCGGCGCATTCAGGGTGCAGATGATCTGATTATCAGCAGGCAGCCGCGCACGGGTGATCCCTTCGGACACCATCCGCGCATCGCACAGCACCGGCGCGCCAGCGGCCAGCGCCGCCCGCGCCGCACTGGCAAAGCCGGGTGAGAAGCGGATATGCGCGGCAAGGTCCACCATCCCGGCGGCGTGGATCATGCGCACCGCCACCGGTTCCTCATCAGCGGAAAAGGGCGCCAGATCGGCTTCGGCGCGGATCGTGGCGAAAGACTGGCGATAGATGGCCGCGCCATCGGTTTCATAGATATGGGGCATCAAGCGGCTCCGAAATGGGCGAGAAGCTCGGCTGGGCTGAGCGCAGAGCGAACTGGCAACGCACCGGCGGGTGCGTTCAGGGAAAGATCGAACAGGCCATCGCGGCCGGTCAGCGTGACATCGGCGGCGCGCTGGCGGGCGCAGCCCTTGGCACAGCCCGAAACATGCAGCCGCCCGGCGACATGCGGTGCAAGGCGGCGGGCAAGATCGCGGGTTTCAACCGAGGCCTGCGGGCAGCAGGGCGCGCCGGGGCAAGCATCGACATGCAGCAGCGGGTCGGCAGGATTATCGATCAGCCCACCGGCGCAAACGGCAGGCGCGCCTTCCACCAGCAGCACACGCCACGGCGTGATCCGCACCGCTGCGGCGGGCGATGCTTCCACCATCCCGGCCAGTATCCGCGCCTCTATCCGGCCAAACGGCAAGCCATAGGCCCAACTCCCATCACGGAGGCCCAGATCATGAAGGCCCGGCACGATGCAAGCAGCCGACGGCGCGGGCAGAATGTCGCCACAGGCCCATTCGGGCAGGACCAGCCGGTGTCGCGCCATGCGCCCCGCTTTCGCGCCGCCGCTGGCCGCAAACCAGTGGGCGAGCGCGATCAGCGCGTCCACTTCCCTGCCAGCAGCAACCGCCATACCGGTGGCGCGGCCATCGGCGCGCAGGATCAGACCGCCATCGCCGCCGCGCTCAATGCGGAAATCGCCCGCCTCGCCACCCAGAATGCAGGTCTGACCGGCATCGATGGCAAAGCACACTTTACCGGGCAGATCGGGCAACTCATCCAGCCGGGTCAGCAATGCGCCCGCAATGCGGTGGCTGTCATCACCGGCGCGCCAATCCGGCGCGACCAGAATGTTGCGCCGCTGTTCGATGACAGGGTCAGGGTCCACCAGATCCAGCACAAGCAACCGGTCGAGCAGCGCCTGCCAGCCAGTTTCAGGCACCCCGCGAAGCTGGAGATTGGCGCGGGCGGTCATGTCGATCAGGCCATTGCCGTGCACCACGGCGGCATCGCACAGGCCCAGCACTTGCGCCCGCGTCAGGCGGCCAAGCCGAGGCTTTACCCGCACCAGCAGCCCGTCGCCCGCCATCATCGGGTGCCAGGCATCGGGGCACCAGCCCTTCACCGCAAAACTGCTCATGCCCTGTCCTCAAGCCTTGGCAGGCTGGCGAGGATGGAATTGCGCCGGGTCTGCCACAGCCCGGCGGCATGGAGCGCGGCAAAGCGGGCTTCCATCGCCGCCAGCGCAGCCGGATTCTCGCGTTCAAGAAATGCGCGAACATCGGTCTGGCCCAGTGTCGCGTCGTGATAAAGGTCGAACAGATGCGGCGGTACGCTGCCTGAAAGGTGCGCAAAGGCACCCATATGGTCCAGCGTCGCGGCCAGTTCTGCCCCCCCGCGAAAGCCGTGCCGCATCATGCCCGCCACCCAGCCTGGGTGCGCCGCGCGGGCGCGGACCACGCGGGCGATCTCTTCGGTCAGGGTGCGCGCAACGGTGCGCCCCGGATCGCGATTGTCGAGGTGGTAGAGCGCCGCCGAACCACCGATCAGCGCCTTGGCAGCGGCAAAGCCCGCCTCGTGCGCGGCATAATCGGCGGCCAGCAGCAGATCGGTTTCGGGCAAGTCCTGAAGATGGACAAAGGCGTCCGCTCCTTCAACACGCTGGCGCAGGCCGTCAGGATCGGCAAAGGTTCCGATCGCATCGGAGGCTGCGTCAAACGCATGGTCCGATGCCGCCAGCCATGCCTCACCAGCAGCGCGCCGGGCCGCTTCAGTATAGACCTCGGCTGCATCGCCAAGACCCAGTCCATAGCTGCCGGGGGCCGGGCCATAGACGCGCGGTGCCGCAGCCTGCCCTGCAAACGGGTTCCAGTCCGCCGGTTCATCGCGCAAACACAGCGCGCGCACCGCTTGGCCAAACAGTATCGGCAGCGCAGGAAAGGCATCGCGGAACAGGCCGGAAATCCGCAACGTCACATCGATACGCGGCCGGTCCAGCAGCGCCAGCGGCAGGATTTCGATGCCTGTTACCCGTTCGGACGCGGTGTCCCACAGCGGCTTTGCGCCCAGCAGGTGCAGCGCCATGGCGAATTCCTCGCCCGCCGTGCGCATCGTGGCCGATCCCCACAGATCGAGCACCAGCCCGCGCGGATAATCGCCGTGATCCTGCAGATGCCGCCGGATCAGCTCCTCTGCCAGTGTCACCCCTTGGGCATGGGCCGCGCGTGAAGGCACGGCGCGCGGGTCTATCGCATAAAGGTTTCGCCCGGTTGGCAGCACATCGCTGCGCCCGCGAAAGGGGGAGCCGGAGGGACCGGGCGGAACGCGGCGTCCGTCGAGTGCCGCCAGCAATCCGGCCCGCTCGGCTGCGCCCTGATCTCCCCGCCCGAACACATGCAGCCCGCCACCGAACTGGCTGTCCTTTACATCGCAAACGAAGCGGTCGATCCGGGTGATCGCCTCGACCAGCGTGGCCGCGTCATCAAGGCCCAGTTCCGCCTCAAGTCCCAGCACGCGCGCTTCGTCGCGGATGTTCACTTGCAGACGGTCGCGGCGGGCCGGGTCCAGCCCGCCAGCGTTGGAGAATTCATCCAGCAGCGCCTCGATCCGGGCCAGCCCCGCACCGCTTTGCGTTTGCACCAGTGGCGGGGGAACGTGCCCGATCGTAACCGCGCTGATCCGGCGCTTGGCCTGCGCCGCTTCGCCGGGATCGTTGACGATGAACGGATAGATCACCGGCATCGCGCCGGTCAGCGCCTCGGGCCAGCAAGCATCGGACAGCGCGACTGATTTGCCCGGCAGCCATTCCAGTGTGCCATGTGCGCCGACATGCACCAGCGCGTCCACGCTTCGCTGGCGCAGCCACAGGTAGAACGCCACATAGCCATGGCGCGGGCAGCGGGACAGGTCGTGATAGTCGCCGTCGCGATGGGCGCGCTCGCCGCGTTCGGGCTGCAAGGCTACCAGCGCGTTGCCGATGGGCAGCGCGGCAAAACGGAACGCGCCATCGGCGGCGGCAGCATCGGCTTCCGGCTCGCCCCATGCGGCGAAAAGTTCAGCGCGCAGGGTATCGGGCAGTGCTGCCAACGCCTTGCGGTACTCTGCCAGCGGCCAGTGCTGATGTGTGCATTCAAGGAGCGCTGCCAGTCCGGCCTGCGCGTCAGTGGCATATCCCGCCTCGGCCAGATCGGCCAGGATCGCCTCGGCAGAAGCCAGCGCATCCAGCCCCACGGCGTGGGCGATCTGGTATGCCTTGCCGGGATAAGTCGACAGGACCAGCGCAACCCGCCGCTCGGCAACCGGCGTTTGGGCAAGTGCGATCCAGCCCGCTACCCGCGCGGTGATCGCTTCGATCCGGCCGGCATCGGCGCGATGGATGGTACGGGCAAAGCCAAGCGCGGGATCGCGCGTCCCCGCCTCCTTGAAGCTGGCGATGCCTGCAAACACCCGCCCGTCAATTTCGGGCAGCACCACATGCATGGCAATGTCTGCGGGGGAAAGCCCGCGCGACGCCGCCGCCCATCCCGCGCGCCCGGACGTGGCCAGCGCCAGCTGAAACACGGGAACGCCCGCGCCATCAAGCGGGGTGGCGCCGTCCTCGCCCCGCGCGGAAAAAGCGGTAGCGTTGATGATCGCTACCGGGCCAAGTCCGCGCACCCAGCGGTCCACCTGTTCGCGCACCTGCGGGGCTTTCAGCGAGGGGACGAAGATCGACAATGCATCGAAACCGCGCTGCTCGAACGCGGTATGCAGGGCGGCAAACGGGTCCAGATCGTGGGCGGTCAGGTAAGAACGATAGAACACGATCAGGACCAGCGGCCTTGCCGGATCGCGCACAAAGGCTTCAGGATCGACCACGCCAAAGCCGGGATGCCAGCCTCCCGCCATCGGCAGCGGATCGCATGTCCGGGCGGGGGCATCAATCAGCCCCGCCAGCTGCGACAGCGCGGCAAGCGCCGCCTGCGCCGCCCCTGCACCGCCAGCATCGCACCACTGCGCAAGTTCGCGCAATGCAGGCACCGGCACGGTCGAAACCGCATCCAGCCGCGCGTCCTCCCAGCCGTCGCCGGGCAGCACGGCCAGGGCGATGCCGCGCGACCGGGCCAGCGCCTCGACCTGTTGCAGCCCGTAGCTCCAATAGGGCGTGCCGCCGATCAGCCGGATCAGGATCGCCTTTGCACCCGAAAGTGTCCGCTCGACATACGTGTCGACCGACAGCGGATGCATCAGCGCCGCCAGATTGGCGAGCCGCAGCGAAGGGAACGCCACATCGCCCGCGCGGGCCTGATGCCATGCCGCCGCGAATGCGCCCAGGTCGCTGTCCGAAAAGGACAGGACCACCAGATCCGCAGGCTCTTGCCCCAGATCCTGCGGGACGGCGGTTTCCTCCATCCCGTGCGTTTCGCGGAAAATGACGTGCATGGCCCGCGCCTTACGCCAGCAGCACCGCGCGAATGGCGTCTGCATCGACATGATCGTGCTCGGCAATGGCGACCAGCGTGGTGCGGCGCGGCTCGTCAGGCCGCCACGGGCGGTCGTACTGGTGGCGCACCCGCGCGCCTACCGCCTGCACCAGCAGCCGCATCGGCTTGCCCGCAACGGCGGCATAGCCCTTCACGCGCAGGATATGGTGATCGCGCGCCAGCGTTTCGATCCGCGCCACAAGCACTGCCGGATCGGCGATCTCGCCCCATGCGATGACGGTGCTGTCAAAGTCGTCGTGCTCGTGGTCGTCATCTCCATCATGGTGCGATGGGCGCGCGGCGATGTCGTCCTCGGCAGCGGCATCAAGGCCCAGAATCACGCGCGGATCGACCACGCCTTCGGTCAGTTCGATCACCGGAACCGGGCGACTAAGCTCCGCCGCGATGATCGCGCGCGCTGCGGCGACACCTTCCGGACCTGCCAGATCAACCTTGGTCAGCAGAATCATGTCGGCGCAGGCAAGCTGGTCCTCGAACACTTCCGAAAGCGGCGTCTCATGATCGATGCTGGGATCGGCGGCGCGCTGGGCGTCAAGCGCGGCCACATCGGGCGCGAACCGGCCTGCCGCCACCGCTTCGGCATCGGCCAGCGCCAGCACACCGTCCACGGTGATCCGGCTACGAATCGCGGGCCAGTCAAACGCCTTGAGCAGCGGCTTGGGCAAGGCCAGACCCGATGTCTCGATCAGGATGTGATCCGGGCGCGGATCAAGCGCCAGCAGCTTTTCCACCGTGGGGATGAAGTCATCCGCCACGGTGCAGCAGATGCAGCCATTGGCCAGTTCTACGATGTTTTCCGCCGGGCAATCCGGAATGGCGCAAGATTCCAGAATCTGGCCATCCACGCCCAGCGAGCCGAATTCGTTGACCACCACCGCCAGCCTGCGCCCGCCCGCATTGCGGATCAAATGGCTGATGAGCGTGGTTTTCCCCGCGCCCAGAAAGCCCGTAATGATGGTGACAGGCACCTTTGACAGGTCGGCCACAAGCAATTCCTCCGCGCGCCAGAGCGACAAACGGCGGGGCTTGCCGGACAAGTCCGGTCGGCGCATCGCAACGGGCAGGCGCGATGAAGCACCCGTTACCACGCGGCCGTGCAGCCCCAGCCGCACAGCTTCGTCGCTCAGACGGAGAGTTACCGTGCCGTGACCATCCCCTGGATCAGGCAAGAGCGACCGGTGCGCCGGCAGGTCTCCTGGCTCGCGGGTCACAGCTTGATGCACGCCTTCCCAGACTTTGCGCCAAAGCGCTGTCCAGTGGCAGCTCCTGTGTTCAGGAGCATGTGCATCGCGCTATCCGCTTACAGTTGCAGGGACAGCCACGGATTTGGGAGCAAGCTCCCGCACCGCATTCCCGATTAAGCCCCTTGCGGGGCACCGGCGCGATCATTGAAGGGCGGGTTGCCCCGGTCCTTCGCCGCGCGCTCTAGACGAAAATGCCAGCCAAGCCAATTGAAGTTGTTGCTTCATCCTCTTTACGCCATCGCCTTATCTCGGATGGGTTGGCTGCCAGGCGCTCGATCGCATCGCAGGGATAAGTCCAGAGCGTTATTTCGGTTACGCCTTTTCTGATCCTGGAAGCCCCCGATAGGGCCAAGCGGCCGTCCTTGGCCCACCGTGTTCGCTCGCGGGACGTGATGCAGAGAATATCCTCGACCTGCCGTTGACTGACAGGCTTGCACGCTATCCGGAAAAGCCGTTTCCGTATGGCATCGACGAGATCTTCCGCAGCCTGCCTTGAATTCGGATCAAAGACACAACTTTTTCTGGATTTAACGAATGTTCCGTTGGAACGAGCCATCAGCATCCGGATCGCCGCGTCGCGCTCGCCGTGATGTACGCGAAGCCCGAGCGGCATTCGGACATCAAGATCGATTGAGACGGTGCAGGACTGGTCATCGTGGCTGAGTATGACGCAACGATCCACGCAGTGACGGTCAGGCAACGACCGAAACCTCGATTTCATCGAACCGCTTCCAGCGATAGATCGCGTAACTCGCCAGCCAGCAGAACACGAAAAGACCGATGATGGCGAAGCCCAGACCATTGAAATTTTCGCCCAGTTCAGCGGCGACCCGCCATGGCCTACCCGTAAGGGCCAGCTTGTCGCCAATCAGGGCCAGCGTTTCGATTCCACCAATGACAATCGCCACGATGGCCGAGATCAGGGTAATGGTGATGTTGTAGTAGAGCTTGCGGATCGGCTTCACGAAGGCCCATTCATAAGCGCCCAGCATCACCACGCCGTCCGCCGTATCGATGAGGGCCATACCGACCGCGAACAGGGCGGGCAGGACCAGGATTGTCCCGATCGACAGGCCATCGGCGGCCTGGCTGGCCGACATGCCCAGAATGGCAACTTCGGTTGCTGTATCGAACCCAAGCCCGAACAGAAACCCCAGCGGGGCCATATGCCAGCTTTTGTTCACGAGGCGGAACATCGGCCTGAACAGTCTGGAAAGCAGACCGCGCCCACCCAATAGCAGATCAAGATCGTCCTCGGCATAGCTGCCGCCTGCACGAACATGGGCAAAAGTCCGCCAGACAGAGCGCAGGATGACCAGGTTCATGCCGGCGATCGTGAACAGGAAAAGCGCGGAAATCACGGTTGCAATCACGCCACCGATTTCCTTGAAAGCGCCAAACTGCGACAGCGCGCTGGCCGTCACCGCAATGATGATCGATGCTATGGCAATGATTCCGGAATGCCCGATCGCGAACCAGAATCCGACCGAAACCGGACGCTGCCCGTCCTGCATCAGCTTGCGGGTCACATTGTCGATCGCCGCAATATGATCGGCATCAACCGCGTGACGCAGGCCCAGCCCCCAGGCAAGCACGGCGGTGCCGAGCATCAACGGCTGTGCATGAAACAGGCTGAATGCCCAGACCCAGACGCCAATGTTGGCGGCGATCAATCCGGCAAACAAGGCACCAATTCGTCGGCGCAGAGACAGGGACGGCAGTGTCTTCGTGAGGGGCATGATTGGCTCGGCGATTGAGGAATGAACAAACGAAGGACGGTGCCGCAGACGTGCCGCAGCGCCGCCCATCAAGGGATTTCGCTAGAAATTGACCTTTGCGCCAATCCTCACAGTTCGAGGCTCGACCACGCGGCTCAACCGGCCTTCCACCGGAGCACCTGCATCAAAGGCGGGGATGTAGGACTCGTAATAATAGGCGATGTCCTTGTCTCGGCTGTCGAAGATGTTCAGCACTTCTCCAAATATCTCGACCTTCTTGCCCTTCCACGCGGCCCGGGCATTCATGACCGTGCTGCCCCGATCCCGGACACTGTTGTCCTCGACAAGCGGAGAAGGTCCAAGGTGGCGCACCCGAATGCTGGCTTCCCAGGGATCAAGAATGATGGCGGCACCTGCTGAAGCCGCGTTCTCGAATGCATTGGGGATGTGATCGCCATTGTCGAAGCGCGCATGGCTGGCGGTATAGTTTCCATCAAGCGCAAGCCAAGGGAACGGCCGCCAGAAGGCGACGATTTCATAGCCATGACGCCCACTGGCACCCGACGGTTCAACAGCATTGGAATCGCCAATGAAACGAAGTTCGCTGCCGACATGCAGCCACCAGTAAGTCGCGGTTAACGTGACCCCTGAGAATTGAATGCGTCCTCCCAGTTCCTTGCCAATGCCGCGAACCAGAACGGGAACAGGCGTGTCCCTGTTGACCGCACCCCGAACATCATTGGAATGGAATCCACGGCCCCAGTTGGCGTAGAGTTCAAGATGCGGCGTAACCTGATAGGCGATTGACGCCTTGGGAGAGAGAATCGACGCTGAGCCACTGCCTTCGCCCAGCGACGCCGCAACAGAATCTCGTGCACGCACGGAATAGTGATAATAGTCCCCGCGAAGACCACCTGTCACACGCAGTCCCGCCAAGGGTTTCCAAGCGACTTCGCCGTAGAGCGCGGAAGACAATTCCCCGACCCGGTAGTGCCCGAGTGACGCAAGAAATGCGCGGGCAGCCGTTCGATCGACACCAACATTCCCGACGGCGTCGTATCTGTTTTCGGTGCCAAGGCTCACAGCCAGACTGTCAGCGATTTCCCAATGTTTTTGTGCGGACAGCCCGAGGACCCAACGCCGGTCGAACTGCTTGATCTGCGCGCTTGTGCTATCCGGATCGGTGTAAGTGGGGTTCGAGAACATCGACCAGTCATAAAACTGGGCATAGACATTGGCGCGCCATGTCGGTTGCTTGACCGCGATGTTAGCCACCAGGCGCGTCGTCTCACCCCGCGCGGAAGGATCTGGAGAGCAGAACACATCCGCACACAACGCCGTGCCGATAATGCGCTCGGGGATTTGCTCGGTTGGGTGCCATGTCGCCCGGTAGGCATGGAGAGATGCCTCCAATGTGCCCGCACCGGTCGGCATCCTATATTTCGCGAACCCCGAGTAGTGGCGCAGACGTTCAGGTTCCTGCCACGGTCCGTCATAGGTCTTGGCCTGGGCGACAAGCGTGAGGTCTCCAGCACCCAGGTCGTGCAATGTTCCGCCCGCAGCGACGCTGCGCCAACCATATGATCCAGCCTCGGCCGATGCCCATGGCCGGTCATAACCCTTGATGGTCGTCATATAGGCTGCTCCCGCCAGAGCGAAATCACCGCCATCGGCGCGGTAGGGCCCTTTACGAAAATCCTCCCGGCCCACGATCTCCGGAATGAGCCCGTTGAGGTCGAGATAGCCATGACCATGTCCGTGGGTACGAAAGTTCATCTGCACATCATCGATATAAGTACTGAAGTCAGACCCATGGTCGAGGTTGAAACCGCGCAGGAAATACTGGTTGGCTTTGCCGCTCCCCGAATGCTGGGCTGCAACCAGCCCCGGCACCGCTTCCAGCAGTTCGGCCACGCGGAGAAGAGGCCGCACGAGGAGATCGGCCCCTCCGACGCTTCCTTCGCTCGCTGATTTGGCAGTGCCGATCATGGCCTCACCGCGACCGAAAACCACAATGTCGTTGCCTGCCACGACTGCATCCGCGCTTGTTTGCGATCCCTTTTCAGAGGTTTCGGCAAAGGCCGGTGTTCCGATACAGATCAGCGGAAGTGCGCTGCTGGTAGTAATGGTCTTGATCACGAAATAGTCCCCCGGCGTCTTGCGACGTGGCCGGGGCATACCCGCGCGAACGGGCGACACGCGCGGCGACCGGACGCCATGGGTGGCCGACGCACGTCTCCGATGCGACCCCAGCCGCTCGTTCGTCGCTCAGACGGAGTTCACCGTGCCGCAGCCATCCTCTGGACCAAGGCAAGAGCGACCAGACGCCGGCAGGTCTCCTGGCTCACGGGTCACAGCTTGATGCACGCCTTCCCAGACCTCGCATGATTTAGCGTCCGGCCCAGTGGCTGCCCCTTCAAATGAGGAGCGATGTACATCGCGCTATCCGCTTACAGTTGCAGAGACAGCCACGGATTTGGAAGCAAGCTTCCGCACCGCATTCCCGATTAAGCCCCTTGCGGGGGGCACCGGCGCGATCAATGAAAGCCGGAATGATCCGGTTCTCGATCCCTCGTCTAACTGAAGTGATCGGAAAAGCCAATAACGCTTGGAGTAGGGATTGAATCAACGATTACTGCATCCCGCGCCACCATTGCCATTGGCACGGCCAGAGCGCACCAACCGCGCGCACTCGATTTGAATGGCGGGTTTTCACTGAACCTATCGTTGGCCATCGGACTCCTGTACGACCGGAAGTGGTCGCTAGCCGTCTATGCGCCGTGATGGAAAGTGCCGCCCCGATAGCGGCCGTTCGCGGCACTCAAGACCCTCCCTGATACCTAGCCTCTGTTCACCTGGTATACCGTCCCATGCTTTCAAGGTCATCGACGCGCGCGCCTTGCTGACCCCGGTGGAGTTGGCCGCACGCAGCGTGGAAATGTCAGATCCGCACGGAATTGAGTCAGCCCCCCTTTTGCACGCCGGTCCACAATCGAGGATACCGCGCCCCGTCCTTGATCGGGCCAGGGCATTGCCCGAACGATGGTGCAGCAGGCGCGTCAGGCAGGCGGGGAACGCCAGGGCGCCGAAGCGATGCGCAGGGCGGCCTCGCAGCCCGCCTTGGCCAGCCGGGCGGCAATCTCCGGGTCGGTCTCGATGCGCATGAGTTGCAAGGTGCCGAGCATGGCCCCGAAAACAACGCTGGCCCGCTCGCTACGCTCGTCGGCATCGCCACCCGCGGGCAGGTTCTCCGCGATCAGGCGCACCAACCCGAGGTTCCGGGGGGTTAGGCGGTGGCGCGTCGCCTCGCTTTCCCGGGCGATTTCGGGGCCAAGCGCGGAGATGGCGCAGCCCAGCCCCATATGGTCACGATGGATCGGGCGCAGATACCTCCGCACGATCGTCTCGAGCTTCTTGTCATCCGGGCAATCGGCAACGGCTTTCTCGAAGTAGGCATGCGTCGACGCGCTGGCATATTCCAGCGTCTCGGCAACCAGATCCGCCCGCGATCCGAAATGGGAGTAGAAACCGCCATGGGTGAGGCCGGCGTCGGCCATCAGCGGGCGTACACCCACCGCCGCGATCCCTTCGCGGCGGAATCGCTCGGCGGCGTGTTTGAGGATCGCCTCGCGCGTCGCGCGCTTATGGTCCTCGCTGTATTTTGCCACGTTTACGCCACCTTCCTGAAATTCTAGCCGCCCTTATAGCGTTCGGCGACTTGCCCGCTGAGCACTTCCTTGAAGAACGCCTGGCGCGAGGTTTCGATTGCGTCCCAGATCGCGGGCGAGCCAAGGCTGGGGATGGTCACTTTCTCGCCCTGTTCCAGCCCGCTGAGCGCGGCATCGACAAGCTCTTCGGCGGAAAGGTAGGCGGTGTCGGGGAAGACGGAATCGCTGAGACCCTGCGACGTGAAAAACTCGGTGCGGATCGGCCCCGGCAGGATGGCCTGGATGCGGATGTCGCTATTGGCGTATTCCATTTGCAGGGACCGCGTGAAGTTCAGCACGAAGGCTTTCGAGCCGCTGTAGGACGCCCCTCCTGCGGAAGGGCCAAAGGCGATGACCGAGGCGATGTTCACGAGCGTGCCGGTACCCGCCTTGCGGAACCCCGCAAGCGCGGCGATGGACAGGCGGGTGAGCGCGATGACGTTGAGGCGGATCAGCGCTTCCTGCGCGTCGGCTCCGGTGGTGGCCGTGGGGCCAAGGCCGCCCGCGCCGGCGTTGTTCACCAGCATGGCCACGGGCTCCTCTTCGAGGCGGCGTTCGAGCCGGGCGAGATCGGCCGGATCGGCGAGATCCCCTATCCAGCGTTGGACGCTGATGCCGAATTCGGCTTCCAGCCTTGCGCCAAGGTCGGCGAGGCGATCGGCGCGGCGCGCCACCAGCAGCAGGTCATAGCCCTGCGCGGCAAGCCGCTGGGCGTAAACGGCGCCGATGCCCGATGAGGCTCCGGTGATGACGGCGGTCTTCCTGTCGGACATGGGCGTGCTCCGTCAGTCGTGCGTGCGCGGGGAAGGGCGGTTTTCGGCGCGCCACCTTTTTTCGTCTTCGGTATCGGCGCGCGGCGGAAAATAGCCGTTGATGGACCAGTAGTCGAACGGCGTCTCGTCGATGTGGAACTCCCAGTCGAAGCCCCGGTCCTCGACATAGGGTTTGAGCAGCGTGTTGACGCGATCGATGAAACGGCGGCTGATCTCGATGCTGGGGAAAGAGCGCGCGATGTGTTCCATGACGATCCGCACGAACCGGTCGGCGGGCTTGCCGGCCACGTAGAAATTGCGGGCGTCAATCGGCTGGAACACGATCCCCACGTAAAAGCGCGGCATGACAGTGCCGTAAAGGTCGGTGATCTTCTCCGCAAGCTCGGCCTTGTCGCTGTCCGAATAGGCATCGGCGGGATGATAGATTGTCCAGAGCGGCATGGGTCTCTCCTGTCAGGCACCATTGGATTACACTTGTCATGATAAGGTTGCCGGATTACATGTCAATTGTAATGTTAAATGGAGCGGTCGATGGAAGCGCTGAATGAAACGGGTCGGAAAGTGTCTGGAGCCGTCGGGCGCCGAGCGGTGCTAGGCCTGGGTGGTGCTGCGATCGTGGCCGCCGGCGCCGTGTTACCATCGGCCGCCCTCGCGCGATCCGCGGGCATGCGCCACGGGGATGCGCCGACACGTTTCGTCGAGGCCAATAGCGTGCGCTATGCCTATCGCCGCTTTGGTGCCGCGCAGGGTGTGCCGCTGGTCTTTCTGCAGCATTTTACCGGTGGGCTCGACCATTGGGATCCGGCGGTGACCGACGGATTGGGGCGCGGCCGCCCGGTAATCCTGTTCGACAACGCCGGTGTGGGCCTTTCGGGCGGCGCCGTCCCGCCGACCATCGAAGCCATGGCCGGCCACGTGGCGGCCTTTGCCGACGCGCTCGGTCTCCAGCGTTTCGATCTTCTCGGCTTCTCGATGGGCGGGATGGTCGCCCAGGCCTATGCCAAGCAACACAGCGATCGCCTGCGCCGGCTCATTCTCGTTGGCACGGGACCGCGCGGCGGCGACCCGACGCCCTACCAGGCCGACGTTGCAAAACATGCGCGCGGCAACGGCAACCTCGACGATTTCCTGTTTCTGTTTTTCGGACGGTCGGAGGCGGCGGTCGCTGCGGGCAAGGCATTCTGGGATCGCCGCCACCAGCGCACTACCAACCTCGACGCGCCGATAAGGCCGGAATCCATCGTGGCGCAAGTTGCGGCAGCGCGCGACTGGGCGTTACCGAAGGGCGAACGGTTTGCCGACCTGAAGGCGATCGCGGTGCCCACGCTCGTCGTGAACGGGTCCGAAGACGTGATGATCCCCACGATCAACAGCTTTTACCTGCAACAGCACACTCCCGGCGCCCAACTCATCCTCTATCCCGACGCGGGGCATGCCTCGCACTTCCAGTATCCCTCGCTTTTCGTGGAACACGCCGGCCTGTTTCTTGATTCTCCGCCGCCGGGCAGCTTGGCATGACGCGGTGGCAAATGGACCGGCAGCGCCTTGCGGCGCTGTGGCAGCACTTTCTGGCGTTTGGCCGCGTGACCGAAGCGATCGACATGGAGGCAGCCGAGCGCCGTCGCCGGCGGCAACCTTGGGCCTGATTTAGGCCGCGTCAGGCGCGCTTGCGCTTGCGCGTACCCTCTGGCGGCGCGGAAACGCTCGCGGCGATAAACGGAATATTGTGCGGGCGCGGTGCGCCGGGGCCGGGATAGACAAGGACCTGCCGCGGATCGAGCGGTTCGCCGCATTCGGAACAGGCCAGAACGGGATCGCATTCCGAACCGCACAGCGCATGGACGTGCACCAGCGGGCGGCCCGCCTTGTCCGAAAGATGTTCGTCCCCCCAATGCACCAGCGACATCAGGATCGGATAGAGGTCCAGCCCCTTGGGCGTGAGGCGGTATTCGTGGCGCGGCGGGTCCTGCTGATAGGCAACTTTGGTCAGGATCGAGCTGTCGGTGAGCTTCTTGAGCCGTTCGGCAAGGATGCCGCGGCTGATCCCCAGCCGTTCCTGGAAATCGTCGAACCGCCGCACCCTGAGGAAGCATTCGCGCAGGATCAGCAGCGTCCAGCGATCCCCGATTACCGACATGGTCCGGGCTAGCGAGCAGGCCTCCTCATCCAGTTCGTTCCACCGCATCTCTGTCTCCGTCCGGGTAATTTTGATTTGCTGACGCTAGGCAAGGGCGGCGTCGACGGCTTCGTATAGCCGATCCTTGCCAAAATAGATGGCGTCGCCAACAAAGAACGTTGGCGCGCCAAAGGCGCCGCGCGCGACCGCGCGGTCGGTATTGGCGATGAGGCCGCCCTTGACCTCGGGGGCCTGGCTTCGGGCCGCGATTTCTCCGGCCGGAAGGCCGGCCGCATCGAGCGCGCGGGCGAACACCTCCGGATCGTCCATCTTGAGGCCATCACGCCACATCGCGCAAAACACCGCCTCGACATAAGGCGCGAACAGGCCGAGATGCTGCGCCGCGATCGCTCCCCGCATCAGGGTGAGCGTGTTCACCGGGAAATGCGGGTTCATGCGATAGTCTGCGATGCGATGGCGGGCGCAGAAGCGATCGATTTCCAGTCGATCGTAAGCGAGCTTGGCCGGGATATGCGCGAAGGCGGTCGCTGGAGACTGGTTGTTGGTCGCCTTGAAGATGCCCCCCAGAAGAACGGGCACATACTCGAAGACGACCGGCTGCCTGCTTTCGATCTGCGGGATGACGCGGTGGACGAGGTAGGCGTTGGGAGATCCGAAATCGAACAGGAACGCGATGGCTTTGCCCGTCATCACCAGGTTTCTCCGTAGGGGCGGATTTCCTGCTCGAAGGTCCAGGCGGTCCGCGGCTGGTTGAAAAGATCCCAATAGGCGTCGGCGATCGCGTCGGGCGGCATCAGCCGGTCCGGATCGAGCGTCTCGAGCGCGTCGGGGCCTTCGCGCTTGGCGATGAGGTCTCGCACGAAGGCGGTATCGACGCCGGCGTCGATGATCAGGTGGGCGACGTGAATCTTCTGGGGCCACAGTTCGCGCGCCATGGACTGCGCCACCGCGCGCAAGCCGAACTTTGCGGAGGCGAAGGCGGCAAAGCCCTTGCCGCCGCGCAGGCCGGCGGTGGCGCCGGTGAAGAAGATCTTGCCGCGCTGCCGGGGCAGCATGATCCGCGCGGCCTCGCGCCCCGTGACGAACCCGGAGAAGCAGGCCATTTCCCAGACCTTGCGAAACACCCGGTCGGTGGTTTCGAGTATCGGGAAATTGACGTTCGCGCCGATGTTGAAGACCACGAGTTCGAGCGGTGCCGCGGCTTCGGCCTCGGCCAGAAAGGCCGTGACGTCCTCGGGAATGCGGGCGTCCAGCCCGCGCGCCGCGATGCGGCCGCCCTCGGCCTCTATCTCGTCGACGAGCGGCTGGAGTTTGTCGCCGTTGCGGCGCCCGGCCTGCACGAGATAGCCTGCCCGTGCGAAACGCTTCGCAATGGCGCCGCCGATATAGTCGCCGGCACCGACGATGGCGACCGAGGCCTGTTTGGGTTCGATGATCACGCCGTTCCTTTCGCTTTTGCCACTGCGGGGGAAGCCTGCCCGCGCTACCAGACTTCGCCCGCCGGCCTGATTTCCGTGCGGAACGACCACGCGCTTTTGGGCTGGTGCGCGACATGGAAGGCTTCCGCCGCGATGTCGGCCGGTTGGATGAAGAAGTCGTCCGGCTTGTCGGGGAAACGCTCCCGCGTCCACGGCACGTCGATCACCGCGTCTATCACAAGATAGGCGACATGGATGCCCTTGGGGCCGAGCTGGCGCGCGATCGACTCCGCAAGAATGCGCTGCGCCGCCTTGGTCGGAGCGAAACCTGCGAACAGGGCCTTGCCGCGCTCGGCGGACGTGTTGCCGGTGACAAGGATCGATCCGCCTTCGGCTTCCATGTGCGGCACGGCCCACCGCGCGATATGGTACAGCGCCATGACGTTGATCCTGAAATTGGCTTCGAGCACCGAGGGATCGACATCCAGGAAATTCCCGAACGCGCCGCCCACCGCGTTATGTACGACCGCCTTTACCGGGCCGCCGGCCGCTGCCGCTTGGTCGAGCGCTGCATGGAGCGCGTCGGGATCGCCAACGTCGCAGGGAAGGGCGAAACTGTCCGGAACCTCGCGCGCCAGCGTATCGAGACGGCCGACGTCGCGGGCCAGCATGGCAACGCGGTAACCGCCTTCCGCATAGCGCCGCACCAGCGCGGCCCCGGTGCCCGGACCTACGCCGGTGATGATGGCAAGTGGTTTCATGGCTGGGCCTCCAACGCGGCTGCGACAAATTCGAGACGATCGTTGCCGAAGAATTGCTGTTCGCCGACGAAAAAGGTTGGCGCCCCGAAGATGCCCCGTTCGGCGGCTTCGGCGTTGACGGCGGCCAGCTCGGCTGCGGCTTCGGCGCTGCCAAGATCGCCGAGCGCAGCCGCGTCGATGCCGGCGCCTTCGAGAATGGACGCAATATCGCCTTCGCTCGCGATCGGGACTTGCGACGCCCAGACCGCCTTGAACAGCGCGCTGGCAGCGGTTGCCGCCAGTCCCTTTCGCCGCGCGGCAAGCATGGCGTGCAGCATGGCGCGGGTATCCATGTTCGCCATCCCCGGATTGGGGGCAATCGGCACCTGGTAATGCATCGCCCAGCGCCGCAGGTCCTGCTGGAGATACCGGCGCTTTGCCTGGCAGGTGACGCTGGTCGGCACGTTGCCGACCTTGCCCATCACGTCGAGAACGTCGAACGGCCGGTAATCGATTTCGGCATTCAGGAGCGGCAGCCGCGTGAGCGCGAGATAGGAGTAGGGGCTACGGAAATCGAAGTGAAATTCAAGGCTCCGCATGGCTGGAAATCCTCCCGAAAGTGTCCGCGCCTTTCGCGGATTCGCACTCTTTGTTAGTTCTAAAATAGAACTAACTCAACCAAAAGCTATCGACGCGCCGAAAGCAGGCGTTGGTTTATGCGGCGGGCGCAGCGGCCTTTGCAACGTTCCCTGCGCTTTCCACGTAGTACTTAGACGCTGGGCCAGGCGGCCAAGGGGTACCCAACCGTCATCATCTTCGAACCGGGCGATTGCCTCACGGATCGGCGGCACGGCTGCGCTCGGCGCCTGCTTGGACGTCGCAGGGCGTAAATCAGTGCTTGCGGGTTCGCCATCGGTTGCAGCGATGGTAGCAGGTGGTGCACGGCCATAGCTCGGGCAGATCGCGTCACCGAGGCCCGGAACGCAGCACCCAGAAGATGCTATTCAACACGCTCCGACAACTGCCGCCTGCATTGCCGCCACCCATTGTACCGTGTACGGGCTGGAGCATGGCCAGAGCTGATAGACTGGAACGGCTTGATAACCGTCGTGCCGAACTCGAGGCGGACTACGCGAAGGCGCTGATCGAGGCCCTGCGCGTCACCGCCGCAGGCCAATGGGGCCTGTTCGGGCACAATGCGGATCGCATATCGCGTAATGCCGCGACGCCGTTTGTCGACAATCTGCTCGAAACAGGCAAGGCGATCGACCAGATGCGAGAGCAGCTGGCCATGTCGCCGTTCGATCTGCACCAGGAGTTCCTGGCATCGCGCGGCCCGGTCAAACCGGACGCAGTCGGCGAGCCCAAGCAGGCGCAAGCTTGGCTCGACCGGCTCGGCGAGGCCAGGCAAGCGTGACGGCAACCCCTGATCGCACCGCGCCTCAAAGCGGCCAGCCTGCACGCGAGACTGGTTCGTGGCCAGAAAACGCCGTTATCTGACAGCCACCATGCCTGACGGCTATGTGAAGACCATCGGGCCGACGACCGACAGTTTCACGCATTACTGGCGGATTGTGGCGACACTGGCGAACGGCAAGACGGAAGTCTTCTGGGGGCACACCCGTTCGCTCACAGAAGCGCGCCGCAAACGCCTTGCTCTCGCGGAAGCGGCGAAAATGCGAGGCTGGAGGGAATTTGCCTTCGAAATCGTCGAGCTCGTTGAAACGTCGGCTTAGTCCGCGCTGTTTCTGGAAATTGCAGATCGCCAAGCCGGCGGGAAGGATCGCTTTCAAGGTCGACCTCGAGGCCGCGCAAGGAAGCTGTCAATCCGAAAAACACTTTCAACTCGGCTGCGAGGCGATTGGCCCGATGTGCCGTAACCCACTGGAAGCAAGCCGAATCATGAGGACTCGACTGGCTGGGGCGGCAGGATTCGAACCTGCGAATGCCGGTACCAAAAACCGGTGCCTTACCACTTGGCGACGCCCCAGCGGGTCGCGCGCTTATAGCGGGGCGTTTGCGTATGGGAAGGGGGCGCGTGAACTTCTTCGCGCGCCCCTCGTCCAGGCGATCGTCGGGTCAGAAACCCTTGACGATACCCTGCAGTTTTTCGGGCGGCAGCGTGTCGAAATCGCTGGCGTCGTGCCGTTCGGCCAGCCCCTTGGCCGAATTGACCAGACGGCCGCGCAGCACGCCGGGGCGCGCGTCGATCTCGCCCACCCAGCGGCCGACGTGCTCGTATTCGTGCATCGACAGGAACGTCGCCGCCTCGCCATAGGCTTCGCCGCGATAGAGGTTGCCGAACCATGTATAGGTGGCGATGTCGGCGATGGTGTAGTCGTCACCCGCCAGGAAGCGTGTCTTGGCGAGCTGGCGGTTCGCCACGTCGAACAGGCGCTTGGTTTCCATCGCGTAGCGGTTGATCGCGTATTCGATCTTGAACGGCGCGTAGTTGTAGAAGTGGCCGAAGCCGCCGCCGATGAACGGGGCGGAACCGACCTGCCAGAACAGCCAGGAGAGCGTTTCCGCGCGCTCCTTCCCCGACGTGGGCAGCAGCACGCCGAACTTTTCGGCCAGGTGCATCAGGATCGCGCCGGATTCGAACACGCGAAACGGCTCCGGGCCGCTGCGGTCGACAAGCGCGGGAATCTTGGAGTTGGGGTTGATATCGACGAAGCCGGAGGAGAACTGGTCGCTTTCGAAGATCTTGATCAGCCAGGCATCGTATTCGGCTTCGCTGAAGCCCAGCGCCAGCAGTTCCTCCAGCATGATCGCGGCCTTCTGGCCATTGGGCGTGCCCAGCGAATAGAGCTGGAAGGGATGCTTGCCGACCGGGAGATCCTTGTCATGCGTCGGGCCGGCGATCGGCCGGTTCACGCTGGCGAAGGCGCCGCCGTTCTCCTTGTCCCAGGCCCAGACTTTCGGCGGAACGTATTCTTCAGACATCACCGGCTCCTTCGCGGATATTGTTAGGCTTGCTATCATTTGCCCTGCGCCAGCCCCGTCCGCAAGCGCGGATGCACGGAGGGCGTTCAGGTTGCCGTTGAATATGGCGGCGCGGCGCGGCCACACCAGACCCGGAAGTCCGATGTTTGTGGTTGTCGCACTGAAACGAGAACTTTCAGAGACGTTCGAGCGCGGGCACCAGCTCGTCGAAATGCCCGATCACCGCATCGGCGCCCAGTTCGTGCGGCGGCAGGTCGTGATAGCCGAAGCCGACCGCGACCACGGGAATCCCCGCTGCGCGCGCCGCGCCGATGTCGAACGTGGTATCCCCCACGAAAGCGGCGCGGCCGCCGCCGCAGCGCGCGACCATGGCATGCAGCATGTCCGGCGCGGGCTTGGCGCTTCCGGGGCCGAGCGTGTCACCGCCGATCACCGTGGCGAAGCGGTCCAGCAGCCCGAGTTCCTCGAACAGCCTGACCGCCATCGTCTCCTTTTTGTTGGTGGCCACGGCGATCCGGACGCCGCGCGCATCCAGCGCGTCCAGCATCGCCGCGCCGCCGGGGAACAGGCGCGAATGGCGGGCGATATTCTCGGCGTAGAAGGCATAGAGCTGGTCCTGCAAGGCGGGCAGGGCCGCTTCGTCCACTCCGCCGCTGGCGGACAGCGCGCCGCGCAGCATCTGGCCCGCGCCGCCACCGACGAAGCGGCGCACCTCTTCCACCGGAAGGATCGGCCGCCCCGCGATGGCAAGCGTATGGTTGAGCGCTTGGCCGAGATCGCCCAGCGTATCCAGCAGCGTGCCGTCCAGATCGAAGCCGACGATGTCGAAGGGAAATGGTGCCATGGGCAGGGCACGTGGCGGACCGTTCTGGAAAGCGCAAGCATTTGCTGGCAATGACCCGGTATGACCGAACCGAATCCTGCCGCCGCCGCTTCGTCTCCCCTTGCCATCATCGTCCTTGCCGCCGGCAAGGGCACCCGCATGAAAAGCGATCTGCACAAGGTGCTGCACCCCATCGCCGGCCGGTCGATGCTGCTGCACCTGCTCGCCAGTGCCGATGCGCTGGCGCCGGAACGTTGCGTCGTCGTGGCAGGGCATGGGCGCGAACAGCTGGAGCAGGCGCTGGGCGAGCGCGCGGCCATCGCCGTGCAGGACCCGCAGCTTGGCACCGCCCACGCCGTGCAGCAGGCGGAAGCGGCGCTCTCCGGCTTTTCCGGTGACGTGCTGATCCTCTACGGCGACGTGCCTTTCGTCAGCGCGGAAACCATGCGTGCGATGATCGACCGACTGCATGGGGGCGATGCGCCGGCCGTGGTCGTGCTGGGCTTCGAGCCGGCCGACACGCTCCAGTACGGACGCGTGATCGCGCAGGACGGGCGCATCGTGAAGATGGTCGAGCACAAGGATGCGAGCGAGGCGGAGCGCGCCTGCCGCGTGTGCAATTCGGGCCTGATGGCGGTGCGCGCGGCCGACCTGTTTGGCCTGCTGGCGCGCGTGGGCAATGATAACGCGCAGGGCGAATACTACCTGCCCGATATCGTCAACATCGCCATCGCCGATGGCCGCGCCTGTTCGGTGGTGGTGACCGCCGATGCGGACGAGGTGGCCGGCATCAATAGCCGGGGTGAACTGGCCGAGGCCGAGGCGCGCTGGCAACAGCGTCGCCGCGCGCGGGCGATGGCGGATGGCGCCACGCTGGTCGCGCCGGAAACGGTATGGTTCGCGTGGGACACCGCGATCGGCCGCGACGTGACGATCGAACCGAACGTGTGGTTCGGCCCTGGCGTGACGGTGGCGGACAAGGTGGTGATCCATGGCTTCAGCCATCTCGAAGGCGCGACCGTGGGTGAAGGGGCGCAGATCGGTCCATTCGCGCGCCTGCGCCCCGGCGCGAATCTCGCCCGGAAGGTCAAGGTCGGCAATTTCGTCGAGGTGAAGAACGCCAATCTGGCCGAAGGGGCCAAGGCCAATCACTTGACCTACCTGGGCGATGCCGACGTGGGGGCGGGGGCCAACATCGGCGCGGGCACGATCACCTGCAATTACGATGGCTATTTCAAGTATCGCACGGTGATCGGCGAACGCGCCTTCATTGGCTCCAATTCGGCGCTGATCGCGCCGGTCAAGATCGGCGCGGATGCGATCGTCGCCGCCGGCAGCGCGGTCAGCCGCGATGTTTCCGCCGGGGAACTGCGCATGGTGCGCGCGGAACAGCTGATCAAGCCCGGTTGGGCCGATCGCTTCCACGATGCGATGAAGAAGAAAAAGGCGGAGAAGAGGGGCTGAGCGGTGCTTCCCGGACGGATTGCGTCGGGAATGGCAGGAAATCGGGTTGCTATGATATCATGATATGATATCGGTATATCACGATGACTCGCATTCTCGCCGATCTTCCCGATGAGGACATCCAATGGCTCGATGCCCGCGCGACCGAAGAGGGCAAGTCGCGCGCCTCGGTGCTGCGCGAGGCGGTGGCGAGCTTCAAGGCGCAGAACCGCGCATCGCGCCGTAGCGACTGGATCGCACGGGGCGCGGGGTACTGGAAGGATCGTGCCGATATCGGTGATGCTGTGGAATACCAGCGCGCGATCCGCGACGATCGCACGCCCTACGACCAGGTGTGATCCGTGGCCGATCCGTTTTTCGATACCAACATTCTGGTCGACTGGCTGAAGGACCGTCCGCAAGCTGTGGCCGAGCTTTCGCGTTACAAGCGGCACCGGATCAGCCGGATTGTCTGGGCTGAAATTCTTGCCGGCGAACCGCTCGAACAGCGCGATACCGTGCAGCAGATCATCGCTCCGTTCGAAGTGGTGGAGATAGATGCGCGCATCGCCGCGACGGCGGCGGACATCCGTCATCGCAGCCGCATGAAGTTGCTCGACGCGCTCATCCTTGCGACCGCGCAAGTCAATGGCGCTATTCTCGTGACACGAAATACCAAGGATTTTCCGGCCAACATGCCGGGCATCCGCGTTCCTTACACCCTCTGTTGAAAGTCGCGTCCCATGTGCGGAATTATCGGAATCGTCGGGAAGGATGAAGTTGCGGACCGGCTTGTCGATGGCCTGCGGCGGATGGAGTATCGCGGCTATGACAGTGCCGGTGTCTGTACGGTGCACGATGGGCAGCTCGTCCGCCGCCGCGCGGAAGGCAAGCTCAACAACCTGGTGGTCGAACTGGCGCGCAATCCGGCGCCGGGCTTGATCGGGATCGCCCACACCCGCTGGGCCACGCACGGCGCGCCGACCACCAGCAACGCACACCCCCACGCCACGGGCGAGGTAGCGCTGGTCCACAACGGCATCATCGAGAACTTCCGCCCGTTGCGCGATGCCCTGATCGCGCGTGGGCGCCGGTTCGAAAGCGAGACCGATACCGAAGTGGTCGCGCATCTGGTGTCCGAACAGGTCGAGGCGGGGGCTTCGCCGCAGGACGCGGTCCGGGCGGTGTTGCCACAACTGCGCGGCGCGTTCGCGCTGGCCATCGCCTTCCGCCAGCACCCGGAAATGCTCATCGGCGCGCGGCTCGGCTCGCCGCTGGTCGTGGGCTACGGCGATGGCGAAACCTATCTGGGTTCCGATGCGCTGGCGCTTGCGCCGCTGACGCAGAAGGTATCCTACCTTGAAGAAGGCGATTGGGTGATCATCACGCGCGATGGTGCGCAGGTGTTCGACGTCGACAACAACCCGGTGAAGCGCGCGATCGTCGCCTCCGGAGCGACGGCGGCCGCGATCGAGAAGGGCAACTATCGCCACTTCATGCAGAAGGAGATCTTCGAGCAGCCGATCGTCGTCGCCCAGACGTTGCGCAGCTACCTGCGCCGCGTGGACCAGACCGTCGCGCTGCCGCAGATCGATTTCGACCTGTCGAAGATCAACCGCGTCACGATCGTCGCCTGCGGCACCAGCTACTACGCCGGCATGGTGGCGAAGTACTGGTTCGAACGCTTTGCGCGCCTGCCCGTGGACATCGATGTCGCTTCGGAATTCCGCTATCGCGATCCGGTGCTGGAGCCGGGCGGCCTGGCGCTGTTCATTTCGCAATCGGGCGAGACGGCCGATACGCTGGCTGCGCTGCGCCACTGCAAGGCGGCCGGGCAGACCATCGCGGTGGTGGTCAACGTGCCGACGAGTTCGATGGCGCGCGAGGCGGACCTGCTGCTGCCGACCCACGCCGGTCCCGAGATCGGCGTCGCCTCGACCAAGGCGTTCTCGTGCCAGCTTGCCGTGCTGGCGGCGCTGGCGGCGCATCTTGCGGCCAAGCGCGGGATGATCGACCGGGCCGAGGAAGCCGATATCGTCAACCAGCTGGCGGAAGCGCCGGCTGCGCTCAACGCCGCGCTGAGCCACGACGAGGAAATCGCGGCGATGGCGCCGCTGATCGCGCCGGCGCGCGACGTGCTCTATCTGGGGCGCGGCCCGGACTATCCACTGGCGATGGAAGGCGCGCTGAAACTCAAGGAAATCAGCTATATCCACGCCGAGGGCTATGCTTCGGGCGAGATGAAGCACGGCCCGATCGCGCTGATCGACGAAGCGGTGCCGGTGATCGTCCTCGCCCCCAGCGGGCCGCTGTTCGAGAAGACCGTCAGCAACATGCAGGAAGTGCGGGCGCGGGGCGGCAAGATCGTGCTGATATCCGATGCCGATGGACTGGCCGAAGCGGGCGAGGGCTGCCTTGCCACGATCGAGATGCCGCGTGTCCATCCGCTGATCGCGCCGCTTGTCTATGCGGTGCCGGTGCAGTTGCTGGCCTATCATGTCGCGGTGGCCAAGGGCACCGATGTCGACCAGCCGCGCAATCTCGCGAAGAGCGTTACCGTCGAGTAGGATCGTTCTCCCCCGCCGCTCGGTCAACAGGTTGCGCCATGATGCAGCAGGACATCGTGCCGCTTGCGGTAGCCATGGACCTTGTCGCTGCCCGCGCGCCAAAGCGATCGCGATGCTCGGCAATGAACGCATAGAGCGCGTCCCGTTGCCTGCGAGCACTCAGAGACCGAGGAGATCGATTTTCCGCACCATGTCCGCGACGGAGATCGACTTGAGTTTCTTGCCGGCGCTGGATCGATGCATTTTTACGGTGACCTCGGTTATCCCGAGCTCATAGGCGATCTGCTTGTTCAGGAGGCCTCGCGCGACGCCCTTCAGCACGTCGATTTCTCGCGTTGTGAGTTCTTGCGCGAGCTGGCGGACCGAGTCGCGCTCACGCTGCGCGCTGCGGCGCTCGCCATCGCGGCGAAGCGCATCCGTGACCGCATCAAGAAGCTCCTGCTCGCGGAAGGGCTTTGACAGGAAGTCCAGCGCGCCTGCCTTCATGGCGCGAACCGACGTGGGAACATCGGCATGGCCCGTGATGAAGATGATCGGGATGTCGACGCCCTGGCTCGCCAGCTGCGCCTGCAGTTCGAGACCACTGGAGCCGGGCAGTCGGAGGTCGAGGACAAGGCAGGTCGGGCCGTCGGGCAGCGTGTCGCCCAACATCTCGTTGGTGCTGCCGTATGCAGTCGTCCGCATGCCGACCGACCCGAACAAATCCGTCAGGCTGTCCCTGATATCCTGATCGTCGTCCACGATCAGGATCATGGGCTCCTGAGAGGCGCTGCTGGCGGCGGCCGTTCTTGCTTCATTCAACAATGCGGCCTCCCGTCTGAACGTGCCCGAGGATGTCGGTTCGCAGCACGGAATGCCATCTAAGTGGCGGAGGCGCGAGGATACTTCGGTATGGGGGCGCGATTTCTGCGAGCCGCTCGTATACGGAGTTCGGGTGGGGCCATACCGGGGTAGGGCTGGCTGCTTCGCTCTCAAACCCCTTCCTTAAGCGGGAAGATCCCCCTCTGGTGGCGGATCGGCGAGAAGGGTGAATGGGGTATGAAGGCAGCTGTTCTGAACGCCAACGAGGGCCGCTTCGACGTGGAGGATGTCCGGATCGATATACCCAAGGGCAGGGAGGTACTGGTCGACGTCAAGGCGTGCGGGCTCTGCCATTCCGATCTTCATCTCGCCGAGGCGAACTATGGTGTGCCCCTGCCGGCCGTGCTCGGTCATGAGTTGGCGGGCGTCGTTCGCGAAGTCGGACCGGACGTCCGCGAGCTAAAGGTCGGCGACCATGTGGTCGGATCGCTCGTGCAGTTCTGTGGTCATTGCGTCTCCTGCTTGTCCGGTCGCACGTACCAGTGCGAGCATCCCGAGGAGACGATGCGCGCGACGAGCGACGGTCAGCGGCTTACGAGGATGTCGGACGACAAGCCGGTGTACACCGGCTGGGGAACCGCCGCCTTCGCCGAGCAGGCGCTTGTCCACGAGAACCAGCTCGTGAAGATTCCCGAGGCTGTGCCCTTCCCGCAGGCCTCGATTTTGGGTTGTGGCGTGATCACGGGCGCGGGAGCGGCGATCAACTCGGCGGACCTCAAGACCGGGGACACCGTCGTCGTGATCGGAGTCGGGGGTGTTGGCCTGAACGCCATCGCAGGAGCGAAGCTTGCCGGCGCTTCGCATATCATCGCGATCGACAACCAGCCCGCGAAGGAAGAACTCGCCCGAAAGTTCGGCGCGACCGACTTCATCAACTCGGGTGAACGGGACGCCGTCGCCGCGGTCAAAGAAATCCTGCCGCGCGGTGCGGACCACGCCTTCGAGGTGATCGGACTGCCCGTGACCACGGAACTTGCGGTTCAACTGGTCCGACCGGGCGGGACGGCATATCTCGTCGGCCTTCACCGTCCCGGACAGACCTTCCCCGTCGCCGGTCTTGACGTGATCGTGCGCCAGGTCGAGGTGAAGGGCGTCTTCATGGGATCAAGCAACATCAAGCATGACATCCCGATGTATGCGGATCTCTACCTGCAGGGTCGGTTCAATCTTGATGATCTCATCTCGCGTGAGGTGAACATCTCCGAGATCAACGAGGCATACGAAGACCTGAAGCACGGCGCGATTGCCCGCTCGGTCATCACCTCGTTCTGACCGGAAGCTTCGACGCGGAACTTCGCACGCATCCCGGCGCAAGTTCGCGGGCTGTTCAAAACCCCCTGCAGGAAATCGCGGGGCCGGCAGGGCGTGTTCGTTTGCTGCGAGATTTGCTGCAACCCGGTATACAAGCAGGTCAGGAACGGAAGCAGATTTTGAAAGCAAGGCTTCTGTAAAACCAGGAGCTAGTCATCCTGAGTAGCCCCTAGATTTCTGGACGCCTTCGATCCTAATTTTGAGGACAGGAGGCGATGATGGGAAAGCCCAATTTCAGTGATGAGTTCAAGCGTGATGCGGTGGCCCAGATCACCGAGCGCGGAT